>JAZSCV010000006.1:0-41262 GCA_045530855.1 Acutalibacteraceae bacterium
CTTTTTATCTTCACGGAAACGGTTTGAGAAAAACTCCGGTAATGTAATAGCGTTGTTTGCTCTTACACTGTAACGCCTGAGCCTTTTCGAAACAATAAGCCAGTTAAGGTATGTACCAACTGCAAGACCGATAGCTGTCCATGCAGCATCTGCAAGACCGCACCAATATGCAACACCGGGAAGACCCATAAGGAGCCAACCACTCATATCGGAAGCTTCGGCACTCATTGCTGTTACCCAAGGACCGAGAGAACGGCCACCTAGGAAATAGTTTTCGGAACTCTTGTTTGCACGTTTTGCAAAAACAAGACCTATAACGATAACTACAGCCATGTAGATTACCATTGAAATTAAGATTTGTATAGTATCTTTAGGCATAATTCCACCCCTGAATAAAATATTTGTATAACATCTTACCATAAAATGTATAAATATTCAATAAAAATTTATATTATTGTGAAAATTAGATTGATATACTCTTTTTACATTAAAAAATGCCGGTGTCATATCGACACCGACATCCAATCGGACTCAATCCAAAACCTCACTTTGCTTACTCTGCACATAATCAAATAGATCCTGTGCTATTTTTTCATAATCATACTCTTTCTCTTCATTAAGTCTGGAAAGATTATTGAAAACAACAGAGAAAAACATATCATCTTGGATAATCCTGATTTCATGACAATCTTCATATTCACTAATGGAATAAACCGCTTCTCCGCGCTTTTCAGTCATTTCAGGCCCGATTCTTGTATGATATATTTCCGATTTACTGATTTCATAAACCTCTGTTAAATCTCTATTGTCACTAACCAAAACCTCTAAATCATATCCGAAATCATCTGTTTTCGCACCACCATGGTTCACTATATGCAGATATGATGCATATGGTATTGTTTTTTTAGTTATGCAATAATACGCAGAATCCTGGTATTCAGAACTCATTTCCTCGTAAAACGGAAGCAAAGGTTCATATTTTTCTTCAATTTCTTCATTTGGTTTCTCGGATACCATATCTCCCCATATGTTTTTTGAACGATTATAATCAACAGTATTGCTTAATGATACAAAAGACCCTAAAGTCAACGAAATAATAAAAGAAATGAAAAATACTGCTAAAATTGCTGTGAATCGCTTTTTGCTTTTCATTATAAGCAATGGCTTAATCTTTGAAATTACAGCAAGAACAACGGCAATAACCAAAAACAACGCAACAATAATGAAGATAACATCTATAAGATACCAATACTGTAATTGACTTATCGCATCTTGGGAATATTCAGATAACTTTAGCATACTTTGAACAAAATTCAACACGAAAAGACCTATACCTAAAACAAAACTACATATTACAAAAACGATGGTACTAACCATACGTATCCCCCATTCTATAAAATTTTGTTCTTTTAGCTCTTTATGCATCCATTGTATCACACAAGTAATTTTTTTCAATCAGGAGATTTTTGTGCAATTCAACAAAAAACACTATTGATAATTTGTTCAAAAATTCGCATCACCGAAAAAGTGTATAAAAGTCAGCACTTATTTTTTATATTTACGAATATTGAATTAGTACTAAAAATTTATTATTATAAAATAAACAGAATAAAATAAACAGATAAACCGAAAGGGGTTTTAATAATGAAAATTACGTTTATGGGTGCAGGCAGTACTGTTTTTGCACGAAATGTTATCGGAGATTGTATGGGCTCCGAGGTATTAAGAGACAGCACCTTTGCTCTTTATGACATTGATGGTGAACGTCTTAACCAAAGTAAAACTATTCTTGAAGCCATGCAGAAAACCATGGGTGGCTACGGTAAAATCGAGTGCTACTTAGGCGTAGAAAACCGTAAAGAAGCTTTGCGTGGTGCAACATTCGTTGTTAATGCAATTCAGGTTGGTCTTTACGACCCTTGCACCATTATAGATTTTGAAGTACCTAAAAAGTATGGCCTTCGTCAGACTATTGCCGATACTCTTGGTATTGGTGGTATTATGCGTGCACTTCGTACAATTCCTGTTTTAGAGGACTTTGCACGTGATATGGAAGAGGTTTGCCCTGATGCGCTTTTCCTTAACTACACTAACCCTATGGCTATGCTTTCAGGCTATATGCAGAGATATACAGGTGTTAACACAGTAGGTCTTTGCCACAGTGTTCAATCCTGCTCAAAGGATCTTCTTAATCAGGTAGGTCTTGAGGATAAATTAGAGGGTAGAAAAGAGCTTATTGCAGGTATTAACCACATGGGTTGGCTCCTCGAAATTCAGGATAAAGACGGCAACGACCTCTACCCTGAAATCAAAAAGAGAATTCAGGCTAAAATAGATGATCCCGACTTTGACAACAAGGTCAGATTTGAATATATTAAAAACTTTGGATATTTCTGCACAGAATCAAGTGAGCACAATGCGGAATACAATATGTTCTACATTAAAAGCAAATACCCTGAGCTTATTGAAAGATATAACATTCCTCTTGATGAATACCCAAGACGATGTGTTAACCAGATTGCAGGCTGGAAAAAGGAATATGAAGAGCTTCTTGAAAAAGGTGTTAAAGAGCACACACGTTCAGAGGAGTATGCTTCACACATTATGGAGTCTATCGTTACAAACACACCATATAAAATTGGTGGTAACGTACTCAATAACGGCCTTATTACAAACCTACCCGCAGATGCTTGTGTTGAGGTGCCTTGCCTTGTTGACGGCAAAGGTATTCATGGTTGTTATGTTGGTGCACTCCCCGTACAGTGTGCTGCAATGAATATGACAAACATTAACGTTCAGCTCCTTACAATTGAAGCTGCAAAAACTAAAAAGCTTGAGCACATCTATCAGGCTGCAATGCTTGACCCACACACAGCAAGCGAATTAAGCATTGACGATATTAAGAGCATGGTTGATGACCTTATTGTTGCTCATGGTGATTATTTACCAAAATACCACTAATCATAATTCAAAAACGAGGAGGACAATTTTATGAAAAAAGGATTAATTATTGTAATTGCAATTGTTGCTGTTATTGCGATTATCGGCGGTATGTTTGTTTCAAACTACAACTCACTTGTTACTGCAAAAGAAACAGTTGAAAATGCTGAGTCCAATATAGACACATATTTACAGCGCCGTGCAGACCTTATTCCTAACGTGGTCGCTTCCGTGAAAAGCTTTGCAAAGCACGAAAAAGAGGTTATAGATAGTGTTACATCTGCGAGAGCAAAGCTTGTGAATGCCGGCACACTTTCAGAAAAAGCACAGGCAAACAGCGAGCTTTCTTCAGCTTTACAGAGCCTTAATGTTATAGTTGAAAACTATCCTGAGCTTAAATCAGATGCCACATATGTTGCACTTATGGATGAGCTTGAAGGCAGCGAAAACAGAATTGCAACAGCAAGAAAGGACTACAACGATGCAGTTAAAGCATACAACAACAAGGTAATAAAATTCCCTGCAAATATTTTTGCAAGCATCTTTGGTTTTGAAAAGGCCGATTATTTTGAAGCCGACGCAGGTGCAGAGAAAGCTCCCGATGTAGGCTCAATGTTAGGTGACTAATATGAAAACAGGCTATAAAAAATTAATTTACAGTATTGTTTTTATCTTTATTTGCATCACCTTACTATGTCCTGTTGCATTTTGCAAAACACCCGAGCCTACAAGTGACTTTTTTGTAAATGACTATGCAGATATTTTATCTGACGAAACAGAGCAGGAAATACAAAACACCGCTGTTCAGCTCTATACTGATACTACTGCACAGGTTTGCGTGCTTACAATCGATTCGCTTGACGGGAAGGATATTTCCGAATATTCTGTTGAGGTATTTCGTGACTGGGGAATTGGTGATGCAGAGAAGGACAATGGTGTTCTTATCCTTGTAAGCCTTAACGATAGAGAAATGTGGGTTACAACAGGTTATGGTGTTGAGGGCACTCTGACCGATGTAAAATTAGGTCAGATGAGGGATATATACGCAATCCCCCACTACTCCGAGGATGATTTCGATACAGGCACGCGCCTTCTGTTTGGTGCTATAGTCAATGAACTCCGTACTGTTGAATATGGAATTGAGCCTGATGAAAATCTGGCTTATTTCCAAAGCGACATTGTAACTGAAGACAGTATTCTTAGCGAAATGGGTATTGATAATCCGATAGCAATCTTCCTTATAATATGGTCACTTTTAGTTATTGTTCCTATCATTTCACGAATTTATAGAGCAATCCGTTACATAAAGCTGTTAGCCTATGACAGAGAGCACGGTACAACACGTGCAATAGAATACAAAAAACAAATAGCTAAAAAGAGACTACGCACCAACACGCATACAACCATTCACCACGGTGGATTCCATGGTGGTGGAGGCTTCGGCGGCGGTGGTGGTTTCAGCGGAGGCGGAGGGTCTACCGGTGGCGGTGGCGCCGGCGGAAGATTCTGAGCACATAACGCAATCACTCTTAACAAAAATACTATATACAACTATCTGCAAAATTTTCAACAACTTCGCAGATAGTTGTTTTATTTTGTTATTGATTTTACTCTTTAAATATGTAATAATATTCCCTATTGTTATTGAAATAGGAGATATATTATGTCAGAAAAAAGAAGTAGTTTTTCAGGAAAATTAGGATTTGTGCTTGCAACCGCAGGCTCTGCGGTCGGTTTAGGAAACATCTGGCGTTTCCCTTACCTTGCTGCTCAGTATGGTGGCGGTATTTTCCTGCTTGTGTATATTATACTCGCACTTACATTTGGCTTTACTCTTATGTGCGCAGAAATTGCCATAGGCAGAAAAACAGGGCTAAGTGCAATCGGTGCTTATAAGAAGTTGGACAAGCGTTTTTCTTTCTTAGGTCTTGCCACATCACTTGTACCAATAATTATACTCCCTTACTATTCAGTAATTGGTGGTTGGATTATAAAATACCTTGTGCAATTTGTAACCGGTGGTCTTGCAGACGCTGCAACAAACGGTTTCTTTGATAACTTTATTACTCACCCTACGGAGCCTATAGGATGGTTCCTTCTCTACTTGGGGGCAACTGCAATTATTGTACTTTTAGGCGTTGAAAAAGGCGTTGAAAAGGTAAGCAAAATTATGATGCCTATCCTTGTTGTGCTTACTGTATTTATTGCCGTTTACTCTTTATTTATGCCCGGTGCAATTGACGGTCTTATTTACTACATCAAGCCTGATTTCAGTAAATTCTCCATAACAACAGTGCTTGCAGCCATGGGTCAGCTTTTCTACTCTATGAGCCTTGCTATGGGTATTATGATTACCTACGGCTCATATATGAAAAAGGATGTTGCAATTGAAGGCGCTGTTAAGCAAATAGAGCTTTTTGACACAGGTATAGCTTTCTTTGCAGGTCTTATGGTTATTCCTGCCGTTTTCTCCTTCTCAGGCGGTGATGAAAGCGCTTTGGGTAAGGGTCCGGGTCTTATGTTTGTTACCCTTCCTAAGGTTTTTGAAAGTATGGCAGGCGGAAACATTATAGGTTCGGTGTTCTTCATTCTTGTACTTTTTGCTGCACTCACTTCTTCCATTTCCCTTATGGAAACAGTAGTTTCCATATTTATGGATAAATTCAAATGGCAAAGAAAGCCCACATGTATTTTTGTATTTATTCTTTGCATTGCATTAGGTTTACCATCTTGCTTAGGATACGGCGCACTTAAGGATATAAAAATAATAGGTCTTGCATTCCTCGATTTCTTTGATTTTATTTCAAACAGCGTGATTATGCCTATAGTAGCCCTTGTAACATGCATACTTGTAGGCTATATAATCAAACCGAAAGCACTTATTGAAGAAATTGAATCAAACGGAAAATTCAAAAGAAAAACACTTTTTACAGTTATCATTAAATATGTTGCCCCTGTATGCATTGTAGGAATATTAATTTTCTCCGTACTTGAAGGCCTTGGAATGATAAAGGTTTAAAAATAAAACAAGCAACAAAAAAGGCGCCTTATCGGCGCCTTTGGTTTTTTAAAGAACTTCGTAAATATTGCTTTCACCTGTGATAAGGTCGAAACGGAGTGACTTATCTTCACCATTTTCTGTAAAGTCAAGGCGGATAACATTTTCACTTTCGTACTCTGCAAGTTTAACCTTATACTCTTTATCTTTAAAGAATTCCTTAAGGTAGTTAATTCTTTCATCATCAAAATCACCTGCGTTATCGGAAACGAAAAGCACGTTACCGCAAACAGTATTGATTTTACCGTGAAGAAGCTTCTGCTCCCATGTGTAATTGATATTTATATCACGAAGGAAGAAAACATCAGGGTCGTTACAGAAGGCTCTGCCGTCAAGGTGATTACGGAAAACTGTGTTAATAATAGCATTCTGTGATGACGGATTTTCGCAGTTGATTCTAATTGATGAAACAAGGTCGTTTATTGCAAGACCTTTTTCAATTTTAAATTTCCAGTTTTTGCTTGCATCACAGCTGATTCGGCAAGCATCAAAAATGCCCATACATGCGCCAATAGGCACACCGCAACCAAGAATCCACTTGTCACCGCAAGCCTCACGAAGAAGGTCTACACCATCGCACATAATTTCACCACGGGTTTTGCCGTTACGAGGCTCAATGCACTGGCTGTAGAGGAAGTCCAGCTTAACCATATCAAAGCCCCACTCGTTAAGCACAACATCAAAAACCTTTTTAATGTATGCGCGTGCATCGTCATTATAGATATCTATTGTATAAGCGCCGCCCCAACCCTGGCAACCAAGCATCTTTTTACCGTTTCTGTTGTGTGTAAGAAGCCAATCGGGATGCTCTTTTGCAAGCTTTGAAGAAACCTGTGCACTGAATGGTGCAAGCCAGATACCTGCCTTGTAGCCTTTTTTGTGGATTTCGTCTGCAATATATTTCATTCCGTTAGGGAATTTCGTTTTATCTGTAAGAAGCCAGTCACCAACTGCTTCCTGATAACCATCGTCAACCTGGAAAATGTTAACCTCTTCACTTGCTCTGTCAAGTCCGTTAAGGTCACGCATAATAATTTCTTCGTTGATATTCTGGAAATAGTTGTACCAGCTTGTGTAACCTGAAAGGTGCTTGATTGCAGGCTTTTTACAGCCAACAAAATCGAAGAAATATTTATCCATTACCTCGTCCATATCGCCTTTGATAATTGCGATATCAAACATTTCGTATTCCTGACCTGCTTTAAGTGAAAGTCCATCAACATCCTTTCTGATGATGAATTTATCATCTTTCATATCAACGGCAAAAATTGTAAAGCCCTTGCGCTCACTCCTTGAGCCGTAAAGCTTGATTTCTCTTTCGCCCTTTTCACGGAAATAGCAGTATGTGTATGCGTGGAACTTACCTTCCTCACCATAGCTTTCAAAGTGGTAGTCACCTGAAAGACCTGCAAAATGCTTAAGAAACTTGTTTATACCTGCAGCCTTAATAAGACCTTTGAATGTATCATCCTTTGAAAATTCTCGTGATGTTGTCCAAGCCTGGTAGCCGTTTGCAAAGAACAAATCGTCATCATCAAAGTCCTTTTCTGTTTCGATTTCAAAAGACTTCATTTCAAGGTCACTTTTTGCTACAAGAATACCCTTGATTGATTCATCTGTTACGTCTAACTTAAAAGAAAAGCCTCTGCCTTCAAAATCATTCTGCTGAACTGATGCCTTACCTATATTGAACTGAGATCTGATAGTCTTAAACATAGTGTTATCTCCTTTTATGAATTAATTACGTCAATAAATTTGAGGAATTGCTGTTTACCCTGTGCAGACCTTTCGTAAACACCGCATTGGCTGAGTATGTCTGCAAAAACCTTACCGATTTCGTTTTGAAGAATTTCTTCGCAGTTTTCGGCAGTAATTGTATTATTTTTCTTTATTTCCTCTGCCCAAGCATAATGCTTTGCAATGCGTTCATCTGCTGAAATATCTTTGTTGTTAATCAAAGCATCCTCTAAAATTGACATTTCTGTTTTAAGCCTTGAGGGAAGAACTGCAAGACCCATAACCTCAATAAGACCGATATTTTCTTTCTTGATGTGGTGGTGTTCAGGATGGGGGTGGTAAACACCATCGGGATATTCTTCTGTAGTGATATTATTTCTTAAAACAAGATCTAATTCAAAATTACCGTTTCTGAAACGTGCAATTGGTGTAATTGTGTTGTGCGGTGTGCCGTCTGTTTCTGCAAAAATGAAAGCCTCTTCATCCGTATATGCTCTCCACTTTGCAAGTATTTCACCTGCAAGAGTGCAGATTTCATCAGTATCCTTACCAATAAGACGAATAACTGACATTGGCCACTTAACAATACCACCTGAAACGCTTGGGTAATTTTTAAACTCAACAGGTGTTTCGATTTCTGCCTTTGCCATTGCGAAGGTGTAATTACCGCCCTGGAAATGGTCATGTGTTAAAACTGAGCCACCCACAATAGGCAAATCTGCGTTTGAGCCAACAAAATAATGAGGGAATTTTTTAACTATGGCAAAAAGACGTCTGAAGCCTTTTTCCGTAATCTTCATAGGCTGATGTATGCTATCAAACACAATGCAATGCTCGTTATAGTAAACATAAGGGGAATATTGCAAGCACCAGTTTTCATCATCAAGTGTTAAGGGGATAATCCTGTGATTCTGCCTTGCAGGGTGATTTACCCTACCTGCATAACCCTCGTTTTCGGGGCAAAGCATACAAAGAGGATATGAGCTTTGCTTCATTTTGAGTGCCGCTGCAATTGCCTTAGGGTCTTTTTCGGGTTTAGAAAGGTTTATTGTAATATCAATATCACCATATTCAGTAGGTGTTACCCACTTAACATCGTTTTTGATTCTGTATTCCCTTATATAGTCACTTTTGCGTGAAATATGGTAATAGAATTCTGTTGCTTTTTCAGGGCTTTCCTGGTAAAACTCATTGAATTTTTTTATAATCTCTGATGGTCTTGGGGTGATGGCGCCCATAAGCTTTGTATCGAAAAGGTCACGGAATACAACAGAGTTTTCACATATTCCTCTTTCGCACGCATCATCAAGGAGCGCCTTTAAAATTTCTTCAAGTGCAACATTTTCCTGTGCCTGAGCCTCCATATCAACAGAATCAAGCTCCATAACCTCAAGAAGCTTGTTAGTTGCCCATATTCTGTCGGCTTCTTCTACAAGGCCAACATTAACAGCATAATCCACAAGGGTTTTTATTGCTTCGCTTACTGTCATTCCTATTCCCCCGAAATGAAAAACTTTTCTATTTTAATTATACAAAAAATTTATCACTATTCAAGTTATTTACGCAAAAATCTTGAAAATATAGGTTAAAAATAATACAATAATGGTGAACTTTACATTAAAAGGAGAACTTATATGAGTTTCGATGCTATAAAGGTAAAAAACGATATCGTAAAATGGATACAGGATTGGTTTGAAGAAAACGGAAAAGGCTGCAAGGGTGTACTCGGTATTTCAGGCGGTAAGGACAGCTCCGTTGTTGCCGCACTTCTCGTTGAAGCATTAGGCAAAGAAAATGTAGTTGGTGTATTAATGCCTAAGGGTGAGCAATTTGATATTGATGTAAGCATTGCACTTTGCGAATTTCTTGATATAAAATATTACACAGTTAACATAAATGATGCCTACAACGGCATTATGAACGAGCTCCGGAAAAGTGGTGTTGAAATCAACACCTTAGCAACAACTAACCTGCCTCCAAGAATAAGAATGGCAACCGTTTATGCTGTGAGCCAATGTGTAAACGGCAGAGTTGCAAACACCTGCAACCTTTCAGAGGATTGGGTTGGTTATTCCACCCGTTATGGTGACAGTGTTGGTGACTTCTCCCCGCTTTCAATGCTTACTGTACAAGAGGTTAAAGCAATTGGCAGAGTATTAGGTCTCCCTGAAATGTTTGTTGAAAAAGTCCCCATTGACGGACTTTGCGGTAAAACAGACGAGGACAATTTAGGCTTCACCTATGCAACTCTTGACAGATATATCCGTGAAGGCATCTGTGAGGATGAAGAAATAAAAGCTAAAATTGACCGCTTACACAGAATAAATCAATTCAAGCTTCAGCTTATGCCTGTTTTTCCATATAAACCATAAAAGAAGTCGTTCTCTTTCCAGAGAACGACTTCTTTAATTTATCTGAATATGGGCTTATCAATCAACGCAATATCCTTTTTGTTTGTGCCTTCAAGCTCAAGTACAACAATTTCATTTTCATCTTTAAGTAAACAACCGGGAAGATAGAGTGTGTATTGCGGACCTTTCTTTAAAAATCTACCTAAATTAAATCCGTTTACATACACAACTGCATTTGTAAAGCCACGCATATCAACAAATGTATCTGTTTTTTCCTCTGCCTTGAAATTTGCTTTAAGGAAAAGAGGTGCTCCGCTTCTCTTAGCAGAATATTTAATATCCGGTGCAGTTTCTAAATCCATACAGTAAACTGTCCAATCAACAATTGCCTGGCCACCAAGATAAATTTCATCAAGACCCTTGCGGTCATATATTCTTCTTGCATAGTTTACTCTTCCGAGAGCATAAACGAGCACATCAACTCTGCATTCGCCGTTGAATGCAGGGATTTTCACACTAAAGCTTTCATCGTGAAGAGCCTTGCCTTTAAGCTCAGCTCTGTCATAAACGTGCTTTAATTCACCATTTATATAAACATATGCAATATCGTGAACACCGAAGGCGTTAAGCTCTGTATCACCATAATTTCCCTGCAAAACTGTGCTGTAAAGGATTGCGCCACTATACTGGTCATAGCTTTCCATATACTGAGGAATATGTGATTTTTTACGGCGCGCAAAGGATTTGTACACCTTTTGCAAATCTGCAAACTCAGTAAATTTAACCTTGCCGATTTTCTGTGTCACCGCATCTGCAGGGAGTGGTGGCAATTCTTTGTTTAATTTCTTTGCCATTCTATCCCTGAGAATGAAGTATTTATCTGTATATGCACCATTTTCTGAAAGAGGTGAGCCATAATCATAGCTTGTTGTAGTAGGACAATATCTGTCGTAGTAGTTTGCACCGGAGGAGAAACCGAAGTTTGTGCCACCATGGAACATATAAAGGTTAAAGTTTGCATCCTCTTTAAAGAAGCCGTCAAGGCTTCTGCCGAGAGTTTCCTCTGCATTATCTGTGTGATGCTTTGCACCCCATTGATCAAACCAACCGCACCAATGCTCACCGCACATAAGTGGTTTATCGGGCTGAAGGAGTTTTAAATCGTTAAAACGGTTTTCATTATAGCCACCGAAGTTTGCAACCATGAATTCCTCAGGTATTCCGCCACCTGAGAAGAAATATCTATCCTCACCATCAGATGTGAAAAGCTGGCAAGTAACACCAAGCTCCTTCATAAGGTCACGAAGCCAGTAAAGATATTTTTTGTCTCTACCGAATGAGCCATATTCGTTTTCAACCTGCATTGCTATAAGCTTACCGCCATTTGATTCCTGATATGGTAAAAGCTTCGGAATAAGCACCTTAAAAAAGTTCTCAACTGCTTTTATATATGCCTTATCCCAACAACGAAGTCTTATATTCTTATCCTTCAAAAGCCATGCAGGCAAACCGCCAAGATCCCACTCAGCGCAAATATACGGACCGGGACGCACTATAACATACAAGCCTAAATCCTGAGCAAGCTTAACGTATTTTTCAATATCAAGCATACCCTCAAAATCAAATTCACCTTTTTTCTTTTCATGAAAATTCCACGGCACATATGTTTCAACAGTATTAAGACCTGCCGCTTTTAATTTAAGAAGCCTGTCCTCCCAATATTCCTGAGGAATTCTGAAATAGTGCATGGCACCTGAATAGATATGGAATTCCTCCCCATCCATATAGAATTTTTTGTTTTTTATTTCTAACATATCTGTACTCCTTTGAATTAGTCCTTTAAAATCTCCCCGAGCAAATCAGGGTTTCTTGTTGTTATATTATCCGGTGCAAAAAGCAAAATTTTATACATTTCCGCTTTTTTATCAACAGTAAATATTGAAACTAAAAGTCCATTTTCATGGAAGGTATCAACAAGCTTTTTAGATGCACTTTTTTTATTGAAGTTTATACCAACAGCGCCACATTCCTTTACCTTTTCTACAAGAGAAAGCAGATATTCGTCTGTATGCTTTGAAGGCTTTTTTACATCCATATTAAGGTAGTAATCCACTCCGGGACAAGCCTTTTTCACAGCCTCAACAGCCTCTTCCTCTACACCTGTAAAGAAAATTCTGTCGGATATGCCGTGTTTCTTTGCAAGCTCAGGTATCTTATGAAGTGCATCGCTTGTTTTTCTGTCAACATTAACATAGATGCCATCATACTCGCTGATTTTTGCAAAAGCTTCATCAACTGTAACCTCGTTCCCCTTAATTGCATCGTGGCAAAGAACAGGCTCTCCGCTTTTTGTGAATTTCAAATCAAACTCAACTATATTCGCACCACAGCTTACACCTTTTTCGATAGGTGCTATGGAATTAGCCTGAGTACCACAACAACCTGTGTGAGCAGTATATGTAAAGCCCTGAGGAAGAATCCCCTTCAGGTCTGTGTATTTACCGGTTTCCTTATCTTTAAAAAAGTAGTCTAAAAAACATTTAAATCCCATAAAAAGCACCACCATAACAGCAATAATTGCTATTGCCTTTTTCATTGCAACACCTCACAGTTATTTTAATTATACTTGTTATTTTTAATAATTACAAACAAAAAATAAAAAACAGCAACTCCAACAAATGAGATGCTGTTTTTTTGTGAGGTTAGTATACCCAATCACTCAACCGTAACGCTTTTTGCAAGGTTTTTGGGCTTGTCTATATCCCGATTTAGATAAAGCGCGGTATAGTAGCTGATAAGCTGGAGCGGAACAACTAAAAGTGAACTACGGAATTGCGAAATTGTATCAGGCACGGCAATTACCGAGCGCCCCTTAGCCACAAGAGCTTCCTTTGCCTTATCGGTAATAACAATAACCTTGCCGCCTCGAGCCTCAACCTCACATATATTACTTATTGTTTTAGAGAAAATTTTACTCTCTCCTGCAATAGCTATAACGGGAGTTTCGTTTTCAATAAGAGATATTGTGCCATGCTTAAGCTCACCTGCCGCATAGCTTTGGGCGTTGATATAGCTTATTTCCTTCAGTTTCAAAGCCCCCTCGCAGGCGGTAGCATAATCTGTAAGTCTACCAATAAAGAATACATCCCTTTGAGTACAAAGAATATGTGCAATTTCCTTAGCTTTACCATCAACAAGTCTGAGCGTCTCCTCTATTTTTTGCGGTAATTGAAGCAATTCGCAAACAAACCTTTCTTCCTGCTCATTGGTTATATTCCCTCTTACTCTCCCCAGATAAATTCCCAAGGCGTAAAACGCCACAAGCTGTGCACTGTACGCTTTAGTAGTAGCAACTGCAATTTCTCTGCCTGCCTCTGTAAAAATCACATTTTCGCTTTCCCTCGCAATTACACTTCCCTTAACATTTACAATAGAAAGAATTTGGGCACCACAATATTTTGCAAGGCGCAGAGATGCTAAAGTATCCGCAGTTTCTCCACTCTGGCTTACAAAAATCACGAGGGTATTTTCATTTACAAGAGGTTGTGAATATCTGAATTCCGAGGCAATTTCAACTACACAGGAAATACCCGCCAACTCTTCTGCAATGTGTTTTGCCACAAGCCCTGTGTGGTATGCAGACCCACATGCAACAATAACAATATTCTGAAGCTTTTCTTTTATAAACTCCTCATCCAATGTAACATCCGGCAAAGCTATACTACCAAATGTAACAAGCGATTCTATAGTTTTTTCTACCGCCTCAGGTTGCTCCTCGATCTCTTTGAGCATAAAGTGCTTATACTCGCCCTTATCAAAATCTTCTGCACTTGATTTTGTTCTTTCAGAATGCTTATCCACCTTTTCACCCACAAGGTCAAAAAAGCTTATAGTGTTGTGTGTTATCTTACATATTTCACCATCGCACACTCTGAATACCTCTGTTGCTTTTTCCGTTACCGCACCAATATCCGAAACAATACAGCACCCGTTTTCGCTTTTTAATGCCACAAGAGGGCTACCGCTTGACGCACCGAAAATTATACCCGGAAAATCCTTACACAATATACCGAAGGCATATGACCCCTTTAAAACCGCTAAAGCTTTTGCAATGGCACAAATAGGGTCACCGGTATAAAACTTTTCCAGAAGATGTGCAAAAATCTCTGAATCCGTATGGGATTCGTATACTATATTCTCTCCCAGCAAGGTTTTTTTTATTTCCTCGCTGTTTTCGATTATTCCGTTGTGAACAATGTAGAAAACACCATTGGCACTTTTATGTGGGTGGGCGTTATTTTCGGTAGGCTTTCCGTGTGTTGCCCAACGGGTGTGGCCGATACCTGTAAATCCTTGATTTTTCTCCTTGCTCACAAGCTTTTCCAGTTGTGATATTTTACCCACACTACGAAGTCTTTTTATTTGGTCGTTATCAAAAAAAGCTATACCACCCGAATCATATCCTCTGTATTCGAGCTTTTTCAGACCGGTTATTATATGGGGAACAACATCCTCTGTGCCGACTTTACCTATTATTCCACACATTGTTACTCCTCCTTAGAAAATATTGTAATCATTATATTTTCCTGAAAAAATTTTAAATTATGCAAAAGTTAAAAAAAACTACATTTTTTCTTGATTTTTCCTTGCACATTTTTGCTTTCTGATTGTTGATTATTGCTATATTTTTTGTTATACTTAATAGTGTAAAATTATCTTTATTATTTCAAGAGGAGAAAGTTAAATGGATTTCGAAAGCTGGAAGGGTTTCGAAGGCGGAACCTGGAAAAAGGAAATTAATGTCAGAAGCTTTATAAAACACAACTTTACACCATACGACGGTAACGAAAGCTTCCTTGAAGCTCCTACTCAGGATACAAAGGATTTATGGGAGCAGGTGTTGGAGCTTTCTAAAGAAGAACGCGAAAAGGGCGGCGTTCTTGATATGGATACCAAAATCATATCAACAATTGTTTCTCACGGCCCCGGCTATCTTAATAAAGAGAAAGAAAAAATCGTAGGCTTCCAGACGGATAAGCCCTTCAAACGCGCACTTATGCCATATGGCGGTATACGTATGGCTGAAAAAGCCTGCAAGGATAACGGCTATGAATTAGACCCTACTGTTAAAGAGTTTTTCACAATTCACAGAAAAACTCATAACGCAGGTGTGTTTGATGCATACACTCCTGAAATGAGAGCTTGCCGTTCAAGCCACATTATCACAGGTCTTCCTGATGCATATGGCAGAGGCAGAATTATCGGTGACTACCGCAGAGTTGCCCTCTATGGTATTGACAGACTTATTGAGGACAAGCTTGAACAAAAAGAAACCACAAGAACAGCCATGTATTCTCATGTAATTCAGGAACGCGAAGAGCTTTCAGAGCAGATTCGCGCATTAGAGGATCTTAAGAAAATGGCTGCATCCTACGGCTTTGACATTTCTAAGCCTGCAAAGGATACAAAAGAAGCTATTCAGTGGCTTTATTTCGGTTATTTAGGTGCGGTCAAGGAACAGAATGGTGCCGCTATGTCTTTAGGCAGAACATCAACATTCCTTGATATTTACTCAGAACGAGACCTGAAAAACGGCACTTATACAGAATCAGAAATTCAGGAAATGATTGACCATTTCATTATGAAGCTCCGTCTTATAAAGTTTGCACGTACACCTGAATATAATGACCTTTTCTCAGGTGACCCACAGTGGGTTACAGAGTCAATTGCAGGTGTTGCAATCGACGGCAGACACATGGTTACAAAGATGTCATACAGATATCTTCACACATTAGAAAACTTAGGTGCCGCACCGGAGCCTAACCTTACTGTTCTCTGGTCCGTTCGTCTTCCTGAAAACTTCAAGAGATTCTGTGCAAGAATTTCTATTGAAACATCATCCGTTCAGTACGAAAACGATGACCTTATGCGTTTCCACCATGGCGATGACTATGCCATTGCCTGTTGTGTTTCATCTATGAAGGTTGGCAAGGAAATGCAGTTCTTCGGTGCAAGAGCAAACCTTGCAAAGTGCTTACTTTACGCCATAAATGGTGGTGTTGACGAAATTTCAGGCAAGCAGATTGCTCCTGAATATCGTCTTATTACAAGCGAATATCTGGACTATGACGAGGTCATGACAAAATATGATGCAATGATGGAGTGGCTTGCAAAGGTTTATGTGCATACACTTAACATAATTCACTATATGCACGATAAATATTGCTACGAAAAGCTTCAGATGGCTCTCCACGACAAGAAGGTAACCCGCTGGTTTGCTACAGGTATTGCAGGACTTTCTGTTGTTGCAGACTCACTTTCTGCTATTAAATATGCAAAGGTTAAAACAATCCGCAACGAGCAAGGCATTGCTGTTGATTATGAAATAGAAGGTGATTTCCCTAAATACGGAAATGACGACGACAGAGTTGACCAGATTGCTTACGATATAGTCCACAGATTTATGACACACATCAGAAAACACCACACCTACAGAGATGGTATTCCTACAACATCAATTCTTACTATCACATCTAATGTTGTTTATGGTAAGAATACCGGTGCCACACCGGACGGCAGAAAGAAGGGTGAGGCCTTCGCACCGGGTGCTAACCCAATGCACAGGCGCGATACCCATGGTGCTGTTGCTTCCCTTGCATCTGTTGCAAAGCTTCCTTTCGTTGATGCACAGGATGGTATTTCAAACACCTTCTCTATTATCCCCGGCGCATTAGGTAAGGATGACAGAATTTTTGCGGGCGATATTGCTATAGACATTGATTGCTGTGCAAGTGGCGCTTGCGGTACACCTACTCTTTTTGAGGGTCTTGACACAGATTCAGAAGAATAAATTTTAAAGGAGATTTACTATGGCTGCTACACAAAACCAGATAGATAACCTTGTAAGCCTTCTTGACGGATATGTTCAAAAAGGCGGACATCATTTAAACGTTAACGTTTTCACTAAGGAAACACTTCTTGATGCTCAGGCACACCCTGAAAAATACCCTCAGCTTACAGTTCGTGTAAGCGGTTACGCTGTTAACTTTATTAAGCTTACAAAGGAACAGCAGGACGAGGTTATTTCAAGAACCTTCCACGACCAATTCTAAAATATGATTGGATACATCCATTCAAAAGAAAGCTTCGGCACAGTTGACGGCCCGGGCATAAGATATGTTCTTTTTATGCAGGGCTGTCCTATGCGTTGCCTTTATTGCCATAATCCCGACACCTGGGAAACAGGCACGGGTGAAGCCATCACGGCAGAGGATGTGCTGAAGGAATATAATAAAAATCGTTCATTTTACAAAAACGGGGGCATAACCGTTACAGGCGGTGAGCCACTCTTACAAGTAGATTTTTTAATTGATTTATTCAGAAAAGCAAAGGCAGAGAGTATACACACCTGCATTGATACATCAGGTGTAACATATAACCCCAATAATCCGGAAAGCATTAAAAAAATCACCGAGCTAATGCTTTACACCGACCTTGTTATGCTTGATATCAAGCACATAAAAAGCGAAAACCACAAAGAGCTTACGGGAATGGATAACAGCAACATTTTAGCCTTTGCACAATTTCTTGACGAAAAAGAGATTCCTATATGGATACGCCATATTATTGTAAAGGGTTATACAGATAACCCTGACCATTTAGTTGAGTTAGGTAAATTTATAGGTAAGCTTAAAAATCTTAAAGCTCTTGATGTTTTACCGTATCACACAATGGGTGTAGCAAAATACAAGGAATTAGGCACCCCCTACCCATTGGAAAACGTTGAGGCTTTACCCGTTTCCGATGCCGTAAAGGCAAAGGAATATATTTTACAAGGCATTAAACTTGTAAGAAAGAACCATATATGAGGTAATTTTATGGAGAAAAAACCGGTTACCGCCATAATTGTTGGCGCAGGTCATCGCGCATTAGTGTATAGTGAGCTTGCTATTACTAATCCCGAGTTATTAAAAATAGTTGGCGTTGCTGACCCTAACCCTGTACGCAGAAAATTGTGTATGGAAAAATTCGGCTTTGGTGAGGATATGTGCTTTGAAACTGCACAGGAGCTGGCAACAAAAGGCAAATTGGCTGATGCAATTATTAACGGCACAATGGATAACCAGCACATTGAAACCGCTGTGCCTCTTTTGGAATGTGGTTATGATATGCTTCTTGAAAAGCCTTTCGCGGTGTGTGAGGAAGAAGCAAAACTCTTAAAGGAATGTGCCCAAAAGAATAATTCAAAGGTTATGATTTGCCACGTACTCCGTTACACCCCCTTTTACTATGGTATAAAGGAAAGAATTGTAAATGGTGAAATTGGTGAAATCATTAATATACAAACAACGGAGCATGTAAGCTACCATCACCTTTCCACATCATATGTTCGCGGAAAATGGGGGAACTCCAAAAACTGCTACACAACTATGCTCCTTGCAAAGTGTTGCCACGATATTGACCTTATGATGTGGCTTATGAGCGAAACTAAACCAACGCAAATTGCGTCATTCGGCGGCAAATATCAATTTAAGCCTGAAAATGCTCCTGAGGGTGCAGGCAATATCTGTATGGTAGATTGTCCTCACGTGGACAATTGCGTTTACTCTACTAAACGACTTTACATAGATCACCCCGACAGATGGGCTTTTTACGTATGGGACAAGTTAGAGCATATTGAAAATCCAACAATTGAAGATAAAATTGCTCTTATGAAAAGTGACTCTCCATACGCTCGTTGCATTTACAAGTGCGACAATGATGTTGTTGACCACCAGAGTGTACTTGTAAATTTTGCAAGCGGTGCAACAGGCACACACAATATGGTTGGCGGTTCTGCACAAAGCCTGAGAAAAATACACATTATCGGCACAAAGGGTGAAATAAGCGGTAACTTTGAGGAATCAAAGTTTTTTGTAAAAAAAATCAACCCATCACCTGACGCATTTAACGAGGAATGCGATGTCGAAGAGGTAGACCTTAATGTTACAGGCGATATGGTTGGTGCATACGGTGGTCACGGTGGTGGTGACGAAAGACTTGCCGCTGACTTTGTTAACTTTATAAGAGGAGATAAAACAAGCCTTGCTTGTACCTCTATTTTTGACTCTATGGCAGGCCATATGAGTGTATACAAGGCTGACAAATCACGAGAAAACGGTGGAGCACCGGAGTCTATTGAGTATTAAAATTAAAAATTCAAACACAAGATTTTAAAACTGCGTTGCTGTTATAAGCTTCGCAGTTTTTTATTTTCTGTTGACAAATAAAAATTTATATGTTATTTTAAAACTGTGATAGGTGTGCTATCACAGTTGCACACAGGAGGTGATAAGATGATAGTTATAGACCAAAGAAGCAGAACGCCTATTTTTGAACAGATTAAGGAACAGATTCTTAACCTTATTAATATAGGTGAGCTTAAAACAGACGACAGACTTCCGTCGGTACGTCAGCTTGCTTCTGAGCTTGATTTGAATGTAAACACAGTCAAACGCGCATATCAGGAGCTTGAAACAGAAAGGGTTACGTATGCTCTGCCCGGCAAAGGTGTTTTTATAAGCAAAACAGCAGTGGCCAATAAAATTGTCCTTGAAAATGCCGAAAATGAGCTTATGAGAGTATTATCATCGTCAAAGGCTAAGGGAATTCCTCCCGAAAGAGTAATTGAACTTACAAAATTAGTATACGAAAAGGGTGATAGTGATGATTGAAATTAAATCCGTTACAAAAAAATACGGTGACTTCACCGCAATTGAAGATATAAGCCTTACAGTTGAGGATTGCTCTGTTTTAGGTCTTGCAGGCTTTAACGGAAGTGGTAAAACCACTCTTCTCAATGTATGCGCAGGTATATTTAAACCAGACAATGGTGCTGTGTATTTAGACGGCACAGATGTTTTCAACAGTGATACCATAAGAGATAAGCTCTTTTATGTATCAGACGATTTATGGTTTCCTGTTGGTGCAACTATTAAATCTGCAGGAAAATTTTATTCAACATATTACCCTCAATTTGATTTTGAGGTACTTAACTCCTTATGTGAATTGTTTGGTCTCGACAAGAAAAAGCAAGTAAGAGGATTTTCAAAGGGTATGACTCGTCAGGCAGGTCTTGCAATAGCATTTGCCGCAAAGCCGAAATACCTTTTAATAGACGAAACCTTCGACGGCTTGGACCCACACAAAAAAGAGCTCCTCAGAAAGCTTATACTTGAATACATTAACGAAACAGGCGCATCTGTTATTGTAAGCTCCCACGACCTTGGAGAAATTTCGGGTGTGTGCGACCACGTTGCAATAATCAAAGGCAAACAGCTTGTTTTCTATTCTCCTATTGAAGATATAAGCAACAACCTCAGAAAGGTTCTTCTTGTTTTCCCTGATACTATCGAAGAAAAGCTTTTTGAAGGTATCACCTGCAAAAACTTAAAAATTAACGGAAAGCAAGCAACACTTACACTCTGCGGAGATATTGATGCAGAAATTCAAAAAATAAACTCCTTAGGCGCAGAAAAGGTTGATATTCAGCTTCTCACCCTTGAGGAAGTATTTACAGAAGAAACGGAGGCGCAATCAGATAATGAAAAAATCAAGCGTATTTTCAAATAAATCTGTTACTTTCAGAGATTTATTATCAAATTACTCCATTTTTGTTCTAATACTGCTGGTAATTTTTGCTATCAGCTTTTATATTTTGACATTAGGCCCCACAATAGATGGTTCACGAATTGTACTGGATTTGG
The DNA here is from genome assembly GCA_045530855.1 of Acutalibacteraceae bacterium. Lineage (GTDB taxonomy): Bacteria > Bacillota > Clostridia > Oscillospirales > Acutalibacteraceae > DTU089. The sequence goes on from JAZSCV010000006.1 coordinate 20,832, forward strand.
CAAGTAACATTAAAAGCAAGGACGGGATGTTCCATTTCTCAGCGTCAGACATTGAAATGGTTTATGCAATTATAATAACCTTCACGGTTTTCATGCTACAGTTCAGCTTTTTACATAAAAAGAGCAGCTGCTACACCACCCTCAGCTTTAATATAAACAGAAAAAAACTTTACAGAAACAGGCTACTCTTACCTTTACTTTTTATGCTTGCCGTAATGCTTGCCGTAAAGCTGTACGTTCTTAAATTAAATGTTGATTCCTACGGCTTCAAGCCACATCTGTTACAAATATTTTTTGCTCACCTTCTGGCGTATATAAAAATTGAATTATTTACAGTTTTCTGTACAGTTCTTGCCTGCTTACTTTGCGGCAGAACAATTGAAGCCATGGCTGCAGGATTTTCAATTTATGCCTTACCATCTGCAATAAGTATTTTCGTTGGCATAATCAACAGCTTTAGTCTTTTTGGTGCAACAGAATACTCTGAAACAATTATTACTAAAATTGCTGCTGCACTTAACCCCCTTGACTGGTCTGAGCAATATTTCCTTTGGCAATGGAACGGCGATACATCTTACAACGATTATAACGATGCTTTGTATTATGACAGATACGGCACAGAAATATTCGAGACATATGCTCCGCCATATGAAAGCTTGATTATCTCTGCTGTATGGATTTTTGTTCTCTGTGCAGGTTTATTTGCATTAGGTAAATATTTTGAAAAGGTTTACAAGCCTGAAAATAGTGGCTTTAAAGGAATAAATGCTGTTGCATCCTCATTTATTTCAATTACTTTGCCACTTTTCGTTACACTTGTGGCAGCCCAGGAGTTTGTTTACGATGTAAATTACTCTGTCAGCCCGATGCCTTCACTTTTTAAATATTATGTTTATGGTATACTTATTCTTGTAATTTGTTCACTTCTTTGTAACTTCCTTATCCATTTCACGTTCAAAAAGGTAAAATATGCATTAACAGGTGCAGCAGCAACAGTAGTTTTTGCGGCAGCTCTTATAGGAATAAATACAACAGATATTTTCAACACCTACAATAAGCTCCCTGACAAAAATGATATTGCGGAAATTTCTTTAGATATATCCTACGACAGTTTTATTAATGTCAACGGATTAACAGGAAATGTATTTGGTGACGAATATGATTTCGGCTCCAGCTTCCTTACTATAAAAAATCAAAGAGATATTGAATTAGCAATGGAGCTACACAAGTCAATTGTAGATAACAGAGATAAGGATACTGCTATACACGCTAACTTTTGTTACACCTTAAAGGACGGCACCACAAGGGATTGGGAATACCCGTCTTTAAGTGAAGAGGCAGTCCTCAAGGTATTAAACCTCAGACAAAGCTCCGCAAGTGAAGAATACCTCAGAGAACGGCTTCTTCCTGACACAATTACCGACATAAAGGGCAAAAAGCTTGAAATACACCAGAGTCAGATAAGTCTTATAATCAGTCCTATTCCGGGCAGTACCTTCTATCCTGATTTAACTAAAGTCTCTGAAGAGGATTTCCGTATGCTCAGAGAAGCAATTTACGATGATGTTTTAAGCCTTTCTAAGGATGAATGGTTTACTCCTGCTGACCCTTGCCTTGGTTATATTGTAATAAGAGTTCCAGTAATTAACTCCTATTACGACTACGATTATTACGAACCCTTCTCAACACCTGTATACAAATCCATGAAGAAAATCATTAACGCCTTAGAAAAGCTTGGATTTATGGAGTATTTTGAGAAAGAAACCAAAATCAAAGAGGTTTACACAGCAGACCTTGAGGCTATGACAAAATACCTTGTAAATCAAGATGATTATTACAATCATTACACAGGTTATACGGATTATAAAGAAGATGCTGAGCAATCCGTTTTCGGTGTAATTTTCTCATCCTTGTATACTGTTACAATTGATAAAAAAGCTCCTGTAACAAGGGTAGAAAATAAAGCCGAGTGGGATGCACTCTTCAAGAAAGCTTACCCATATTACTTTGTTGGTACTCAAAAGGAAGGTAAGATTCTCATTGTGGAATTCGAGAGTGGATACCAAACCACCCGTGCAATTTACTACATTCCGTAAATAAAGAGGTGTTGATATGAAAAAAATATTAATCAGCATTATTTCAGCGGTTTTGATTTGTGCTGTAGCCTATATGGTTATTGTTAGCGCCTGTTGGGATCTTGAAATATGCATATCAAAGCCTGCAGATTACAGCGGAAGCTATCACGAGCCAATCATTATTGTGGGTGGCAACTTTGCAACCTCAACCGCAAAGGAAAAGGCTTCGGATTTCAGCAAAAAGAACGGCGATTTCTTTTTGAATTTCTACGAAGAGCACAAGGATGATGAATATAAAATAGATACTTTTGTTGACATCAAAGACGGCAAAACAATTGTCACCTACAAAGGAACAATTACCGACAGCGAAACAGGTGAAATATCACCTTACGAGGAACAGCTTGTGTTCGATTACGTTTTCACAAGAACCGTAAGAAAATAGCGGTTAGCCAGAGCTTCGCGTGAAATTCAAAATTTAAAATTCAAAATTCAAAATTTCGGAACGCTACGCGTTGATTATAAAAGTTGTTGTGATGCGACAGCTTTTCATCCCTGTGCGCCGTAGTCGGATAGGGATGGGGACCATTCTTCAATAAATTAAATGTTAGAGGATAGTATATTCCGTGGAATGTACTATCCTCTATTTTTAACTTTTATCGGAATGGTGGTGGGTAGTTCTCTTGCCCCCTTTCTTCAGGTGGAAAGAACAAATTTTTAAAGAATGAAGAATAAATAATAACTAAAAAAGAATAAATCTCAAATTTTGCGAAGCCTATCCCTTTTTCGAAAAAGGGGGGACCATTTTACAATGGGACTGTTGTTTTATTTCAAGTATATTACGGGTGATAAATTTTATAATAAAATGTGTTCGGGCGAAATGGTGGGATATTCTCAATGTCGCGAGACATTGTTTTGCCGTAAGGCAAAAAGTTACAATAAACTCAATGTTAGTTACCAATTTTATTACATAGGTCGCACCTTCGGTACGATTTTGGAAAAGGTTTCATCTTACGATGAAATCGTTGCTTCGCAACGAAGAATATCCCACCGTTCCGTCCGAACTATGTTTTTATGATTTACTTATATCCCGAAGTAAATCTATCACAACAATAACTTTATTCAGGAACGGTCCCCCCTTTTTCGAAAAAGGGATAGGCTTCGCATTACTTTAACTTATTTATAATAGCAACGCAGTTCCGAAATTTTGCATTTTGCATTTTAATTTTTTTGCAAGGGGGCAAAATCGCAAGATTTGTAATTTCCGTTCTAATCAAGAGTTTAATATTTGGATGAAGAACGAAGGCTTGTCACCGACGCTGTATCTGGTATACTGCGAGGGGACAAGCCAAAGTTATTCGCCAAATATTAAACTCTTGCAACTGAGATAGTTACCTTTTCTCCGTTAATATCCCACTCTTTACCATCACCTGTGCCTTCGGCAATAGAGTCGGAAAGAACAACTGTTGAAATTGCAGCTTCGTTCTTCTTTGCAATGTCGAGAACCTTCGCGTTACCTGAAAGAGTAACGTTGATTCTGTCCATAACGTTGAAGTCTGAATCCTTTCTCATTGTCTGAATCTTACTGATAAGCTCTTTTACAAAGCCTTCTTCAATAAGCTCCGGTGTAAGCTCAGTATCAAGGGCAACAGTAACACCTCTGTCGGAAACTGTGAACACGCCCTCTTTCTGTTTTGTTTCAAGAAGAATATCTTCTGTAAGAAGCTCAACAGTACCGCTTGGAAGGTCAAGTGTAATCTTGCCCTCTGCATCAAGAGTAGCTTTTGCAGATGAATCGAGAGCGTCAAGAGCTGTTCTGATTTCACCTAACTGTTTACCGAATTTAGGACCAACTGTGCGAAGCTGTGGCTTGAAGATGTATGAAACAAGGCTTGATGCATCTTCGATGAAATCTACACTCTTAACATTAAGCTCTTCTCGGATAATATCTGTAAAGTAGCCCTCAACCTTTTTCTCGCACTGTACGTACATTGTGCTGAGTGGCTGACGGTTTTTCATGTTTGAACCGTTACGTGCAGCTCTGCCGAGAACAACGATTGAAACAACCTCGTCCATATTCTTTTCAAGGTCTTTATCAATAAGGTTTTCCTGTACCTCAGGGAATGAGCAAAGGTGTACACTTTCGGGAGCGGACTTATCTACGTTACATACAAGGTTTCTGTAAATAGCCTCTGCCATAAACGGAATCATCGGAGCTGCTGCCTTTGCAGTTGTTGTAAGTGCAGTATAAAGAGTCATATATGCTGCTGTCTTATCCTCTGTTTCACCCTGTACCCAGTAACGCTCACGGCCACGACGAACATACCAGTTACTCATTTCGTCTGTAAACTCCTGAAGAGCCTTTGCAGCCTCAGGAATCTTGTAGTTTGCAAGATTATCGTCAACAGCCTTAACCATGGAATTAAGCTTTGAAAGAAGCCATTTATCCATAACAGTAAGCTTGCAATCCTGGAGATTGTATTTTGTTGGGTCAAATTTATCTATATTTGCATAAAGCACGTAGAAGGCATATGTATTCCAGAGAGTACCCATAAACTTTCTCTGACCTTCTGTAACTGCCTTGCCGTGGAAACGGTTTGGAAGCCAAGGTGCTGAGTTAGTGTAGAAATACCAACGGATAGCATCTGCGCCGTAGCTTTCAAGTGCATCAAACGGATCAACTGCGTTACCCTTTGATTTACTCATCTTCTGTCCGTTTTCGTCCTGAACGTGACCGAGAACGATAACATTCTTATATGCAGCCTTGTTGAAGATAAGCGTTGTAATCGCAAGAAGTGAATAGAACCAACCACGGGTCTGGTCAACAGCTTCAGAAATGAAGTCTGCAGGGAACTGTGACTCGAAAAGCTCCTTGTTCTCGAACGGATAGTGGTGCTGTGCAAAAGGCATTGCACCTGAGTCAAACCAACAGTCAATAACCTCAGGAACACGAGTCATTTCCTTGCCACATTCCGGACACTTGATTGTAACTGCATCAATGTATGGTCTGTGAAGCTCAATTTCGTCAGGACAGTTACTGCTCATTGACTTAAGCTCTTCAATAGAACCGATTGAATGACGGTGACCACATTCACACTCCCAGATGTTAAGTGGTGTACCCCAATATCTGTTTCTTGAAATACCCCAATCCTGAACATTCTGGAGCCAGTCGCCGAAACGACCTTTACCAATGCTTTCAGGAATCCAGTTAATTGTATTGTTATTTCTGATGAGGTCTTCTTTAACCTCTGTCATTTTAATAAACCAAGACTCTCTTGCATAGTAGATGAGAGGTGTATCACATCTCCAGCAATGTGGATATTCATGCTCGAACTTTGGTGCATCGAAGAGTAGACCTGCTTTTTCAAGGTCAACAAGCACAAGTGGGTCTGCCTTTTTAACGAATGTGCCTTCGTATGGTGTAGGCTCTGTCATTTCACCCTTACCGTTAACAAGCTGAACAAATGGTAAATCGTAGCGTCTGCCAACCTTAGCGTCATCCTCACCGAATGCAGGAGCAATGTGAACGATACCTGTACCGTCTGTCATAGTAACGTAGCTGTCTGCAGTAATGAAGAATGCCTTTTTGCCCTGCTTTTCGCAGATAGGCTTAACATAGCTGAAAAGTGGCTCGTATTCTTTACCCTCAAGGTCAATACCCTTGTAGGTTTCAAGAACCTGGTATGCAGGTGCATCCTCTGTTGCAAGCTTGCCTAAAACTGTGTCAAGAAGTGCTTCTGCCATATAATATGTGAAGCCGTCTGCTGCCTTTACCTTGCAATATGTGTCTGCAGGGTTTACGCAAAGTGCAACGTTTGAAGGGAGTGTCCATGGTGTAGTTGTCCATGCAAGGAAATATGCATCCTCACCAACAACCTTAAAACGAACAATTGCAGAACGCTCTTTTACTGTTTTATAGCCCTGGGCTACCTCGTGTGATGAAAGAGGTGTGCCGCAACGAGGGCAATAAGGAACAATTTTAAAGCCCTTGTAAAGAAGATTTTTCTCGTAAATCTGCTTAAGTGCCCACCATTCGGATTCAATAAACTCGTTATGGTATGTTACATACGGATCATCCATATCTGCCCAGAAGCCAACTGTACGTGAGAAATCCTCCCACATACCCTTATACTTCCAGACACTTTCTTTACAATGACCAATGAATGGGTCAAGACCATATTCTTCAATCTGCTCTTTACCATCAAGGCCCAAAAGCTTTTCAACCTCAAGTTCAACAGGGAGACCGTGTGTGTCCCAGCCTGCTTTACGAGGAACCATACAACCCTTCATTGTACGGTAACGAGGAATCATATCTTTAATAACACGGGTTAAAACGTGGCCGATGTGTGGCTTACCGTTTGCAGTTGGTGGGCCATCATAGAACACGTATGGTGTGCCGTCTTTTCTGTCTTCGATACTTTTTTCGAAGATTTTTTCGTCACGCCAGAATTTTTCGATTTTCTTTTCCTGTTCAACGAAATTTACGTTTGGGGAAATAGGATCGTACATTGACTTAACCTCCAAAATAAAAATAAAAGTCCTTGCCCTGTATACAGGACAAAGACCATACTTTGTTAACCACCTATAATACAAGCGTACCGTCATACGCCGTTCTGTTAACGGTGAACTGCCGGAGAAGCCTACTGTTATTTCAGCCCTCAGCTCCGAAGTGATATTCATCAATCTGCATCATACCGGGCTTACACCAACCCCGATTCGCTTTGAATCTGCAAAAAGACTACTGTCTTCATCCATGCCTTTTCATACGGAGGTATGATAACACAGATTTAAATATAATGCAAGTGTTTTGTAAAAATTCAAAATTCAAAATGCAATATTCTCTTCCTGTGACGCTGTATGCAGATACAGCGAATATCGCAAAAACAAGTTATTCGCCAAAGATTTGAATTTTAAATCTCATTGAAATACTTAACAATATATTCTACTACTCCACCAAACATCGGATGTGAATGGGATGCTTCACCATTCCAGTTTTCCCAAAGGGTTGTAGCACCTTGTTTTTTCATATTGTAGAAGGTATTTTCCTTTTTACTTGAAAGGAGCTTGAAGGCTAAATCCTTATGACCATTTTCGCAAAGAACTTTAATGAGAAGTCTTGTACCGAAAATACCTGTATCGAATTCGCCAAGCTTTTCGTATTTATCAACAATTGCCTGTAAGGTTTTTTCGTTACCGTAGCCCAGGTCAAAGGCATATGCATCGCTTGATTCCACAGATTTTGCGAATGTACATGTTTTCTTATCATAATACTTATCAAGGAAGGCTTTTTCCACCTTTTTAAGACGAGCTTCAAGTTCTTTGGTAGGCTCACCTATTTCCTTTGAAAGCTCAATAACATTTTGGATTGCTTTTAAATAGAAATATGTATTTACAAATGGAATAGGAATAAGATTTTTGTTACCGGGAGAGCACCAATCACCAAGGCACCAGCCTAAACGTTCTTCCGTTACAACAAGTCCTTTTTCGCTGTGGTTTTCCATATAGTCAAGGTAAGCGAGCATATTATTATAATATTTTTTTACAAGCTCCATATCGCCATATGCTTTGTAGAAGCTGTATGGCACAAATACCATTGCGCCACCCCAGCCACCGGGACCGCCACCGCCACCATAGAATGGTGCAGTATGCTGAACATGGCCGTTATAAATATCCTGACTATCTGCAATATCTCTTATCCACTTGCGATACATTTTTTCTGCATCAAAGCAGAGCATAACTGTATCTGCAGTTAACTGACCGTCACCTGTGTAGCCAAGGCGTTCTCTGTGAGGGCAGTCTGACGGCACACAGCCGTGGGTATTTGATTGTTGTGTTCTTATAAATGCATCAAAAATCCATTGAATTGTAGGCTCTGATGATTTGAACTTAACACGAGGCTTAAGGTCTGTATGGCAGACTCTGTACTCTGTAACCTCTGCAGTACCGCGAAGCTCAATATATCGGCAAGCATGCCATGTGAAAAGCGGGTGATATTCTGTTTTTTCACCATCGTGGAAGAAGGTATCACCCTGAATACGATGCTCCCAACCTGCGGAGCTGAATTCAAGTGCGCCATCTTCTTTTAAAATTTCTGCAAAACGGAGTGTACACATTTCATTAGGCTGTGCTTTTTCTCCGAAAGAAACAACAGGATAACCTGAAATATTTTCACCGATATCGTAAATTTTGTAATCACCCATACGGAAAATACATTTCGGCTTGAGCTTTCTTATAACCTTATCTGATATGCAATCTTGCTCATCCAAAACAGAAACAGGCTTCTCAACAACCTCTGCGTATTCCCACCCCTTTGTATCAATATCCTTTTTTGTAAAATCATATCCGCCTAAACGCGCATCGTGAGTTTCACCATAGTAGATATTTGTTTTAGTTACAAAGGATTTTCTGTATTTAAGTGTATCGTCACTTTTTGCAACAACCTTTCCGCCCTGAGTGAGCTTGAAGGCAAGCTTTAATGTGCCATACGGCTTTACACCCTCGTTAGGGCATTCATTCTGGCAATACCAACCGCCACCTATATGGAAAACAATTGTGTTGTTGCCCTTTTTAAGGAATTTTGTTACATCAATTTTTTCATAGAGAATACGATATGTCATCTTATCATAGATAGGATAATTCATATCCTGTGTATTGTGGCGCTTATAATTAGTCCACGCAGGCGCAAGTACTCTATCGCTTATACATTTGCCGTTAATGTAAATATAGCAAAAACCTAACCCTGAAACATAAAGCTCTGTTTTTTCTTTTTTCTCAAGATAAAAATCCTTTTTTGCAATAACCGCCTGATTTTCATCATGGAAGGAAAGCCAGTCAACACCATTAAAAACAAGATTTTCTCTGAACTGAATGCGACGTTTGCTATCTTTTACATAAGAAACATTTTCATATGGTATGCCATTGCTCTTAAAGAAATCAATATTTTCCGCATAGCCCTCACAAACGAGCTGAAGAGCGCCCTTTTCTTTTGCTATGCGTCTTATTTCTTCAATAATCTGTGTACCCACCTTAAAACGACGGTAGTTTTTATCAACACAGATTTTTGACATTTCAAAAACATTGTTACCAATATCGTAAGCACTGCCACAGCCAACAACATCATCGCCAAGGCAAAACGCAACGTGAATGGCTGATGCATCTCTTCCATCCTTTATAAAAGATGGCTTTTCGCCCATTTCATCGCAAAAAACCTCACGACGAAGAGCTGTAATTTTTTTGAAATCTTTACTGTCAAATGAGAATATCTCACAACGAGGATACATTATTCTTGCCATAAATTAATCCACCTTTTTAGGAGCAATTACAAAGTTAAATGTAAGGTCTTTTGATGCATCAATACAATATTCAGGAAGTGTTCTCGGACCGCAGGAGCCTGTACCTGTACCCCTTGTGTAGCCATCAAGAGTTACAAATGTTGTTTTTTCATCAATAATATCTTCTCTGTGATTTGCGTTAAAGAGTGTTTCCTGAGTAAAGTTATGAACATTGAAATTAAAGCGCTTATCAGCAGAAATATAAATTTCTTCACCCTTATCACTCATAAGCTTAAGGTATGAAACATCAGAATGGTTCATATTATCCTGTGGTCTGATGTATGGTTCATACTGGTCTGCTACTGTTGATTTATAAAGACCGATTGGAGCATGAGCATTAAAGTCGCAGAAATTCTCTTTTTCACCTCTGCCGAAATACTCAATCTTTGAGAAGCGCTTATCTGCCTCAAATGTAATACCTACTCTCGGAATATTATAAATCTGCTCTGTACTGTCCTTAACAGGAGAAACAGCAACTTCAATATCAAGCACACCGTTTGCACCAATAATATAAAGCACATTCGCATTGAAAAGAACATCTTCTTTGCCGTAAACTGCAAAATATTCACTTACGGATGCAACACCTGATTTAACCTCTGCGCTTAAATCTTCAAGAACAATTCTTGGATTTCTTAAATTATGCTCATCCCACTTTGCTTCGTCCTGGCGGTCGTTATCTATATACGCACGAACGAAATTGAGAAGGAAGCCCTTGTGTGATACAGGTGCTTTATTAAGCACAAAAACACCGTTTGCCTTGTATGAAAGCATTTCGCCTGTTTCCTCACTGAATTCAATGGAGCCTGCAGGGAATTTAACAGCGATTGTTTCACCATCTGAGCTCATTGAAACCTTACCTGATTCAATTACAGGCTGCGGGAATGAATTTTCTGAAATTGTAAGCTGTTCTGAGGCAACCTCAAAATCGCCGTTAAGATATGTTAAGTTAAGATATGTGTTTTTCTCGTAATCCACCTTTGGCAAATCAATCTTATAGGTAGCCTCTTTTTCAGGAGCAATATCTGTATCAAAGGAGCCACAGCACATAACCTCACCATTAACCTGATATTCCCAATAAACCTCTGTGCCCTTTGATGAAAGGAATCTGTTTGTGTTGAGAATTGTAAGCTTATTACCTGCAAGGCGTGTTGCTCTGAAGGGTCTGTAAATAGCCTTCATATTGTAAGCACCTGTGTGTGGTGTGCGGTCAGGGTAGAAAAGGCCATCAACACAGAAGCAACCATCGTGGAGTGGCTCACCGTGGTCACCACCATATGTATACTCCCAAGGGAAGCCGTCATTAATATGTCTTACAGTATGGTCTGCCCATTCCCAGATGCAACCACCAAGGAAAATATCGTCGGAATAGAATAACTGCATATATTCTTCCATAGCACCGGGACCAACGCCCATAGCGTGACAATATTCACAAAGGAAGAATGGCACCTCATTAAAGGATTTGCCGTTCTTTCTTCTCTGAATTTTCTTCATTACATCCTGATGTGTGTACATCTGTGAATACACATCGTAGTGCTGACGCTTTGTATGTGTAACACCTTCGTAATGCACAGGAATATCTGTACCTAAATCCTTAAGCATTTTATAGCACTTATCGTGGCACTTATAACCCTTTGACTCGTTACCAAGGCTCCACATAATAATGCTTGGATGAGTTCTGTCGCGGAAGTACATACGACGCACTCTGTCCATATATCGTGGCGCCCACTTAATATCGTGGCTTATCATATCCTCAGGGCAGTCAAGGTTCCAGAGGCCGTGTGTTTCAATATCTGCCTCGTCTACAACATAAAGACCATAGTGGTCGCAAAGTTCAAGGAAGAATGGGTCAGGAGGGTAGTGTGATGTACGCACACAGTTAACATTATACTCCTTCATTAACTGTACATCCAATTCAAGGTCCTTGAAATCCTCGCAATAGCCCTTTGTTTCGTGGGTATCGTGGTGGTTAACACCTTTGAGTTTAATTTTCTTGCCGTTGAAATAGAAGGTTGTGCCTTCAATTTTTATGTTCTTAAAGCCAACATACTGACGGATTGTCATAACCTCTTTTTTGCCGTTGTAAAGGGTAATGAAAAGCTCGTAAAGTCTTGGAATTTCTGCACTCCACTCCTGTACATCAAGCTTTTTTAAGGAGATGGCTGTATTTTTTGAGCCCTCTGCCTCACCCTCGGCAACAAGATTTTTGCCATCGTAAAGGCTTGCTTTTACTGTTGTACCTTTAGCTGTACCCTTGATTTCTGCTTTAATATCAAGGTCATACTTCTTTCCTTTTTTGTTTGCTGTTGCCTGAAAATCGTTTATATATGTTTTTTCGTAAGCATACAAAAGTACATCACGGAAAATGCCGTTTTCTCTGAACATATCCTGTGCTTCAAGATATGAGCCGATACTCCACTTGAAAACAACTGCAATAATTTCGTTACTGCCCTCTTTAAGGTAATCCGTAACATCAAACTCGTATGAGTTATGGGCGCCTTCACCGAAGCCTACAAACACACCATTGATGTATAAATCAACGCAAGGTGTAATGCCGAGGAATGTAAGTACATATTTTTTATTTTTATCTTCAATATCGATAAACTTACGATAAATACCGCAAGAAAAATCCTCAGGAAGTTCAGGCGGTCTTACACCTTTACCCCATTCACCGCCGAATTTACGGTTATCAAAGCCGTATGGGGTGTTAATATATTCAGGAATTTCGTAGCCTGTTCTTTGCCAGGTTGAGGGAATATTAACCTTATCAAATTTAATTTTTGATGTATCGATTGTTGCAGGAAGCTTTGATTTCTTTTTATAATACTTAAACTCCCACTCACCTGAAAGCACAGTTACAATGTCGCTGTTATAACGCTCTGTTTTGTAATCGGCTACTTTTGCAGATTTCAATTTTGTGTGTGGTATGCAATAGGCACGGGGTGCCATTCTGCCACACTCATATGCTTTAAAATTGCAATGATTGCTTTTGTCGAGAATATATTTCATAAAAATCCTCCTAAGAATCCATTATTAGGTTAATTTTACCATAGAGCAATACATATTTCAATTTTAAAAATAAAAAATATGTCACAAAAATAATGCATTTATTTCTATATTATGCTAAAATATCGTTGTAACTTTTGAAAAGGATTTTGCAATGAATATTACGGAAGAAAAAATTACCGGTGTGGTTGAGGATGTTACATTCCGTAACGACACAAACGGCTGGACTGTTATTGATTTATCTGTCAACAACGAGTTTCTTACAGCTGTTGGTGTTATGCCCGACATCAATGCCGGTGAAACTGTTACCCTTACGGGCACTTACACAATACACCCATCCTTTGGTAGGCAATTTAAGGTGTCTGCCTTTAGCCGTTCTATGCCCGAAACAACAGAACAGATTTACAAATATCTTGCATCGGGTGTTATACGCGGAATTGGTCCTAAAAAGGCTATGTCCATTGTGGAAAAATTCGGCTCTGATACTTTATACATATTAGAAAGTGAACCCGAAAGGCTTGCCTCTATCAAAGGTATCTCACAGGACCAGGCAAAGGCAATAGGCGAAGAGTTTTCAAGGCAGACCGCTTTGAGAACAATTATGCTTGGTCTCGAAAAATATGACCTTACTCCTGCGGAATGTGTGCGCATCTTCAAAAAGCTTGGCATAAGTGCTGTGGAAAAAGTAGAAGAAAATCCTTATTGCCTATGTAGTCTCGGTTTAGGTATCGGCTTTGAAAGAGCAGAAAGCATTGAGCAAAAACTCCCTAAAAAGCCCTTGCCTGATTTCAGAATACACGAAGGCATTCTTCATGTTATGCGCTACAATTCTACAAACAGAGGTCACACCTGCATACCACGTGAAAAGCTTTTGAAGCCAGCAAGTGAATTACTTCAGGTTACACAGGATGAAATTGATATCGCTATAGACGGGCTTATAACAACCGCTCAGTTGAAATTCTGCGAAATTGACGGCAAGGACTTTGTTTTTCTCCCCTCTGCATTTTTAGCAGAAAGAAAAATTGCCGAAAGAATAAATATTATTGCAAACTTCCCTCCACCATCTGCGCCTCAGCTTGCAGACTGGATTGAATTCACAGAAAAAATCAATAATATTAAATACGAAGAACAGCAACGCTTAGCTATTGCTACAGCCGCAAAAAAAGGTCTTCTTGTATTAACAGGTGGACCCGGTACAGGTAAAACTACCACTATCAAAGGTATTATCAGTATTTTTGAGCGTCAGAATCTTGATATTGCTCTTGCCGCACCTACAGGCAGAGCCGCAAAGCGTATGAGTGAGGTTACAGGAATGGATGCCAAAACCATTCACCGCCTTTTAGAGGTTGAGTGGGATGAAGATGACAGACCTGTTTTCAGACGAAATGCAAAAAATCCTCTTGATTGTAACGCGCTTATTCTTGACGAATTATCAATGATAGATATTCATCTGTTTGCAAACCTTCTTGAAGCTCTGCCATTAGGGTGCAGGCTCATTCTTGTTGGTGACAGCGACCAGCTCCCCCCTGTTGGTGCAGGTAATGTGCTTCAGGACCTTATAATTTCAGGTATGCTTCCCGTTGTTTGCCTTTCGCAGGTTTTCAGGCAAGCCCTCGAAAGCAAAATCATTACAAATGCCCATAAAATAGTTGGAGGAGAAAATCCCGATTTAAATAACGATGGAAAAGACTTTTTCCATATGGAAAGACCATCCGCAGTTTCCACAGCGCAAACTGTTGTGGAATTATGTGCAAGCCGTCTGCCTACTGCTTATAAATGGGATCCGCTTTCTGACATACAGGTTATCACCCCTTCCAAAAAGGGCGAGGCAGGCACACAAAACCTTAACCGACTTCTTCAAGAGGCTTTGAATCCCCCTGACGGAGAAAAAAATCAGGTATCTGTTGCAGGCCGCATTTTCAGAGTTGGCGACAAGGTTATGCAAATCAAAAACAATTACAATATTGAATGGGTATCCGAGGAAGAAAAAGGCACAGGTATTTTCAACGGAGATATTGGTATTCTTACAGAAATAAATATGAAAAGTGGTCTTGTAAAAATAGATTTTGACGGCAGAATTGCTACTGTGCCCGCGGAAAGCCTTGGTGAAATTGAATTAGCCTATGCAATTACTGTGCACAAAAGTCAGGGTAGTGAATTCAAGGCTGTTGTTTTCCCCGCAATTAATATTGTACCTAATCTTGCATACAGAAATCTTCTCTACACCGCTGTTACAAGGGCAAAGGATATGCTTGTTACTGTAGGTCATAGCGAAATGATTTATGCCATGACCCAAAACGACAAAAAGGCAAAGCGCTACTCTGCCCTCTGGCATTTTTTAAAAATTGATTAAAATGGATTTTAAAAGCATAAAAAACATCATCCTCTCTTTCGTTTTCACAAAGCGATGCAGTTTCTGTAACGATGTTTGTGACATAAGGGACGAAATATGCAAAGGCTGTGCAGAGGATATTCACACAATTGATGGTGAAATATGCTTTAACTGCGGTTGCAGCAAGCTTTTATGTAACGGCAAGGAGAAAAAGCATTTCTACGAAAGTCTTTGTGCCCCTTTCTACTACAAGGGAGCTGCTCAAAAAGCCGTTATTGCACTTAAACACAAAAATATTGATTCAATAATCGAAAAGCTTTCTGAGGAAATGTATCAATCCGTCAAAAAGCATTATGGTAATTTGGATTTTGATTGTTGCACATATGTGCCTATGCATAAGGATGATATTAAAAATCGCGGCTACAATCAGGCACAGCTTCTATGTGAGAAAATTGCAGAAAAGCTTGAAGTCCCCTGCTACCCTCTTCTGAAAAAGGATTTTAAAACCAAATCGCAGCACACTCTACCTCAGATAAAACGAAGTGGCAACCTTTTAGGCGCCATCAGCTTTAACGAAAGCGGTCACATCGACATCGAAAATATGCGCATACTTTTATGCGATGATATTAAAACCACAGGCGCAACCCTTGACGAATGTACAAAAACTCTGCTTTTTGAAAACTGTGCCGAGGTAAGATGTGTTACGGCTTGTATAAGCTACAAAGATGAAAATAAGACAAAATAAAAAATCTGAAAGTCTGCGACTTTCAGATTTTTTATTTCATATAGTTATCAGAGAACGTAAATAATAATATCTCTTCTGCCCCAATTCAAGCATTGCTGTTTTGAGTTCATAAACAAGTCAACTGTCCAGTCTACGTCGTAGATGTAGCTACCTGTGTCTGCTGCAATACAATAGCCGTAAACATATTTGCCATCTGCTGAAACAATATACATTTCGGTGCCATATGGAATTTCTTTGGGGTCAACTGCAATATAACCTGTCTGAGCTCTTTTGCCTGTTGAGGTTGTACCACCGGGAATACAATAAGCTGTTGCTTTTGCATTAATAACTTTTGAATATGTTGTAGGAACCCCATCTGCACCAAGAACAAGACTTTCTGGGTTTGCCATTTCACTTATCGGTTTGCCTACAGGAAGGCTTGTTGGACGTGTCTGTACTGATACAGGACGCGCCTTTGTGCCCTTTTTCACCAATTCGTTAACCGGGGCTTTAACAATTGTTTCGCTGATTGCTGTTGATGAAATAAGCTCACCATTTATAAGGCAATCCTCATATACAACTGTTTTTGAGCCCTTAACACCTGCTTTTACGAGTGTTCTCTGGTCAGTATACTGTGAATCTGTATATTCATAGTCTGTGCCATAAGCAACATCCTCTGTTGCAGTGCGTTCTACAAGCTCAACTCTGAAGATTTCAATCTTCATATTGTTTTTAAGCTTTGTTTCAAGAGAAGGTTTTGTATAATCATTCTCACCAAGAACAAAGCCTGCAGCCTTAACAGCATGCTCTACAGTTTTACCTGAAACTGTTTTTACAGATGTTTTACCATCTGCAACGATTTTAACCTTGTATGTGTTGTAAATCTCAATTACCATTCCATCTTCAAGAAGGTCATTTTCTGCGTAGTTAAGAGCAGTACCTTTAGGAAGTGTTATGCCTGCGAGGCTCATTGCATCGCCTACTGTACCTGAAGTATGGATAGTGTGTGTTGTGCCGTCAAGACCAACAATGCTGACCTTAACACCACGATTAATAATGATTGCGCTGTTGTCTTCACCATCGAAGTTTTCGAGGCTTACGCTGTCACCATATGCTTCGTTAACTGTAATTCCTGCATTTTCAAGAATCTTTGAAGCATCGCGCTCAGCAGTTGTAACAACGAGTGCATTTTCGCCATCGTAAATAGTAACATCGTACATTACAGGTGGCACGGCGAAAGCTGTAACTGAAACAAAGAACAACGCCGCCATAATAATAAGAGAAACTCTCTTAAGCGGTGATGACACAGCTGTATCGCCTATTTTTCTGACTGTCATGGTATAAATCTCCTTAGACAAGCAACAATCGAAACATCGTTCCCGAACCTTTCAAATCGGGGTTCCTGAAGGTTGCCGTTGTAGGCATGTTTGTCAGCAATAGCGTACCGAGAACGCCACCGCTCGATACATTACTGATGGCAAAAATGCCGTAGTTATCCTATGGCAATGGGTATTATACCCCGATTTCTCTAAAAGTCAAATAATCGAAAAACATACTTTTTGTATACTTTCCACAAAGGTTATGAACACATATTTTTCATATCCGCCATTTTTCGCACTTTTTGTTGTAAAACATACAACTGTTTTCTATCTTGTTTTGTAAAAACTGCAGAAATTACAATTTGTAATTTTTATAGGTGTTTTTGCAAGTAATTTATTATCAATTTGTAATTTTTTGTTGACTATTTATTGCAAAAAGGACATAATATAGGTATATTTTGGTAATAATGCATTATTGGTTTAAATATTTTGGGAGAAAAAGCTATGATAATTAATTTACCCGCAGAAGTGAAAACTCTTATTGCAATATTAAACGAGGCAGGGCACGAGGCATTTTGCGTTGGCGGTGCTGTGCGCGACAGCATTATGGGTGTTGTACCGGGCGATTGGGATATTACAACCTCTGCTCCTCCCCACGAAACCAAAGAATTGTTTAAAGATTACAAAACAATTGACACGGGTCTCAAGCACGGCACATTGACTGTTATTATGAACCACAAGCCTTTTGAAATAACCACATACCGTATTGATGGTGAATATGATGACAACCGTCATCCCGAAAGCGTTGAATTTACAAGAGAGCTGTCAAATGACCTTGCAAGGCGTGATTTTACAATCAATGCACTTGCCTACAACGAAGCTTCGGGACTTGTGGATTTATACGACGGACAAGCACATATATATAATAGTATAATAAAAACTGTAGGTGACCCCCACAAGCGATTCAATGAGGATGGCTTACGGATAATGAGGGCTTTGCGTTTTTCCGCTGTTTTAGGCTTTAAAATTGATGAAGAAACATCCACTGCCATTCATAAAAACAAGGATTTATTAAAAAATATATCTGCAGAAAGAATTGCAGTTGAATTAACAAAGCTTGTCTGCGGAAAAAATGCCTTTAATGTGCTTATGGAATATGGTGATGTGTTTTCTGTTTTTATTCCTGAAATTGAACCTGCTATAGGCTTTGAGCAACACGGCAAAAAGCACGCATATGATATCTGGGAGCATATCTGCCACACGGTTGATACAATCCCTCAGGATAAAATTCTTCGTCTTACAATGCTTCTGCACGATTTAGGCAAGGTACCCACACACAAGCTTAACGAAAAAGGTGAAAGCACCTTTAAAAATCATGCTACTATAGGCGGAGAAATGGCAAAGGAGATATTAACACGGTTGAGGTTTGATAAAAAGACAATAAATCGTGTTTCCTTCCTCGTTTCGTACCACGATTTTGAGCCTGCAGAAAGTAAAATAGAATTAAAGCACCATTTAAAAACCAAAACACCCGAAGATATCCGCACACTCCTTACAATTAAAAAGAGTGACAGAGGTGCTTTGAGTGAAGCTTATCGTGATATTTCTGAAGGCACACAAAAAAACCTGATGTGGCTTAAGGAAATTGAGGATAACGATGAATGCTGTAATATAAAGGACCTTGAAATTTCGGGTATAGACCTTTTAAGTGCAGGCTTTTCAGGAGAAAGCATCGGCAATGCTCTGGAAAAAGCATTAGATGCAGTAATTGAGGGAAAAATTCCTAACAAAAAAGCAGATTTATTGACATACTTATTATAATGGTATAAAATAAAGAATAATTATGAACAGAAACGGGTGGTATAATGCGTAACACATTTGCTCTCAACTTCGGTTGGAAATATTCTCCTTCTTTTTCAGAGGATATGATTAAAAAATCTTATGACGACAGTAGCTTCGAAACTGTTGATATTCCTCACGCAAACAAGGAACTTCCGCTTAATTATTTTGACGAGGGCTCATACCAGTTTGTGAGCTGCTATCGTAAAAAATTCAATATTAAAAAAGCTAAGGGTATGCGCTATATCCTTCATTTTGAAGGTGCCGCTGTTTATTCAAAGGTTTATCTTAACGATAAATTTTTAGGTGAATACAAGGGCGCTTATAACCGTTTCAGCTTTGATATTACAGATACTGTCAAAGCTAAGGATAACACTCTTGTTGTTGAGCTTGACTCAAGTGAAAGAAAAGAAATTCCACCTTTCGGTAATGTTGTAGATTACCTTGTATACGGCGGTATTTATCGCGAGGTATGGATAGAAGAGGTTTCTGAGGTTTATATTGACAATGCTTTCGTAAGAACACTTAATGTCCTTCACGAAAAAAAGTTACTCAGTATTGATGTTACACTTTCTGAAAGCACAAGCGGTAAGCTTACATTTATCCTTTTCAAAGACGGTGAGAAAATCGGCGAAAAGAGCACAGAATTCAAAGGCAAGGTTATCAACGCAAAATGGGCTGTTAAGGATGTTAAGCTTTGGGATATTGACAATCCTGAGCTTTACACAATAAAAATCGCACTTGACGAAAAAGATGAAACCTCTGTACGCTTCGGCTTCAGAGAGTGCAAGTTCTATAAAGACGGCTTCTACCTTAACGGCAAAAAGATTAAAATCCGTGGTCTTAACCGTCATCAGAGCTTCCCGTATGTTGGATATGCTATGCCCGAAAACGTTCAGAAGGCAGATGCAGACCTTCTTAAATATGAGTTAGGTGTTAACCTTGTAAGAACATCTCACTACCCTAACAGCATTCATTTCCTTGACCGCTGTGACGAAATCGGTCTTCTTGTATTTACTGAAATGCCATCCTGGCAATACCTTGGCGAGGGTGAATGGAGAGATATCTGCCTTGATAATGTACGCAGAATGGTTCTTCGCGACAGAAACCACCCTTGTGTAATTCTTTGGGGTGTGCGCGTTAACGAAGGTCTTGATTGCGACGAATTTTACACAGAAACAAACCGCGTTGCAAGAGAGCTTGACGATACCCGTCAGACAGGTGGCGTAAGAAATATGCCAATGAGCCACCTTCTTGAAGATGTTTACACAATGAATGACTTTATTCATTCAGGCGGTGCTATAAATCTTCTTCCGCCTGCATTTGTTACTAAATCACTTAAAGCTCCGTACCTTGTTACAGAGCATAACGGCCATATGTTCCCAACAAAGAGCTTCGATAAAGAGGGTGTTCGCACAGAGCATGCACTTCGTCACACAAGAGTTCTCAACTCTGCATACGGCAATGCCCGCACAAGTGGTGCTATCGGCTGGTGTATGGCAGACTATAACACACATAAAGACTTTGGTAGCGGTGACAGAATCTGCTACCACGGTGTTACAGATATGTTCCGTGTGCCTAAATTAGGTGCCGCCGTTTACCGCTCTCAGCAAGAGGATAAACCATATTTAGAGGTTACCTCTGCAATGGATATTGGTGAGCATCCGGGAGGAACAATCGGTGATGTTTGGGTATTTACAAACTGTGATTATGTTAAGCTTTACAAAAACGGCAAATACACAAGCACAATTTACCCCGATTCTTCAAAATTCAAAAATCTCCCTCACCCACCAATGATTGCCGCTGACTTT
>JAZSCV010000041.1:0-75321 GCA_045530855.1 Acutalibacteraceae bacterium
TCGCGACCGAAAACAACTGCATCATCGGAACCGTATGCAAAATCAAAGCCATCTATATCGGTATCCACGAAAGAATCTGTTAAAGTCATTTTCACACCGGCATCATCAACAATTTCAACAGGATTTCCGTCTTTGCCTAAATCAGGGGTATCGTAATTACCAAAGAAGCCCGCCACAAAACCAATAATCATGCAAAGCACAAAAAACACACCAAACTTTTTAGAGGTTTTTTTGCGATTGGCAAGAACTCTCGGATCTGTCATTCCATGAAAACGGAAATTATTACCGCCAAGAGGATTATATTTACATTCACCGATAAGATAAATATTCTCTATACCGGCCGGGATATAACAAACCTCGTTGCACATATTCTTTGAAAATTTATCCTGAATAACATAGATTTTTGTTTCTTCGTCACCAATAGGAAAGCTCTTTTCTTCGCCATTTTTTAATTCTCCGAGTTTATAGCATTTATCGCCATTGATTTTGGTATCACCTATAAGTTCATCATGAACATAAACTCTTGCTTTTGTTAAACAACCAACAAAGCTTTTTTCCCTTTTAATAGTTAAACCTCTCATAATAAGCCTCCTTAAGTAATTACACTTACGCTACTATTTTAACACATCTGTTTACTGCTTTCAACAAAATTCGACTATAGCAAGGTACAAAATATATTGATGTTTTAGGGCAAACCCAACAAAAAGACTTATACATTAATTAACAAATGCCTCATTTTATTCTCTTTCCCGCCCTGATAAAAAAATGAGGAGAGTGTATTTACCCCAAACACACTCCCCTTGTTTATTTAATTCTGTTGAAGCTCAGCATCCGGTACCCGACATCTCACTCGCACTTATTTACAAAGCTCCTCCGCAAGAGCATCAATCTGTGATTCACTTTCCGTGTTCAAAGCAGACATAATTTTAACATTATTTTCTGCATAGGTAATATTTTTGCTGTTATCCAGCATTTTAAGCATAACCTTTGTTGCTACAGGTGCCCAGCTTCCGTTTTCAATGAAAGCTATTGTACGATTCTGATAGCTTCTTTCTGTTAAATGATTTATGAATTCTTTCATAAATGGGAAAACATCAGAATTATAGGTAGTTGTAGCAAGTACAATCTTATTATACCTGAAAGCATCCTCTACGGCCTCTGCCATATCGCAACGGGCAAGGTCATTAACAACCACCTTTTTACAGCCTTTTTCTTTAAGCTTGTCTGCAAGGAGCATAACGGCCTTTTTAGTATTACCATAAACTGAAGTATAGGCAATCACAACACCCTCCTCTTCAGGCTGATAGCTTGACCACTTGTTGTACAAATCAAGGTAGTAACCAAGATTTTCTTTGAGCACAGGCCCATGAAGAGCACATATAATTTCAATATCAAGTCCTGCTGCTTTTTTAAGAAGAGCCTGAACCTGTGCGCCATATTTACCAACAATGCCGAAGTAGTAACGTCTTGCCTCGCAAGCCCAATCTTCTTCCACATCAAGAGCGCCGAATTTACCGAAGCCGTCTGCAGAGAAAAGAACTTTATCAAAGCTATCGTATGTTACAATAACCTCAGGCCAATGCACCATTGGTGCGGTTACAAAGGCAAGCTCGTGCTTACCGAGAGAGAGCTTATCCCCCTCACCTACTACAACCTGTTTTTCACCCATTTCAAGTCCGAAAAACTGTTTCATCATTGCAAAGCCTTTAGCAGAAGAAACGACCTTTGCATCGGGGTATGCATTAACAAAGCTTACAATATTTGATGAATGATCGGGCTCCATATGCTGTACAACTAAATAATCGGGTTTTCTGCCTTCAAGAACAGAACTTAAATTATTAAGCCATTCCTCTGTAAAACGTGCATCAACAGTATCCATAACTGCAATTTTTTCGTCAATTACGGCATATGAGTTATAAGCCATACCATTCGGTACATCATACTGACCCTCGAACAAATCTATTTCGTGGTCATTTACACCTATATATTTAATATCACTTGTAATAAACATCTCTATCTTCTCCTTAATCTATTATAGCAATATGGGGTCTGTGGTCTGCCGCAACAATTGCGGGAATATCCGCAGAAACAACATTAATATCTTTTGTTACAAAAATATAGTCTATTTTTCTGTTTGGTTTATCTGACGGAAAGCTGTACAGCTTTTCGGTAAAGCAATCCGCAGTGTCTTTTAATTTATCTCTTATAGGTAAAAGCACCTGATTTTCAGGCTTAACATTAAAGTCACCCATAAGGATACATTTTTTATTTTCAAGGCTTTCAAGAACAGTTTTTACTGCGTTAATTTGTTCATCATCATTAAGACCGAAATGGGTACACAAAACTGTGTAGCCGTTTTCAAGAGCAGCCTTAAGAATACAACGTGTTTCGTATAGATGATCTCCGTTTTTTTCCTCAGGGTCAGGTATCGGAATGGTCTCAGCTTTCACAATCGGTATACGGGATATAAAGCCGTTACCAAACCAACCGTCATCATCCAATATATTTACAGCCTTTGCAAAGTAATTATACTCCATACCTGTTAACTCTGCAAGCTTTTCTGTTTGACGAGTAAAATCTGATTCAGGGTCTTCATAGCGCATTTCCTGAAGTCCTACAATATCTGCATCACACTCAAGAATTGCTTTAGCCATAACATCGTAGTCTATTTCCTTTGTTACATAGTTCATACAATGCTGCGTATTAAAGGACATTACTTTCATAAATTAACCTCTTAATTATTTATCTCCATATGCCATTACCATCATATGTGTAAGGGCTTT
The DNA here is from genome assembly GCA_045530855.1 of Acutalibacteraceae bacterium. Lineage (GTDB taxonomy): Bacteria > Bacillota > Clostridia > Oscillospirales > Acutalibacteraceae > DTU089. Next base: position 2,784 of record JAZSCV010000041.1, read on the forward strand.
TGCTTCTTCAATTCCGCAACCTTCTGATATGTTGCCTGACAAAAACTGTTCAAGTGGTGATGGTAAAGAATCACACGGTGCAACCTCAACAGCCTTGCCGTCGGTTGCAGCTGTGCATTTAACAACATTATTGCCTTCCATTCTTACATAGCCGTTTTCACCATGGACTTCTAACACAGTAGGGTTATTATCTGAAACAAAGCCTGTTTCGTTGATTGCTATAGCGCCGTTTGAAAAAGCCATTACTGTAACAGCATTATCTTCCACATTATCTGTGTTTTTTACTTTAGCATCTTCACACTCGCAAGCATTTGTAAAAACAGATTTTGCACTTATGGGCATACCCATAACCCAATGGGTAAGATACATTCCGTGAGCGCCTAAGTCAATCATAGCACCACCACCACATTGTTCCTGATTAAAGAAATGCTTTGGTAACCAACTACCTGTAGAGCCGTTATGACAATTACGAAAACGCATATAATTAATTTTACCCAATTCACCGCTATCTGCAACCTGTTTAACAGCCATTCTTGACCCTATATATTTCTGGAAAAGGGAAATAACGAATTTTACATTATTCTCTTTTACTGCTTTTTCAACCTTTTCACAGCCCTCATCTGTTAAAGCAAGTACCTTTTCTGTAAAAATATGCTTGCCTGCATTGGCAATTGCAACCATATCTTCAACATGTTCATTTGTTGCACTACAAACAATTACAGCCTCTGCATCGCTTTCCAAAAGCTCCTGAGGTGTTGAAAAACGAGGAATTTTAAATTCCTTTTCAAAGTTTTCTGCAAAAGCATCGTTTTTCTCGTAGAAGCCTACAACCTCACCCATTTCCATAGCTTTTCTTGTATAACCGCCTGCGTGCACATGCCACACACCATATATTGCTACCTTCATAAATTCCGCCCTCTTCTATCTGATTATTTAACCTTTGAGAAATATTTTTTTATATATAACACAATTACAACACCAATTATAGGGAAAATCGATGCAACAAGCATACCTGCTTTCATACTGATTTGCTCAACAGACATTGAGAGATTCTGACTTAAGCTTATTGCAATACTACTTTCTGCCGTTTTATCAACAACAATGCCTATAAGCTGTGGTGCAACAGATGCACCAAAATCACCGCCCGCCGCCATAAGTGCATATGCGGCAACGCCCGGTGAAGGGATTTTTTCTTCCATAAGTATAAGGTTACCCGGCCACAGCATTGATGTGCAAATACCCGTTAAAATGCAAGCAAAGAATGAAAAGATAACACTCTGCGATAGACCTGATACTAAATAACATACAGCAGAGCCTGCCATACCTGCCAATAGAACCCTATAAATATTTTTACCATACTTTGTATAAAGCACCCTACCAAGACACAAAAGCCCTGCGAAAACTGCCATACCTAAAACATCACCTACCGTTTTGGGTATCTGTAAAGCACTTTCCATATAACTTGATATCCAGTTTGTCATTGAGTTTTCTGCTGCACTACCAAAGAAAATACAGGCTACGCACAAAAGAAGACCTGTTTTTTTATTTTTCCCTTTGGATTTACTCTCACCATGAGAAGCATTCATTTCGGGCATAGGAGATAAACAGAAAGTAATACAAGCTGATAACGGCAAAACCGCCCAGAAGAGTGTAAGATACATCCAATTTTCCCTACCAAACAAACTAAAAAACAATGAGCTTATACTTACCACAGTTATAACGCCTGCTCCATAAAGGCTGTGAAGCTTACTCATATCTTTATCGGTAGCACCGGGTATTGCAGCAATTACAGGGCTTAAAAGCACCTCACTAAGACCCGCTGACACGGAGAAAATAATTGTACCGATAGCAAAACCGATATACACGTTTTGGGGGAATATGTATGGTGAAAGAGCATATATGGCCATTCCTATTGTTGTTAAAACAGGCATAACCCTTACAGTCTTCTTTATATTGAAATGTTTTGAAAAAAAGCTAAAAATCAAATCTATTGACAGCTGTGTGCAGAAGTTTACCAATACTAATGTACCTAACAATGTATATGACACATTGTAGGTTTCGTGGAATGTAACAAACAGCATTGGCGGTAAGCTGAATATTGATGCCATTGTAACATAAGACAAATAGCAGGCTAATTTTGTTCTTTTAAATTCTTTTGCAATCATAATTATTTAATCCTCAACCCTTTCGGATAATGGTTTTTGGCAGTACCGTTTACTACCTTTACGCCACCAACAGCGCAACCTTCCACAGTTACAACAGCCCAACCATTGGGGCAATCAACCGATATTTCTTCACCGTGAAGATATTTTTTCAGTCGGTCATCGTCTGTAGTTAAAGGGATTTGCCTTTTAAAGCTGTCCCCTAAGCCCATAAAAAACTGATGATGTGGTTGAATATAATTTTTCTTCACTTCTCCTATTGTAATCCCACAAGCAAAAGCTACGCCATCTTTAACAGGAAAATCAGGTGTAAAATAAACAGGTTTTCCGTTATAAAGCATCACATTTGATTTATCGTAATCGGTTAATGTATCGCTCAGAAAATCAAAAACAACTTTATCTACATCATTTTTCTTCTGTTCTTTAGGCTTTGGGCTTTCGTAGCACGGCAGGGTGTTGTGGAGCACCGCCGCAAATTGACCCTCACCCTTTGTTTTGTGCGGGTAGCATCTTCTTGTAAAAGCTATATTCTCACACTTGCAGCCATCAAAGGATATGCCATCAGTAGTATTTTGGAACACCTTATCGGGTGGTGAAACAAGCTCAAACTCGGGATGCTTTTGCAAAAATGCATCTATGAGCATTTCGTTTTCTTCCAATGAAAATGTGCAGGTAGCATAAACTATATAACCGCCGTTTTTAAGAAGCTTTACCGCGTTCTCTAATATTTCCCCTTGCCTTTCGGCACACATTTTAACATTTTCTTCGCTCCACTCGGTTATGGCTATTTCTTCCTTACGGAACATACCCTCACCCGAGCAAGGAGCATCACACATTATTAAATCGAATGTATTCGGAAAAACAGTTGCCAGTCGTTTAGTGTCCATACAGGTCGTAACTGTATTTTTGAGACCCAACCGTTCAATATTACCTGTGAGAATCTTACATCGTGACGAAATAATTTCATTTGACACAAGAACACCCGAATCACCCAGCTTATTTTTGAGCTGAGTTGTTTTTCCGCCGGGAGCGGCACACATATCTAAAACAACCCAATCCTTCTGAACATCTACACACTCAGCAGGCATCATCGCTGCAGGTTCCTGCACATAAATCATTCCTGCATGGTGGAATGGGTGATTGCCGATTTTTTCGTAATCAAGGTAAAAGCCGTTTTCCACATAGGGAATTTTACCATTGGAGAAAACATCCTTTTTTGAAAAATCCTCTGCACTAATTTTTCTTGTATTAACACGGAAGGCTTTCACAGGCGGCTCTTCAAGTGCTTTTATGTAATTGTCAAAATCGTCACCTAAAAGGACCTTCATTCTGTCCTCAAAGGCTTCTGGCAGATTAATCATCCGAAAGCTCCGTTTCTGCATAAAGCATACACATTGACAATGCTGTAATTGCCGCTGTTTCTGTTCTTAAAATTCGTTTACCGAGAGAGATAATTTTACCGCCGTTTTCCTTGGCGTAGTTTATCTCTTTTTCGCTATAGCCACCCTCTGAGCCAATAAATATACCAACACTCATACCTGACTTAAGTCCACAAAGCGCAGCCTTTGTAGCATTCATACCCTCTGCACACTCATATGGCACAAGAAGTATATCCAGGTCTTTAGCCCTCTCTATTGCTTGCTTATAGGTTAAAACTGGAGAAATAACAGGTACTGTGTTTCTTTTACTTTGCTTTGCCGCGCTTTCTGAAATTGCCTGCCAACGAGTAATCTTTGATTTTTTCTTTTTCTCGTCCAACTTGACTACACAATTATCCATTTCAACAGGAATTATTTCATCTGTGCCAAGCTCAACGGCTTTTTGGATAATAAGCTCCATTTTATCGCCTTTAGGAAGCCCTTGAAAAAGGTAAAGCTTAACCGGTAGCTTAGTATTGTTGAAATTCTCTTCAATAATTTCAACAATTAACGAGTCACCATAAACTTCTTTTATCTTACAAAGATTACTTTCTCCGTTACAGCTTACAAGAAATGTATCCCCAACCTTCATTCGAAGAACATTTATTATGTGATTATAATCGCCACCGGAGATATTGAAGCTATTCCCCTGACGGCAATCTTCATTAGCAAAAAAGTTAAACATAAAAACTCACTCTATCATTTAGTAATATCAATTTTGATTATAGCAAAATAAATCCCGTTAGTCTACAAATTTATGTAGTAAAATTTTAAAACATATGATAAAATGTTCATACATTTAAAAGCGGGTGATGAAATGATAAAGGCAATTATTTTCGATTTAGATGGTGTGGTTATTGACAGCGAGCCTATAGCCTATGGAATCTTGCAGGAATTGGCAGGTCAATATGGCTACAGCATACCTCTAAAAGACTATACAACAAAGTATTTAGGCAGAACTGTGGCAAAGGGAATGGAAACAATGGTAAATTCCTTTAATCTGCCCATTACACCACAAGAACTTTTTCAAAAATACTTCGAAAAAGAGCATAAGAAAACAGAAGAAGGTATCCCCTTAAAACCCGGCGCAAAAGAAATTCTTGTATATTTGAAGGACAATGGCTACAAAACAATCGTGGCATCATCAAGCACCCGCGAAAGAGCAGAAAAAATATTAAAAGACAATGATATTTTAATATATTTCGATGACCTTATTTTTGGTTACGAAGTCCCCAAAGGAAAACCTCATCCTGATATTTTCATAAAAGCCTGCGAAAAACTTGGTGTAAACGAAAACGAGGCTATTGTGCTTGAAGATAGTGAAGCAGGTATCGATGCCGCATTTTCTGCTAAAATTCCTGTTATATGCATACCGGATATGAAAGTACCGGACCGGAAGCATCTCAAAAAAACACACCTTGTTTTAAGTTCTTTATTTGATGTTATTGAGTATCTGGAGCATCCCCGCTGCAGTTGGTGTAACCTGAAAAACGAAAAATATGTTGAATACCATGATAAAGAGTGGGGCATACTGCGTACAGATGACCAATATCTTTTTGAAATGCTTATTTTAGAAGGCTTTCAGGCAGGTCTTTCCTGGGAATGTGTACTTAATAAGCGTGATGCATTCCGCAAAGCTTTTGATAATTTTGATGTTGAAAAAATAATAAATTATACCGAAGAAAAATTACAGACACTTTACGAAAACAAGGATATAATACGAAACACATCAAAAATTAATTCCACCGTACAAAATGCTATCGTTTTTAAAAGCATCGTCAAAGAATACGGCTCGTTTTATGACTACCTTAAAACTTTCACAAAAGGTGAAATAATAAAGGAAGCTGACCTTATCAATTCACCTTTATCTGACAGTATTTCCGGCGATCTGAGTCGCCGCGGAATGAAATACGTGGGCACAATAATTATTTATTCGTATCTACAAGCAATAGGTGTAATAAACTCCCACGAACAAGGTTGCTTTTTAAGTAAATAAACGCTTAACAAAAACAGTTTGCAGAAGATTGCTCCTCTGCAAACTGTTTTAATTTTTATTATCCAAAATTTCTTCACCTATTCTTCTGATTTTAACATTAACTGATACCTTTGTTTTTGCGTTTTCAAAAACCTGTTGCCAATTGTTTTTTACAACTTTATAAATCTGTGGCTTTTGAAGCTCTGCTACTTTGCAAAATCTGATGCAATCCCCGCCATCAGTCTTTTGCAAGACCTGCATTGTGTTTTTTATCCTTCCCGAAACGGCTTTTTTTATTGTTTTCTGCAGGTCCTCTATAATCTGCGCATCGGTTTCCTGTCCGTTTGTTTTTTCAATCTCATCAATATCGCAGGATATATCTATTGTTAAGTGATATACTAACCTGCCATTTTCTGTTGTGACCTTATATCTTGTTGTGCTTTTATTTATTATAATGGTCACATTTTCACCGTTTGAAAGCGGTTGGGTAAGAAAGCCTTGTTTGGCATCGTTATTAAGAAATGTAAGACCCTTTGCTTGCTCATTATTTATAAACCTTGAAACTCTTCCGTTTTCATCAAAAACAGCGCAACCTTTTAATTCATAATCTTCGTTTTCGCCATTTTTCTTGACACTTACTGCAGGTACACACAAAACCATTGCTTTATTGCGGAGTGTGTTTACCGCATCTATTACCCTTACACGAGGGATTATTGATTGGTTATAGCTTTCCACAAGAAGATTTTCTAAAATTTCACTTTTTACTGTATCCTTTAAAAGCTTTGCACGAATAATCTCCTGTGCTGTTTTTCCTTTTGAAACACATATAAGCTGTGTTGCGCGGGAGTCGAAATTACGCACAAAAAATTCTAAAACATCAGAAATTTTCTTTTCATTAAGGTCTTCGTTAACAACAATTACCCTGTTGTGGGCAAACAAGGGCAAATTACCGCTTTTGGTTGTTAAAAGCCGTAAGGCTTCTGACACACTTTTCCCTTTTATGGAATAAATTTTTGTTTTGTTTTCACTTACAGAATCACCGCTTGGAGAACCGCTTTGTTCGTTATTTAAAATCTCAACTGTAACCGTGTACTGACCATTTTTATAATCTACTCCTATACCCTGAATTATCATAAGGTCAGAAAGCTCTGTACCTGCCTTTTCACAAGAAGAAAATGAGGTAACACATAATATGCACACCAGCACAAGACTAAATATTTTCCTGATATTTTTCAACAGGCTTCACCCTTTTCATATAAACATATAAGCACACAGGAAGAATTATGGTAACAATGATAAATAAAGCTACGGCAAGAATATCTGAAGATAAAAATCTGAATTTTGTAATATCGTAGGAAACTATGCTCATTATGATGCTGACAACACCGGTAACAGCAATGGCAATTATCTTTTCTGATATATTTTTAAAGGAATATTTGAGTGCCCCGGTAACCACAAAAAAGAAAAAAGCAAGTTTTTCCACAACGCAGAATATCCATATTGCGGTTTCTAATGCATCAATTCTTTCAAGTAAGCCAAATGATGCAAGTGTTACTGCTGTGTATGTGGGGAAAAGCTGAGCATCTGCAAAGCTACCTAACACGCCTATTATAAAAAAGAATATAACAGAAATGCTTACTCCACTAAGCACAGTCCACCATTTAAAGGCTTTTTTTATATCACCTTTTATTTCGGGCATAAGCATTACTATTGCACCTATTTCTGTTGCTTGGCAGACGAATAGTAGGCACTCCTTGAAAAACTCGACAATTCCGTTTTCAAACAATGGTGTGAAATTAAGAAAATCTATTTCATCTGTCAGGGATGCCATAACAACTATGGTTGAAGCAACCACCAAAAATGCAAAAACAGTAGCCGCACGACCTAATGCACCTATACCTAAGAAGGATAAGACAGCGCAAACACCAACTATTAAGACAATAAAAATTGTCATATCTGCATTGGGGAATAATTCGATACTGACAAACAAATCAAACCTTGCAACAGTTTTGAGAATACTGACAAAATACACAACAGCATAAACAACCGCAATAATCTTTAAAAACAGACTTTCTTTTATATACTGCCTGTTTTCACGCAGGTTTATATGGCGCTTCAACACCAGAAAAGTGGGTATAAAAACAACAAAGCTTATAGCCACAAAAAATATGGGTCTGAGAACAGCATCTGTCTGAGAAATTTTTATACTCTGCGATGACAGATACATAAAAACTGTATTTAAAAGCGACAAATATAAAAGCAAGAAAAACTGATTTGCCGTAATTTTTTCCTTTGTCATTTTCCATCTCCTTTAGATGAGGATTTTTCTTTCAGGCTGTTAATCTGAAAAATATTTTTACCCAGCTTTTTGGTGGCAAGTCTTACAATTGAATCCCTCATAAGCTCCTTTTTAAATGGTGTGAAGGGCGCAAGAAACGGGATTGAATAATCCGTCATTGAAGCAAGGCTTATAACAAGTGCCGATGCGCCTATTACAATGCCATATAATCCGCTGAATCCGCCTATAAGAATAAAAATAATGCGAAGTACCGAAATAGGTTGATATATATCTGATACAACCAATGAGCAGATTGCCGTTAACGCAACAATAATAAGCATAGGTGCTCCTATAAGACCTGCTGTAACAGCCGCATCACCAATAACAAGAGCGCCTACAATACTTACTGCATGACCTATGGATTTTGGCATCCGCAAGCCCGCTTCCCTTACAGTTTCGTAAATAAAGTGAATTACAAGCGCTTCCATTGTAAGAGTAAAAAGGGTGTTGCTTTCCATTAAAACAATATTAAACAGCATATCATCCGGTATCATTTCCTGATGAAAAAGCCCTATTGAAACAAATATTCCCGGCAAAAAAACGCTGATTAAAAACGCAAGAAACCTGATGCTACGCATAAATGTTGCATAATATGGTCTGTTAACATAATCATCAAGGGTTTGGAAATTTTCTATAAAGAGCTTTGGCACAATTAAAGCAAAAGGTGTTCCGTCTACTATTATCCCTATTTTACCTTCACATATTTTTGCCGCAAAGGTGTCGGGTCTCTCTGTCTGCCCAACCATTGTGAAAAGGGATTTTCTTTTAGTATCTAGGCTTTGCCTTAAATACCCAGCCCCAAGAATAGTATCCAGTTCAAGCTCATTCAAGCGTTTTTTCACTTCCGCTAAAAGCTCAGGATTGGCTCTGTCATTCATATAGCAAACCAAGGCACGGGTTTTACTTTCTTTGCCAAGCTCCTGCATCTCAATAGTAAATTTTGTTGAGCATAGCTTTTTTCTTACTAATGTAAGGTTTGTTTTTATGTTTTCTGTAAAACCTTCTCTTGAACCAAATTCCTGAACATCGGTATCAGGCTCCTGAATTGATCGTTCAGGAATAGACTGCACACCAAGAACAAGGCACTCCTTTTCCCCTTCAACAAACATCAGCAGGCATCCGCGTAAAAGCATCATAATTGCATTTGTTAAATCCTTTTCACGCTTTTGCTCCGTTGTATAAAGCAGATGGGCACAAATAAAATCAAGAGGGTCCTTTTGGGGCAATTCTCCGTCAAACCTTAACATGGGGCTTATTATTGCATCACATATACGCATTGAATTTGAAAGTCCATCGCAATTGGCAAACACAACACATCTGCCACCACAATGGCCTTTCTTCACAATAATATCAAAGCTCCCGCCAAAGGCTTCCTTTATTATTCTTCCGTTTTCAACAGCACTTTCGTTTACCTTGCCGTAATCTTCTTTTTCCACATCACCAATATATAAAAAATTATTATTCCGCTTCATAAAATCACCAAAATAAGTTTTTGCCACATTTTAGAGAATATACAAAACAAAAATGGATAAACCAATTTCAGGTGATTATTTTGATTGCAACAGTTATCAGAACTTTTATTATTTACTGTACAGTTGGTATTTCTGTGCGTCTTATGGGAAAAAGGCAATTAGGCGAGCTACAGCCGGGTGAATTGATTATTACAATACTTATTTCAGAAATTGTAGCTACACCCATAACAGACAACTCTGTGCCGCTTTTAAACGGAATACTTCCCCTTTTACTACTTGTAAGCTTTGAAATATTAAATTCCGTTATTGCCGCTAAGAATGTAAAATTCAGATACCTTACAGACGGAAAGCCTGTAACAGTAATAAAAGATGGTGTTTTACAGCAAAAATCACTTAAAGTGTTAAGGTTTACAATTGATGATATTCTGGCAGCGCTCCGACAAAAAGATGTTTTCAATATTGATGATGTTGAGCACGCCGTTGCAGAAACCAACGGCACTCTGTCGGTGCTTTTAAAGCAGCCAAAAAGACCATTATCACCCGAAACATTAAATAATAACCCGCCAAACGATGGTGCGCCATATACAGTTGTGGTTGACGGCAGAATACTTGAACACACCATTACCGAGAGCCCTATAACGCTTGAAGATGTAAAAAGAAAAATTGAAAGAGAAAAAGTAGAATTAAGCGACATTCTTCTTATGACAGTTGATAAAAGAAAAAATTATTATGTAATTATTAGGAAGGATTTCTGATATGAACAGAAAATGGATTGCAATAATTATTCTTATATTTTCCGTAATATTAAGTGTAACCTCCCTAATATTTATCGAAACGGCTTGCGGAAAACTAATTGATGAGTTAGACGATGTTATTATTGCTGTATCAAAAAAAGAAACCGAAACGGCAAAGAATTTACTTCAGAATGTTATTTATGATTTTGAAAAAGCTAAACCTTTTTTTAATATTTTTATAGGTCAGGGTGAAACGATTGAAGTGAGAAATGATCTCAATAAAGCTATATTCTTCATAAACACAACTAATGGTGAATCAACAATTCTTTATTTACAGGAATGTAAAACAGATCTGAATAAAATTATTGTTTCAAATCATCCATCCATAAGCACAATATTATAGGTAACCATTATCTTTCGTTGGAATATACTGTACCGAGAGGACTGATTATTCAATGAAAGATAATGTTTTTTTAATTTTAGGTGGCGACAGCCGTTCCCTTTATATTGGTGAATATCTTGAAAAAGAAAATTTCAAGGTTTGTTATTATGCATTTAATGAAACAGATTGCTTCGACACTTTAAATGAAGCCATAACCGAGGCTACAGTTATAATACTCCCCCTACCCGCCACAAGGGATAGAATTACACTTAACGCAACGCTTTTTGACGAAACGGTGCTTTTATCTGATATCTGCGCTTTAGTCACATCCGATAAGCTTGTTTTCGGCGGGCAGCTGCCAAAAAGCTTTTGCGAAGAGTTGAGTGCTAAAGGTGTATATTATTGCGACTATTTTCTTCTTGAGGAGCTTGCTATTTATAATGCAATTCCTACAGCAGAAGGTGTAGTTAATATTCTTATTGAAAAATTGCCCATTACAATTCACGGCATGAGATGCGGTATTACCGGTTACGGCAAGGTTGGTAAAGCTATTGGTGATACCCTTAAGGCTTTAGGTGCACAGGTTACTGTTTTTGCGCGCAGAGAAAATGCGTTGGCAGAGGCATTTTCGAAAGGTTTGACAGGAAAACATTTCAGTAAGCTTTCCGAAGAAAAAAACGATCTTGATGTGCTTATTAACACAGTACCCACAGCAGTTATCGGAAGAACAGAATTAGATATGCTAAACCCCGATTGTGTGCTTATTGAAACAGCCTCTGCTCCCTTTGGAATTGATTTTCAGGCATCAAAAGAAAAGGCTATGGAGGTAATTAAGGCAAGCTCGTTACCCGGTAAGGTTGCACCAAAAACAGCGGGCAGAATAATCGGTCTCTCTATTTTACCGATTATCAAACAAAGGGGGGTCGAATAATGAAAAACATCGGATTTGCCCTTTGCGGCTCTTTCTGTACCTTTAACCAGGTTTTTTCAGAAATTGAGTTTTTAAAAGAAGAGGGCTATAACATAATTCCTATTATGAGCGAAAACTCATATAACCTTGACACACGCTTTGGTAAAGCAAAGGATTGGCAGAATTTATTTATTGAAATCACGGGAAATGCCATAATTCACACTATTCCTCAGGCAGAGCCTATTGGTCCGCAAAAGCTTCTTGATGCACTTATAATTGCCCCTTGTACAGGTAACACCCTCGCAAAGCTTGCTACAGGAGTAACCGACACTTGTGTTACCCTTGCCGCTAAAGCACACCTGAGAAATGCGCGACCATTGATTATTGCGCCATCTACAAACGATGCTCTGACGAACGCAGGTAAAAATATAGGCTCACTTTTGAATTATAAAAACATTTACTTTGTTCCATTCGGTCAGGATAGCTATAAAGGAAAACCAAACTCCATGGTAGCTAATTTCCAGTTAATAAGATATACATTGGAAAATGCGCTTGAAGGGAAACAGATACAGCCTGTTGTAATTTCACCTAAATAACATAAATGCGTTTTAAACACATAATTTAACCGACAAGTTATAGTACTTGTCGGTTAAATTATGTGGTATAAAATCCATAAAAACAAAAAAACTATTTACAAAAGTACATTTTTATTATATAATTGTTCGGAAAAGAGGGAGTAGCTCGCATCAATGCGGTGCGGTATCAGGCGTCATTCTCGGCAATAGCCCGCTGATATCTTAAAGAGCGAGACTTTTACCGCAATTACGGTAAAGGTCTTTTTTATTTGATGGTGCAACTCTCAAATTTAATACGAAAGGGATTTAAAATGAAGCATTATCTCGAATCTGTAGAATCCGTTTTTAATGAAGTTCAGTCAAGCGAAGCAGGTCTTACCTCCGCTGAAGCTCAGGCTCGTCTTGAAAAAAACGGAAAAAACAAGCTTGCTGAAGCAAAGAAGGACTCAACACTCAAAAAGTTCTTTGACCAGATGAAGGATCCTATGATCATCATCCTCATTGTAGCTGCTGTTATTTCCGCTGTTACAGAATTTATTGAGCACGACCCTGCTTCGGGTGCATTCATTCCAACAGACACAATCATCATTCTTGCGGTTGTTCTTATTAACGCTATTCTTGGTGTTATTCAGGAAAACAAGGCAGAAAAAGCCGTTGAAGCACTCCAGAAAATGAGTGCCGCTACAACAAAAACTCTCCGTAATGGCAAAATTGAAAACATCAAGAGTGAGGATCTTGTTGTTGGTGACGTTATTCTTCTTGATGCAGGTGACTCTATTCCTGCAGACTGCCGTATTTTCGAATGCGCAAGTATGAAAATTGAAGAAGCCGCACTTACAGGTGAATCTGTTCCTGTAAGTAAAATTATGCAGATTCTTACATTATCAAAAGAATCAGAAGTTCCTCTCGGTGACCGTAAGAACATGGCATATATGGGTTCAACACTCGTTTACGGCCGTGGTAAAGCTGTTGTTGTTGCAACAGGTATGGATACCGAAATGGGTAAAATCGCAGATGCAATTTCATCTGCAGAGGAAAGCAAAACTCCTCTTGAAATAAAGCTTGAACAGCTTTCAAAGGTTCTTACAAAGCTTGTTCTTGGTGTTTGCGTTGTTATTTTTGCATACAACATCATCACAAAATACTTTATGGCAGATGGTGTTGCTTTCTTTGATGTTGCTCTTCATTCATTTATTACTGCAATCGCTCTTGCTGTTGCCGCTATCCCCGAAGGTCTTGTTGCGGTTATGACAATCGTGCTTTCCATCGGTGTTACTAATATGTCAAAGAAAAACGCTATCATCCGTAAAATGACCGCTGTTGAAACACTTGGTTGTACACAGATTATCTGCTCTGATAAAACAGGTACACTTACACAGAATGTAATGACAGTTGTTGACCACTATGCAGAGGACGAAAAGACACTTGCTACAGCAATGGCTCTTTGTACAAATGCCGAAGTTGAAGAAGACGGCAAAGGAACAGGCGAGCCTGATGAGGTTGCACTTATTAACTATGCTGCATCACTCGGTCTTAAAAAGGCAGACCTTGTTGCAGCTAACCCTCGTGCCGGTGAAGTACCTTTTGACTCAGGCAGAAAGATGATGTCAACTGTTCACAATGTTGACGGCAAGTTTGTTCAGTACACAAAGGGTGCTCCTGATGAAATCCTTAAGAAGTGCACAAAGGCTCTTGTAGGCGGTCAGGTTGTTGATATGACAGATGCTATCCTTGCAAAAGCCGCAGAGGAAAACACAAGAATGGGTAACAAAGCCCTTCGTGTATTTGCTGTTGCATTCAAGGAATACACAACAGAGCCTGCAGTTTATGACTCAGCATCACTTGAAAACGATATGATCTTCATCGGTCTTACAGGTATGATTGACCCTGTTCGTCCTGAGGTTAAGGATGCTATCGTTGAATGCCGTAGCGCAGGTATTACACCTATTATGATTACAGGTGACCATATCAACACAGCTAAGGCTATTGCAAGAGAGCTTGGTATTCTTTCAGACGATAGTCAGGCTATGATGGGTGCAGATATTGATAAATATTCTGACGAGGAATTCGAAAAGATTGTTGAAAATATCTTCGTTTATGCACGTGTTCAGCCTGAACACAAAACAAGAATTGTTAACGCATGGAGAAACAAAGGCTATGTAACAGCTATGACCGGTGACGGTGTTAACGATGCACCATCAATCAAGAGTGCCGATATCGGTGTTGGTATGGGTATTACAGGTACAGACGTTACAAAGAACGTTGCAGATATGGTTCTTACAGACGACAACTTTGCAACAATTGTTTCCGCTGTTGGTGAAGGCAGAAGAATTTATGATAACATCCGTAAGGCTATTCAGTTCCTTCTCGGTTCTAACCTTTCAGAGGTTCTTTCAATCTTCTTTGCTACAATTATGAACTTCACAATCCTTCAGGCTCCTCACCTTCTTTTCATTAACCTTGTAACAGACAGTATTCCTGCTCTTGCACTTGGTCTTGAAAAGCCTGAGCCTGATATTATGAAAAGAAAGCCAAGAGGTAAAAACGATGGCGTATTCTCCGGTGGTCTTGGTATCGACTGCGCTTACCAGGGTATTCTCGTTTCTATCCTTACAGTTGCCGCTTTCTATATTGGTGAATACCTTGAAACAGGTCACCTTGTTTTCCGCAATATTGCAGACTCAAGCGAAGGCATGACAATGGCATTCTTCACAATGGCAATGTGCGAAATCTTCCACTCCTTCAATATGCGCTCACAGAGAGGTTCCTCAGTTGCTATGGTATTTAAGGGTCACCACAATATAGCTCTTTATGGTGCTATGATTGGTTCATTCCTTCTTACAACTGCTGTTGTTGAGGTTGACTTCCTTTCAAACCTCTTTGGTTTCGCTCACCTCGATGCAACTGCTTACCTTATTTCTCTCGGTCTTTCATTCCTCATTATTCCGATTGTTGAAATTATTAAGTTCTTCCAGAGAAAATTTGGTAAACAGTACAACTAAACAAAATCATTTAAGCCACCTGAAATCAGGTGGCTTATTTTTATGCATATTTCATTAGTATTAACCCCTCCAAATCACTCGCAACAATGCACAAAAGCAACACATCAAAATTGTGCAATCATACAAACATTGAAAAAACAAAAAGTTTCAAGACTACTTTAGTGGGATTATATCATTCTACCATAGGGGGTGTCTTTTTTCTATTGTCCGTTTTTACTGTACTTGTGCAATCTGTATCGGCTTTTTGTTTTTTTAAAGACAAAAGTTGGCTCTTTGCAACATTATAAGTATTATATTATATGAGGTGATTTATATGAGTAAAAAGAAAAAAATCATTATCGCTATCAGCGTGATATTAGTTGTTGCAATCGGTATAACCTTAGCGGCAACTATTATACCTAATACCAAACAAGGCTCTGTGCCTGCGGACAAGCTTTACGGATTTATGGAAAAACCCGAAAAGGCTATAAGAGTTATGAGCTTTAATATCCGTTGCACAAATGTTGGCTTACGCGGACAAAAAGCAAGAACAAATGATGTTGTTGCAACAATTTTGAATGGTATGCCTGACTCATTAGGTGTACAGGAAGCAACACCACAATGGATGGAAACTCTCAACACTGAATTAGGCGATAAATACGCTTACGTTGGTGAAGGCCGTAATGGTGGTAACAAGGGTGAATATTCCGCTATTTTCTATCTTAAGGATAAATACAGTGTTGTTGACAGCGGTACATTTTGGCTTTCTGAAACACCGGATGAAATATCAAAGGGTTGGGATGCCGCCTTTAACAGAATTTGCACATGGGTAGTTCTTGAAAACAAGGATACAGGCAAAAAATATATACATATGAACTCCCACTTTGATCACAAAGGCGAAGATGCCCGTTCTAACAGTTTGAAAATGATAATTGAAAAATCTGAAGAATATGAGGATATTCCGGCTGTATTTACTGCAGATATGAATGTTAAAGAAGGCTCCTTCAACTACAAGGAAATTGCAGAAGCTTCTATTTTCAAAGACACAAAATATACTGCAAAAAATGTTCAGGAATACATTACATATCACGACAGATTCCCTGAGGAGCATGCAGGCTGGGTTATTGACTACTGCTTTGCAAATGAAGGCTTTAAAGCGATAAACTATGGTGTAGTAACAGAAAGCCCAAGTGAATACTTTGTTTCTGACCATTTCCCCGTATATGCGGATTTGGAATTCAAAAAGAAATTCGATTTTGATCTCAATATAGGCGATTTCAACACATCAATATCAATCGGTGATGGTATTGATATTGATATCGGCAAAAAAGATGATTGAATTTTAAAATAATTATAAAGGAGTATTTTATGTCACCTGCACTTATGAAAACAATTACAAGCATTATTATGTCGTTCTTAACTATGTTAGGCTCTCTTGCAGGATATATTCAAAGCATACCTGAGTCCACAGTTGTTCAACAAGGTTTCGAGCAAAAAGAGAGCGGAAATATTCGCGCTATGTCTTTTAATATACGCTGTCTGAATGTAGGTAAAGACACATGGCAGGACAGAATAGGAATCGTTTCACAAACCATTCTTGAAAGTGACGCTGATTCTATCGGTGTACAAGAGGCAACACCTGAATGGATGGAAACACTCAACACCACTGTTTCAGATAAGTATGCATATGTTGGTGTAGGCAGAGATGATGGTAAAAACCAAGGTGAATATTCAGCAATATTCTACCTCAAGGATAAATATAAAGTTATAAACTCCGGTACCTTCTGGCTTTCCGAAACTCCGGAAAAGCCTTCAATGGGTTGGGATGCCGCTTGCAAAAGAATATGCACCTGGGTCCGCTTGAAAAATAAAAAGACCGGTAAGGAATATGTACATATGAACTCTCATTTTGACCATACCGGTACTATTGCAAGAAAAAATAGTGTATCCTTAATATTAGAAAAGGCAAAAACCTTTGGTAATATCCCTGTTGTTTTCACTGCAGATATGAATGTAAAAGAAGGTTCAACAAACTACAAGCAATTTACAGAATCCGGGTATTTCTACGATACAAAGCACCTTGCTCCTGATACAATGGATTGTTGTACATACCACGATACCAAGCCAAACAAACACAAGGATGATGTAATTGACTATGTTATGATAAATGATGGCTTTACAGCAATTTCATACAAGGTTGTTACTGAAGGAATTGATGGTCGTTTTGTATCCGACCACTACCCAGTTTATGCTGATATAAAATTTGTTAAAAAATAAGGTGATTTTCGATGAAAATAATGTCATTCAATATCCGTTGCGCAAATGTGGGCGACGATTCATGGGAAGACAGAATCGGAATTGTTTGTCAGACAATTCTTGAAAGTAATGCAGACTCAGTAGGTATACAGGAAGCTACACCCGGATGGATGGCAGCGCTTAAGGAAAATATCGGTCACAAATATGCATACGTTGGTGTTGGCCGTGACGATGGCGCAAACGAAGGTGAATACTCTCCTGTATTTTATCTTAAAGATAAATACGAGGTTATCAGTTGCGATAATTTCTGGTTATCAGAAACACCGGACAAGCCTTCCTTTGGTTGGGATGCCGCTTGCAGACGAATCTGCTCTTGGGTACAGTTAAAAAACAAGGAAACCGGTGAGGATTATGTTCACATCAACACTCACTTTGACCACAAGGGTGAAGAGGCAAGAAGAAACAGCGTTGAGATGATTATCGAGCACGCAAAAACCTTTACTGATATACCTGTTGTTTTTACCGCTGATATGAACGTTGTAGAAGGCACAGAAAACTACAATCAATTTGTTAACTCCAACTACTTTGATGATGCTAAAAAGCTTGCTCCTGATACAATGAATTACTGTACATATCACGATACAAAGCCCGAAGAACACGAAAAAGATGTTATTGACTATGTTATGATTAACAAGGACTTTAAAGCCCTTAAATACGTAGTAATGACAGAGGGCATTGATGGTAGATTTGTTTCAGACCACTACCCTATTTATGCAATTATCGAAACAAAATAAACTAAATTAAATGCAAGAAATCCTGTTGCGTTTCAGAGCAACAGGATTTCCTTTTATATCACATTTTCTTATAGAACTCGGCAGCCTCTCCAACAAGGCCATCAAATATAATCTTACCATCCTTCATAACAATACCGCGTTCACAAAATTCTTTTGCAACTGCAGCCTGATGGGTTACAAAAAGCAATGTTACATGTTCATTGTGAATAAGCTCATTTACTTTTTTCTGACATTTATTTTTAAATGCAGCATCACCAACACTTAAAGCCTCATCAACAATAAGTATCTCGGGTTTTATGTTAACATTAATTGCAAAACCAAGCCTTGCCTTCATACCGCTTGAATATGTTCTTACAGGCTGATCTATGTAATCATTAAGTTCTGAAAACTCAACTATAGTATCTTCAAGTGTTTTTATTTCAGCGTCCTTCAAGCCTAAAATATGGCCTTTAAGATATATATTTTGCCTACCGGTAAATTCCTGGTCAAAGCCACTTGTAAGTTCAAGCAAAGCGCTAACTCTGCCATTTACAACAATTTCTCCCTCGGTAGGAAAAGCAACACCTGTAATCATTTTTAATATAGTTGATTTACCTGCACCATTTTTACCGAAAAGCGCTACTGACTCGCCTCTTTCGATTTCGAAGCTTACACCATCTACTGCTCTTTTCTTTTTATAGCCTATTTTTTTTATAAATATGCCCAACAAACGTTTACGCGTGCTTGAATAAAGCTTATAAACCTTGCTGACATTCTCAAATTTTATAACAACATCTCTCATTACGAGTACCCCTGATATTTCAGTTTATAATGCTTTTATCGCTCTGCAAAACCACAGCCATTACAATACATCCGGAATTTCCTTACGAAGCTTTTTATGTGCCCAGAGTGAAAGCACAACCATAAATACATACCAACCTAAGAAATACCATAAGCTTGTTGGTTTTTCAAAAAACCATGTATGGTTTACAAAACAATTTCTGTAGCCATAGCACAAAAATGTAACCGGATTCATCATCATAAGTCCGTAAAGCACGGGAGAATCTGCAACATTTTCAATATTCCAAAGAATACCTGACAACCAGAACACCGCAACATTAAAAGATTTTACAAGGTTGGAAAAGTCCCTGCTCATTGCAGAAACAAGGCCTGCAAACAGTGCCCATGCATTAAAGAAAAAAAACATAAAAATTGTATACAATGGTAATTGCAAAAGGTATACTGTTGGCGGATAGCCGGAAAACCAGAATATCATGATAACAACAAGTGTAATTATGATATGAATAAACATTTTTGATAAATTTGTATGAGTAGGTATTGTTGAAACAGGGTATTTCATTTTTGTAACAAGGTAGCTATATTTTCTGATACATTCAGTACCACCTGTTATTGCATCGCTCATAAAAAACCATGGAATGATGCCACAGATAAGCCACAATATGTACGGATATCCATTTACATCACCACCCTGACGCAGGCCAACAGCAATGGCAAACCAATAAACGAAAATGTTTACAATTGGTTTGATAATTGCCCATGCCCAGCCCAGTGCCGCACCTGTATAGGTCTTTTTCAGGTCGGCAATTGATAACTTGAATATTTGAGGAAAGTTTTCTATATGCTCTTTTACATCAAGCAAAAAAACATCTTTATAGCTTTTAATAAAGCCTGAAAATTTATTCACGGTATTGCCTCCGTAACTCTTGTTTTACTATAGAGTTAATCACTCTATGACAAGTGTATCTTTTGTTTCTTTTAAATTATAAAACACAGGTTTTTCGAATTCCGTATTGTTCGGACAATGGAGCGTTAATCTGAGCTTATTGTTCAAATCCTTAAATATCATTCCATGTCCACCATCTTCTTCAAAAAGTGGCTTCAGATGGCTCCATTTACCTGTTACAGAGCCGTTATCTGATGTGGCTATGCATTGCACATATTTACCCGTAGAGGTTGACCATATCATTAAAAGTCTACCGTTTTCCATTCTGTAAAAGAATGGACCATCAGTAACATTATGACAGCTTTCGTTTGCCTCGCGCTTAAGATACGAACCCGCATCGAAAAGCTCTATAGGCTCTGTTATTGCCTCTGTCAAATCTTCATTCAATTGCACATAACATATTGTACCATTTAATATTTGTGTATGCTCGTGGCAGAAAACGCAGTAAAGCTTACCGTCTTCGCGGTGAAGTGTACCATCAAGGCACTCCCAACCATCCGGCGTTATTGAGCCCTTACTATGCGGTAAAAACTCTCCATCGGGTGTATCACTTTTTAATATGTAAGTTCCACGCAGACCCTCCGGTTTTGTAAAGGTAGCAAACATATAAAAGCTACCATCAACCACATGAACCTCAGGTGCCCAGTTAACCTGGCTATTTAAGCCGTGCTTTTTCGAATCAAAAACTTGCTTGGGCTCAGACCAATTCTCTAAATCGGTGCCTATATAAACATCAAAGCCACCTGTTTTACAGCCAAAATTTCTGGCTCTTGTTCCGTACATATAGTATTTACCCTCATGCACAAGAACATAGGGGTCTCTTATATTAATATCCCGATTTTTCATACCCTATACACTCTTTCGCCATTTTTATATTGAAGAATTGTTACACGCTTCTGAAATTGGCATATTACCTCGTAATTAATTGTATCAGTTAACTTTGCAATCTCTTCTGCAGTTATTTCGTTTTCGCCATCTTTACCGAGAATTGTAACCTCGTCACCAACCTTAACATCGGGAAGATCGGTTACATCTACCATAAGCTGATCCATACAAACCCTGCCAATTATTTTTGCAAAATTGCCGTTTATTAATACTCTGCCCATATTCGAAAGGGTTCGGGAAAAACCATCGGCATAGCCTATGCACACAGTAGCAATTCTTGTTTTACCTTTAGTAAAATATGTGTGCCCATAACTTACGCCACTACCCTCAGGAACTTCCTTTACGTGTATTACGTGGCTGACAATTTTCATTGCAGGTTGCAAGGAAATACTACCATCGTCAACAAAAGTATCGGGATAAAGCCCATACAGAACGATTCCCATACGCACCATATCAAACTGCTCATCGCAAGTAAGAATACCTGCACTGTTAGAAAGGTGTTTGATGGGGATGTACATTCCTCTATCCTCTAAGGCTTTTATAAAATCCTTGAATATTTGTGTTTGCCTTTGGGTTGTTGATCTGTCTTCACAATCAGCACAAGCATAGTGGCTGAATATTCCTTCAATATAAAGGTTCGGCAAATCGTTTATTCGCTTTACTATTTCCACGCTTTCCGCATTACAGAAAAAACCGATACGAGACATACCTGTATCCACAGCAATGTGAACACGGGCAATTTTATTTAACCTGACCGCCGCTTTTGACAATTCAACAGCATCGTCATAATTAAAAATCGTTTGTGTTAGTTCATTTTTTATGAGAGTTTCGTACAAATACGGTGATGTATAGGAAAGAACAAGAATAGGCTTTTCTACCCCTGCTTCACGAAGCTCAACTGCCTCCATAAGCTCTGCAATACCGAAATAATCTACCTTTTCCTGAATTGCCTTACTTACACCTACTGCACCATGGCCATAAGCATCTGCTTTTACAATTGCAAGAGTCAGTACACCCGCATTCAGTTTTGACTTAAGTTGATTAAGATTATTTTCGATTGCATCAATAGAAATCTTCGCATATGTTCTGTAGTATTCCTGAGTATTCACCGCATGTCACCTCCCTAAAAAGAACACAAATCCACACATATAGAGATATAATAACACATTTTCCGAAAATAAACAATAGTTGTTACATTTTTGATATATTTTAAAATTTATTAACGATTTATATCTTGTGAATTATTAATATATATGATATATTTATTTATATATTTTTATAAAGGCGAGAAACAATGAATTTATTTGATAAACTTTACGATAGCATAGCCGAAATTGGTAATCTACCTAAAAATTACGCTATTGCTTTATTTAAACGAATTGCAAAAATCGTTAAAAATGTTTTCAAATTTAATAAATCCTCTTTTTCTTCTGCAAAGATTTTCTTTAAAAGAGCTGTTATCGCTCTTCTTATTGCAGGTGTTGTTATAGGTACCGGTTACACTGCTATTTCTAACAGTAACAGAGTAGATGCCGTTTGCATAAAAATCGGTGACGACGTTATAGGATACACTAATAGCCAGACAGAGGCTGATATTGCAAAAGCATATGCACTTAAAGTATTAGGCTCTGAGGATTTTTCACAAATAACTGATTTCCCTGCGAAAACACAATCCTACAATTTAAAAACAGCAACTACCATAAGCGACCTTATTGTTAAAAATCTCGGCAAAGATATGATTACTGCGTACGAGGTTTATATTGACGATGAATTTATTGGTGCTGTAGAAAACCCTCAAAAAGCACGTGATGGTATAAATAATATTTATAATCTTGCAAAAAAACTTTATCCGGATTCAACAGTTTCTTTTTCGCAAGGTGTTAAATTAATTAAAAGCATCTACCCTGCAGATAGCGAAAAGTTACTAACAATTGCTGAATTACAATCTGTTCTTAATAAAAAACTTACCATACTTTATGCTCAGTGCGAAAAAAGCTATTCAGATACAGCTTTTGAAACAGTTGAGGTTCAGACTAACAAGCTCTTTATGGGAGACAGCAGAATAAGGCGTGCAGGTGCAAACGGAAAAGAGTACAATATAAAACTTGTAACATACATTGATAATCAAAAGGTATATTCCGAAGAGCTTATGAGTTATCCTATTCAGCAACCTGTTACACAGATTGTTGAAAGAGGCATAAGAGCAAATAGCCTTTCGATGGGCTCATATACTGTTATTCAGACAACCGGTATGTTCTGTTGGCCTGTTGTTGAGCTTTACAAGGTTACCTCTCCATATGGTAGCAGAAGCCTTGGTTACCACAAAGGTATTGATATTTCGGGTCCCGCTGCCTCAGGCAAGCTTGTAGTTGCGGGTGCAACAGGTACAGTTACAGAAGCCGGATGGAACACGGGTGGTTATGGTTATTATGTTGTAATCAACCACGGTAATGGTGTTGAAACACTTTATGCACATATGCTTGAGAACTCCATTATGGTTAACCCCGGCGATGTTGTTCAGAAAGGTCAGACAATCGGCAGAGTTGGTAACACCGGTTACTCCTTCGGTGCTCACCTTCATTTTGAAGTAAGAGTAAATGGTATGCGTTTAGACCCTGCGCCATTTTTAGGATTACAATAATGAATATTACAATTATTTGTTTAGGCAAATTAAAAGAAAAATACTTAAGAGAAGCTGTTGACGAATATGCGAAAAGATTATCTGCTTATGGCAAGCTTGATATTATTGAGCTTAACCCTGTAAGGCTATCAGATAATCCGCCACAGACTGAAATCACCTCTGCATTATCAAAGGAAGCAGAAGAAATCAGAAAAAAAATCCCTAACGGAAGTTTTACATTTGCCCTTTGCATTGAAGGGAAAGAAAAGTCAAGTGAAGCCTTTGCAAAAGCAATAAATGATGCGGCTTTGAATGGTAAAAGCAATATTACATTTATCATCGGAAGCTCCTTTGGTCTTTCACCTGAAATAAAAGCGATTGCTGACAATAAGCTTTCATTTTCTCCGATGACATTTCCCCACCAGCTTATGAGGGTTATGCTTCTTGAACAGATATACAGAGCATTTCAAATAAACAATAATGGCAAGTACCACAAGTGAGGTAAAACTATGGCTATGTGTGATATGTGCGAAAATTATCGCTACGACGAAGACCTTGAGGAATATTTTTGTGATATTGAGCTTGATGAGGATGAATATCTTAAATTCTTAACATCTTCAAACGATGCTTGCCCCTACTTCAGAGCAGATGATGAATACAGAATAGTCCGCAAACAGAACTAAAATCAGAACAAGTCATTCAAGTTTCGAAACTTAAATGACTTGTTTTTTTATTGTTTTTAAATAGAAAATTATTGAGAGCACTGTAGCAACTGTCCAACCAATAGGCCAGGATACCCATATTCCACAGTAGCCCATAAATGGTGATAAAACATATGCAAGAATAACTCTTAAAATCAGGTCGGTAAAGGTTGCTACCATAAAAAGCTTCATAGAGCCTG
Source organism: Acutalibacteraceae bacterium (assembly GCA_045530855.1). Lineage (GTDB taxonomy): Bacteria > Bacillota > Clostridia > Oscillospirales > Acutalibacteraceae > DTU089. The sequence goes on from JAZSCV010000041.1 coordinate 26,910, forward strand.
TACCTCTTAAAACACCATCCCCAACAAGCTTTATACCAATAAAGCAATAAAATGGTGATACGATTTTTAAAAATTCTGCACCCGATTGTACAGCCTCTGCATTGTTGCCGTTATCCATAAATAAGAGCATTAAATTTTCATTAAAGAAAAAGTACGCAACTGCGAAAACGACACCTGTGGCAATTGACATATATGAGCCGTATTTCATACCCTCTTTTATTCTGCTAATCTTCTTTGCGCCCACATTCTGTGCTGTAAAGCCCGATACACCATTACCGAAGGTATACAGCGCATTTATTGTAAATGTATTAAGCTTCATTGATGCGGAGAAGCCTGCAATTACAGAAGAACCGAAGCCGTTTATAAGCTTTTGTATAAACACATTGCCAACAGAAACAAAGCTTTGCTGAAGTATACTTGGAATAGATATACGACAAATCTTTTTTAGTATATAAATTGAAAATTTTTCAGATTTTCCATCTGTTGGTAGTTTTTTCAACCGTTTTAAAAGGGTTATAAACGATAATATTCCCGCAACGCCCTGAGCAATAAATGTTGCCCATGCAACACCTGAAACACCCATTTTCAGATAAACAACCGCAATGTAATCTAAGACAACATTAAAAACAGATGAAAATATCAAAAAATATAGCGGTGTTTTCGAATCACCCATAGATGTAAAAATACCGTTTGAAATATTATACAGGAACAAAAAAACAAATCCGCCTATGTAAATTGACAAATACAATGATGAATCAAAAAAAATATTTTCAGGTGTATCAACTGCCTTCATCAAAAATGGTGTTAACAGTATGCCAACAACCGTTACAACACTACCTAAGGCCACGCAAGATATAAGTGATGTTGATGCGGCTGTTTTTACTTTTCCATGTTTCTTCGCACCGAAATACTGAGAAATCACAACACTACAACCAATGTTACATCCAAAAGCAATAGCATTAAAAATGTTTGTTATAGGATATGATGCACCTACCGCTGCTAAAGCATTTTCCCCTGCAAAGCGCCCTGCGATCAATGTATCTGCAATATTGTAAAACTGCTGAAAAATCATACTTACAAACATAGGCAATGTGAACTTCAACAAAATCTTACTACTTTTACCTACTGTTAAATCTTGAATCATTTACTCATATCTTTCTTTTAATTAAAATATATTATTTATAATTATAGTCTTTTTTTCATAATTGTAAAGAACGGAGAATAAATTTTGTCGAGATTTTTATACGCCTTGAATGGTGTGGTGTGGGGAGCACCTATGCTTATATTCTTTATATTTACAGGTCTTAGAATATCTGTTAAAAGCCGATTTTTTCAAATACGAGGCTTTAATACATCATTAAGAATTTTCTTAAAATCCATATTCAGTAAAAACAGCAACACAGGAATATCTCAATTTTCTGCATTTTGCTCTGTACTTGGAGCTTGTATAGGTACCGGAAATATTGTAGGTGTGGCAACGGCACTTTATTCCGGCGGACCGGGAAGCGTATTCTGGATGATATTTTCTGCCTGCTTTTCTATGATGACCGCATACGCAGAAAATTTTCTTGGAACAAAATACACAGAAAAATACAAACACAAAAAAAATTCTATAGGTTCATTCTCTTATATTGAAAACGGTTTGAAAATAAAAGGTTTATCAAAAATCTACGCTGTTTTATGCCTTATGTCTGTTATGGGAATGGGAAACATGGCACAAAGTAATTCTTTAAGCGAGGTTTTAAAGGTTAATTTTAATATCCCTAAAATATATACAGCTATAGTAATAAGCATGATTGCATTCATTATTATAAAAAGCGGTATTAAAGGTCTTTCGAAATTTCAAACAATCATTATCCCCGTTGCCGTAATATTTTATTTTATTGTAAGCTTTTGTGTGCTATTTAAATTCCGTCATAACATTTTACCCACAATAGAATTAATTTTCCTTGAAGCTTTTTCTATTCGGGCATTAAATGGTTTTGGTATGTATAAAGCTATAAGATATGGTGTCTCTCGTGGTGTTTTTTCAAACGAGGCAGGTCTCGGCTCATCTACACTACTTCATGCTCAGGCACAAAATACAGATGGTGGAACACAGGGTGTTTCCGCTATGTTAGAGGTCTTTATTGACACTATACTTATGTGTGGGCTAACTTCTCTTGTTATGCTTGTAAGCACCGATATTTTTGATAACAAGCTATACGGTGCGCAATTATCTGTTTCCGCTTATTCAACTATTGGCTCAATTGGTAAAAACGGAATAAGTATACTTACGGCAATTTTTGCATTTACATCTTTAACAGGTTGCTCTTTTTATGGCGAAAAAAGCTTCCAACACCTGTTTGGTGAAAAATATGCTAATCTTTATAAAGTATGGTACTGTATTCTTGTATTTGCAGGCAGTCTTAATTCTCCTAAAATTGTTTGGGAGATAGCCGATATTTGTAATGCTTTAATGGCAATTCCCAACCTATTTGCCGTTAACTGCTTACTACACGAGGTTGAATATCCAAGTAAAAAGAAGAGGCAACACATTGTGTAAGTTGCCTCTTCTTTAAATTTCAAAGGATTTAATTTCTATTGTATTTTTCCCTGTTTTGAAATAGTGTAGTAGCTGTTAGGCACCTCGCCTACAATTATGGTTTCCACCAGAATTATTGTTTCGTCAACACTTTCGTTCAAGTGGGATAACCCTATGTATGCATGAGCAGAGGCTTCAACGTTAAGATAAATTGTATGTCTTGTCTGGTTAATCCCTGCACTTTCAAATTTTGAAACAACATCGGTAACTGCAAAACCATATATGGTGGCAGGCACATCTATGCATCCATTTCTACCGTTCAAAAAAGAAAAACCTAATATTGCTCCAACAGGCACCGGCACATATGTTTCAGTAAAATCCGAAAGTCGGTCTGAGCAACCATCAGAAATTTCTGTTTTATAACCATTTATACAGGTTGTGTTAAGTGTTATTGCAACAATTTCATCATCCTTATTCCGTTCAATATTTACCATCTCTCCATATTGCACACCAAGCTCATCAACCATTTTATTAACAGTACCATCTAAAACATTTGAAAGCGTATTTTTTAATGCATTACCGCCAACAGTCTGAATAATTGGTCTTAATCGCATGTCACATAAAACTGATATAATACAGAAAACCATAAATCCTGCGATAATTCTGAAAATATATGTCTGTCTACGATTTTTTGAAAAAAAACGCTTTGCTTTCATTGGCGGATATCGTCTTAATACAGGCTTAAAAAACATTCTGACCATAGCATCACCAATATATTATATGAGAGACTATTGCTGTTGATAATATAAAAGAGGCTACTCCTGAAGGAGTAGCCCAATTTATTTTTGAGTTTAGCGCTTAATAAGTAAGCCTTCTTCACAGCCACTGTAACTACCATTTACTGCCTTTACAGTATACCTGTAATAACCATGTTTGTTCATTACAGCTGTGTCTACATAAGTTGTTGCATAAGTTGTGCCAATGTATACCCATGAGTTACCTGCGCTTCGGCGGTATACTCTGTATCCGTTAGCACCCTTAACTGCATTCCAGTTAACCTTTACACCATTTGCAACATTTGAAACACCTGTTAAATGAGGGGTTGCAATAAACTTAATTAAAAGTCCTTCTTCGCATGCACCATACACACCATCTACAACAGCCTTAACTGTATATCTGTAGTAAGTACCTGAATTATTCTTGATAGATTTATCAAAATAGTTTGTGGTCTTTACTGTCTTGATATAAGTCCATGACTGACCGGCGCCGCGACGATATACTCTGTAGCTTGTTGCACCCTTAACTGCATTCCATGTAAGCTTAATGCCATTTGGTTCATTAGCAATGCTTGTTAAATGAGGTGCTACAACTCTCTTGATTGAAAGTCCGCTCTGACATTCACTATAACCCTTAGAATTCACAGCTCTTACAGTGTATACCCACTTTGTGCCTGTTGTTGCCTTTGCATCAACATAAGAGGTTTCTTTAACATTAGTTAAATAAGTCCACTTAGTAGCACCTGCTTTTTTACGATATACTCTGTAGCCTGTTGCGCCGTCAACAGCCTTCCATGTGATCTTAACACCCTTTGCTTCATTTGTTATTGTAAGAAGCTTTGGTGTTGCAGGAAGCTTTTTAGTAACTGTTGTTGTTGGGTTCTGAGTTGTTGAAGAACCTGGTTTTGATTCAGGAGTAACTACTGTATTACCTGAAGGCTTTTGTGTAGATGAAGATTTCTTTGCACCACAGCTACACACACCGTTCTTATATTTGTGTCCTGTTGCAGGAAGTGTTTTAACAGTACCTATGAATTTCTTACATACAGCACACATCTTGCCTTCCTGACCGGCCTTTGTGCAGGTTGGCTCAATTCTTACCTTTGAAGAATAAAGGCTATGCTTACCTGTTGTTGCCTTTGAATAACTATCACCACAGTTTTCACAAGTATATTTAACCTTACCCTTAGCAAGACAGGTTGCCTTTTTAACAACTTTAGATTTGTAGTTATGTCCGGTTGCCTTAATTTCTTTTGTATATGAATGACCGCAGCCTTCGTTTGTACATGTAAATGTACGAACACCAGCCTTTTCACAAGTTGCAGCCTTTGTAACTACACCTGAGTCATATTTATGAGTTAACTTTTTAATTGTTTCTGTGTATGTTTTTCCGCAACCTGGCTGCTGACAAGTGTACTTTATAGTACCTGTTTTATCGCAAGTTGCAGCCTTTATAACAACACCTGCATCGTACTTATGTGATAATTTTGCAATAGATTTTGTGTATGAATGACCGCAATCCTGACGCAAACATGTGTATGTACGAACACCGGCTACACCACATTTTGCAGGTTTTGTATCAACACCTGTATCATACTTATGACCTAATGCAGCAACTTTTTCTGTTTTGTATGTAACATTACAAGCTGAACATACAAGCTTACGCTTACCTGCTGAAACGCAGTTAGCTTCAAGAGTTGTTTTCCAAACCTTTGAACCTACGTGTGTAATTTCGGTTTTTATACTACGATTCTTTGCATATCTGATAGCTGTTGAATCGCAATCACCCTTGATGATGAGATTTGATGAGCAGTTGTTGAATGCGTTGGAACCAATTGATGTTACAGATGTAGGAATTGTAACCTTAGTAACACCTTTACAGCCAATGAATGCGTCAGCTGAGATAGCTGTTGCACCCTTCCAAACTTTAACTGCACCCTTCTTACCGGCAGGGCAAAGAACAAGAGCCTTAAGATCAATGTCATAAAGAACACCATCTACGCTGAAGTAGTTGTCGTTCTTATTATCAACATTAATATCTGTAAGCTTGTTACAGTTTGTAAATGCACCCTTTTCGATTGTTTCTACATCTGCAGGAATATAAATTGTAGCAAGAGATGTTCCGTCAAATGCAGAGTCACCAATTTTATTAAGTGTTTCAGGAAGAGTTATCTTTGTAAGACCTGAGCAACCCTTAAATGCATTCTTCCCGATTACTTCAACACCTTCATCAAGTGTAATTGACTTAAGTGTTTTGCAGTTAAGGAATGCATTCTTACCAACTGTCTTAACAGTCTTTTGAATTACTGCTGATTTAATGGATGATTTATAATCAGCCCATTCAGCCTCTGTACCATCAACACATACGTAAAGTACACCGGCTTTTGTAATGTACCATGTAATGTTTTTGATTTTGTTGCTTTCGTTAGCGTATGCACCATCGTTGATTGCAAGAATATCAGCAAATGCAACGTTAGGAATACTATTTGTATATGTATGACCACAACCGGTGTTCTGACAAGTAAATGTCTTCACACCATCGCTATCTAATGTTGGATGTTTGGTAATTACACCTGCATCGTATTTATGACCGATAGCTGCAATAGCCTCTGTCTTAGTGTAATCGCATCCACTGTTGAGACACTTGTATGTAAGAACACCCTTTGTATCACAAGTCGGAGCCTTTGTTACAGTACCTTTATCGAGCTTGTGACCTATTGCATCAACAGGTTTTGTTTCTGTATAACCACAACCATTCTGACATGTGTATGTCAATTCACCCGGTTCATCGCAAGTTGCAGGTATTGTTGCGACACCCTTATCAAGTTTATGACCCATTGCAGGGATAACCTCTGTATAAGAATCAGCACAACCTTCTCTTGTACATGTGTAGGTCATTGTACCTGTTTTATCACAAGTTGGAGCCTTTGTTACAACACCATTGTCATATTCGTGCTCAATTGCAGGAAGAATAACGGTCTCGTAAACATAGTTGCAAGCTGAACATACGCGTTCTTTTGAACCTTCTTCTATACATGTAGGAGCGAGTGTTTCAACCCATTTTTCTACACCAACGTGAACAATCTCTGTTGCAATACCGCGATCTGTTGCAAACTTAATTGCTATTGAATCACAATCAGCTTTAATAACAAGACCTGTTGCGCAACCATTAAATGTATTATGTGCTATTGTTGTTACGCTTCTTGGGATTATAAGCTTGGTAATACCCTTACAGCCTATAAATGCATCTTCTGAAATAACTGCTGTTGTTTTCCAAACTTCTATCTCACCTGTCTTAGCTGCTGGGCAAAGCATAAGCGAACCAAGATCAGAACTATAAAGAACACCATCTACGCTGAAGTAGTTGTCATTCTTTGCATCAACATTAACTGCTGTAAGATTACTACAGTTTGTGAAGACACCTTTTTCAATGGATTCTACATCTGCCGGAATATCAATTTTTGTAATTGCTGTACCATCAAATGCTGAGTCACCAATTATTTTGAGAGATACAGGAAGATTAAAATCTGTTATAGCTGAACAGCCCTTGAAGGCGTTCTTTTTGATTTCCTCAACACCTTCCTCGATTTCGATTGAAGAAAGCGCCTTACAATCCATAAACATACCTTCAGAGAAAATGCGCATTGCACAAGCAATTTCAACACTCTCTAATGAAGAACAACCATAGAATGCATACTCACCAATATCTTCTGCATTATGACCGATATATGCTGTTTTAGCAGCTGCACAGTTGTGGAATGCATATCTGCCAACTTTTGTAACACTGTCAGGAACATAAATATCTGAAAGTTTGAGACAGTCATCGAATGCTAATGCACCGATTGAAACCAAGCTATCTGGAAGCTCAATTGTTTTAAGTGATGTACAATCTTCAAACATACCTTCACCGATGTTCAATGAGCCGTTCATTAAAACAACAGTTTCAAGCTCTGTACAGCCCTTAAATACATTCTTGCCTACAGTTTCTAAACCACCGTAGATGTCAGCGTATGTAAGATTAGGACATTTGTAGAATGCATAATCTTCCATAGTTGCTATTGAGCCGGTTATTACTGTTTCAAGCTTTGGACACTGCTGGAAAGCATATGCTTCAATTGTACCAAGGTTAAGAAGAATGTTTGCTTCTTTAAGGTTTGGTGCATAAGCAAATGAACTATTTTCTACTGTTGTAACCTCATCTGTAAATGTTACAGTTTCAACATTGCTTCTGTACGCAACCCATTCCTCTGTTGTGTCGTCTGCAAGAACATAAAGCTCATAGAAGGTATCAGCATCCTCATCTGTGATAAACCATGTGAGGTTCTGAATAACACCTTTTTCATCAGCATAAGCATCTTCGTTTGCAAACAACATACCATCAAATGCTGTGTTCGGAATATATACTATATATGTATGACCCGGATGGTCCTCATCACACCATTCGTTCTCACATGTATAGGTAATTTCACCATCTTCTTTTATTGTTGGGTGTTTTGTGATTACGCCTTTATCATAATCGTGACCTGTTGCAGGGATAGATGTTGTTTCTGTATGTGTACAATTCTTGCATTTAATAAGAAGTGAACCATTTGATTCACATGTTGGAGCGAGAACCTCTGTACCAAGGTCAAGGTCGTGACCCTTTGCAGAAAGAACTTCTTCATATGAATAGTTACAATCTTCATCTGTACACTTAAATACCTTTTTACCTGTTGTTTCGCAAGTTGGCTCAAGTGTAACTGTGCCGTTATCAAACTTATGGCCTGTTGCAGGAAGAGTAATATCTTCATACTTAACACAACCTGGGTTCTGACAACGGAATCTCTTTACACCATCGGTATCGCAAGTTGGCTCTACAATAACTGTGCCGTTATCCATATTGTGACCCCAAGCAACGATCGGCTTTGTATATGATTCGCCACAACCATCATGCAAACATGTATATGTCATTACACCATCATTTTCACAATCAGGGTTAACTGTAATAACACCTGCATCGTAACTATGACCTGTTGGATTAATGATATCTGAACCGAGCACAAATCCACATGATGCGCATCTCTGTTCCTTAGTACCTGCAGTTTCACATGAAGGTGGAACTACTTCTACCCATTCAGTTTTATCAATGTGTGTAATATCTGCATCAATATTATGTGTTTTTGCATACTTAGCTGCATATGCATCACAAGTTGTTTTGATAACAAGATCATCTGAACAGCTGTTGAAAGCATTATTATCAATCTCTAAAACATTCTTGGAGATTGTAACATTCTTGATGCCTGTGCAACCTGCAAATGCGTTTGCACCGATTGATGTAACGCTATCAGGTACTACGATATCACCTGTTTTGCCTGCAGGACAAAGAACAAGAACAAACATATCTGCTGTATAAAGAATGCCGTCTACAGCTTTGAATGTTGAATTTGCTTTTTCCACTTCAATTGCATTAAGTGCAGAACAGCCGGCAAATGCACCCATACCGATACTGTTTACACCATAAGGAATGGAAATAGCTGTAATAGCCGTGCCGTTAAACGCATTGTCGCCTATCTTAGTGAGAGCTTTGCTGAGAGTAACGTCTGCAAGACCTGCGCAACCAGCAAATGCAGAAGCACCGATTTCTGTAACTGTGTTAGGAATAACAACAGCTGTTAATGCAGAACAACCCTCGAATGCATGAGCACCGATTTTCTCTACACTTTCAGGAAAGTCAACAATTGTTTTAAGTGATGTACAATTGTAGAACATCCATTCACCGATTACTTCAATAGCTGAGCTGAATGTAACCTCTTCAAGAGACGGACATCTACCGAATACGTAACTACCAACCTCTTTAACATTGTGGCCAATATATGCAGTTTTTACACCTGTTTCATAGAATGCATAATCACCGATTGTTTCAACACTATCGGAAACCACAATATCAGTTAAAGCTGCACAACCTTCAAATGCATGAGCACCGATTGAAGTGATGCTATCAGGAAGCGCAACCTCTGCAAGAAGAGCACAATCCTCAAACATACCATAACCAATTGTTTTAGCACCGTTAGGAATTGTTACCTTTTCGAGTGCTGTACATCCTTTAAAAACGTTTTTGCCAACGTTCTCAAGAGATGCGCTCAACTTTGCTTCTGTAAGATCTGTACAACCAAAGAAAGCATAATCACCGATAGCCATAACACCATTAGGAAGGCTAATCTTTGTAAGAGCTGTACAACCATCGAAGGCATGAGCACCAACCATTGACAATGAACCTGCTGCTTCTGAAAAATCCACAGAAGTGAGATTCTTGTAGCCATTAAATGCCTGACCGGGAATTGTTGATAAAGTACATGATGCTTCACCACGGCTCGCAGCCTTAACGGTAGTAATCTGGTTGGCATATTTTGCCCAACCCGGAACACCCGGATCCGCATAAATTTCAAGTACGCCATCATCGAATAACTGCCATGCTATAACAAGATCTTCAGGATTCTGTGAATCCTGAGTTTCAGGTGTGTAGCCGGAGTCAACGATTTCTGCCGCGAATGATACAACTGAGAGACAGGACATACTACTCAGCATAATCAATGCGGCGAGAAGGATCGATAAAAACTTTGATCGCTTCACGAAAAAACACCCTTTCGATTAGAAATTAATGAAACAAAACTTCATCTGGACAGTATTATAGATATACTTATAATACTACATAGTTTATTTTAGTACAAAAGTGCTACTTTGTCAACGAAAAAATTAACAAAATTATGTGAAATTGGCATAATATACAAAAGGCACTTCCCGTTCATGTAACAACGGAAAGTGCTATGTTCTTTATTCATTTAGAAAAGGCAGTTTTCTCATCTAAAAGAGTAATATTTGCATCTGCTAAAGCTTCTTTGGCAGCACAATTATCCTCTACTCTGATTATAACACAAGCTGTGTTTTCTTTAGGCGAAAGAAATGCGTATGTATACTCTATATCTATACCTTTTGAGCACAACGCCTCAACAACATTATTGAAGCCACCCGGTACATCAGGTACTTCTATCCCCACAACCTCAGTTACTGTTACAGCAAATCCATTTGCTTTAAAAACCTCTTTCGCTTTTGCTGTATCGTTAACAATCATTCTTAAAACGCCGTAGTCAGTTGTGTCAGCAATAGACAAGGCACGAATATCTATATTCTCTTCGGCAAGAATCCTTGTAATATCTGCAAGCCTGCCGTGCCTGTTCTCAACAAAGACTGATATTTGCTTAATTGACATAGTTTTGCCTCCTTAGAATGTTCTGTTATCTATAACTCGTTTAGCCTTACCTTCTGTTCGAGGAAGAGAGCGAGGTTCAACAAGCTTAACCTTTGCACCAACGCCTAAGGTTGATAACATTGCTGCGGAAAGCTCCTTTTCCGCCTGCTCAATTCGTTTAACAGAGTCAGAAATCAGATCCTCTGCCATTTCGATACAAACAGTCATTGTATCAAGGTTATTAACCCTATCAACAATAATCTGGTAATTTGGTTCCATACCCATTGAAAGAATAACATGCTCAACCTGTGACGGGAACACATTAACACCGCGGATAATAAGCATATCGTCAGATCTGCCCTTTGGCTTTTTCATTCTTACTAATGTTCTGCCACATTCACATTTTTCATATGTAAGGCAGGTTATATCCCTTGTTCTGTAACGAAGAAGAGGTAATGCTTCTTTACCAATACAAGTAAACACAAGCTCACCATAGCTACCCTCCGGGAGTGGCTCAAGTGTATCAGGATCAACAATTTCAGGATAGAAATAGTCTTCACATATATGCATACCCTTCTGCGCATAACACTCATATGACACACCGGGCCCTGCAATTTCAGAAAGTCCATAGATATCATATGCTTTGAGAGAAAGACTTTTTTCAATCTCCTTACGCATACTTTCAGTCCATGGTTCTGCACCGAAGAAGCCTGCTCTTAAAGGAAGCTTTTCAGGATCGATGCCCATTTCCTTCATTGTTTCTGCAATAACAAGGGCATATGACGGTGTACAGCAGATGACATTACTTTCAAAATCCTGAAGAAGAGCAATCTGTCGTTTTGTGTTACCTGTTGATGCAGGAACAACTGTTGCACCCATATACTCTGCACCATAATGCAAGCCAAGACCACCTGTAAAAAGACCGTAACCATAGGATACATGAACCTTATCCTCAGGACGAGTACCTATAGCGTACAAGGCACGGGCGGCACACTCGGACCAACGGTCAATATCACCCTTAGTATATGAAACAACTGTCTGCTTACCTGTTGTTCCTGAAGATGCATGAACACGAACAATATCCTTTTTAGGAACTGCATTAAGACCAAAAGGATAGTTATCTCTCAAATCTTGTTTTACTGTAAATGGAATTTTTGCAATATCATCTATTGTTTTGATATCTTCCGGCTTAAGACCGATTTCATCAAATTTCTTTTTGTAGAAAGGAACATTGTTGTAGCACCTTTCTACAGTTTCACGCAATCTCTTGCTTTGAATTTCACGAATTTCTTCACGAGAAGCACCTTCAACAGGACTTAAATACTCGTTTTTCATTATGGACACCTCTTATTTTGTATAACCAAGCTCAAATGCTTTAAGATTAAGTTCAAGGAATTTAGGCGGAACACATGCCTTAACAGCATCAAGCCATATTTCCTTATCAATATCTGTGTTTTTTGCCATTGCACCAATAAGCACAACGTTAACCGCTTTTGCTGAGCCTGCCTCAACAGCAAGAGGAAGGGCATCAAGCTCCTCAACACAAGCACCTGAAGCTTTTACTGAATCAATAACATTTTCAGGATATGCGCAATCGCCTATAACAACAGACATCGGATCAATTTTCTGTGTATTTACAATTATTTTACCATCAGGCTTAAGGCAAGAAAGCCATCTTGCAGATTCAAGCTGTTCAAATGCAAGAATAAGGTCTGCCTCGCCTTCACCTATAACAGGTGAATATACCTTTTCACCATATTTCACATAGGTAACAACGGAACCGCCTCTTTGACTCATACCATGTACCTCTGAAACCTTAACATCATAGCCCTTTGAAAGAAGAGCACTACCTAAAATCCGGCTTGCAAGGAGTGTACCCTGACCGCCTACACCAACTATCATAATAGCTTTATTCATTTTGTCTGCTCCTCCTTCTTATTCTATAGCCCCGAATTTGCAAAGCTGTGAGCATACGTTACAGCCAAGGCACTGTGTAAAGTCAATTTCAGCCTTACCATCCTTCATACTGATAGCAGGGCAACCGATTTTCATACACATTTTGCAGGACTTACATTTATCTTTATTCACCTTAAGTGGTGGATTATGTTTTACTGTTTTAAGAAGAGCACAAGGTCTTCTTGAAATAACAACAGCAGGCGCATTAAGTGAAAGTGCCTTACCGATTGTTTCGTAGCATTCATCAAGATTATACGGATCAACAACATAAACATTGCTAATGCCTACCGCTTCACAAAGCTTTTCAAGGCTTACAGCCGCTGCAGGCTCACCCTTGATATTGTAGCCTGTTGTTGGGTTCTGCTGGTGACCTGTCATACCTGTGATGCTGTTATCGAGGATAATTGTAACAGAATTACTGTTGTTGTACGCAATATCTATAAGACCTGTTACACCGGAGTGAATAAATGTTGAGTCACCTATAACCGCAACGCTCTTCTTTGCATTATCAGGATCTGCAAGATTTCTGCCGTGAAGACCTGAAACACTACCGCCCATACAAAGAACAGTATCTATCATACCTAATGGCTTTGATGCACCCAATGTATAGCAACCAATATCACCGCTAACAGTAACATTAAGCTTTTTAAGAGCATAGAAAAGACCTCTGTGAGGACAGCCTGCACAAAGCACAGGTGGTCTTGCAGGAACATTAACATCTGCCTTAAGTGAATCTGATTCTTCACCAAGAATTACTTTTTTAATCAAGCCCTGTGAATACTCGCCCTGTAATGTAAATTTCTCTTTACCGATAACATTTACACCAATTTTCCTACAATGAGTTTCGATGTAATCATCAAGCTCTTCGAGAACATAAACTGTTTCACATTCCTTGCAAAAATCCTCAATAAGCTTTGTAGGAAGAGGATACACACAACCAAGCTTAAGGTATGATGCTTTATCACCAAGAGCTTCCTTTGCATATTCGTAGCAGATACCCGCTGAAATCACACCGATTTTCTTATCGTTATATTCAACCGAGTTAAGACCGCAAGCTACTGCTTCTGTTTCGCAGAAATCAATCTGCTTAAGGATTCTGTCCTCAACTACCACATGCTTTACTTTAGCATTTGCAGGTACCATAACATACTTCTGAGGATTTTTCTCGTATGCTTTAAGACCATTATCTACCCTCTCACCAACATCAGCAAGACTTCTTGAGTGAGCAACTCTTGTAGTAAGGCGGAGAAGTACAGGTGTATCAAAGCGCTCAGAAAGCTCATATGCAAGCTTTGAATATTTTAAACACTCATCAGAATCAGCAGGCTCAAGCATCATAATTTTTGATGCCTGCGCATAGTGACGGCTATCCTGCTCATTCTGTGAAGAATGCATACCTGGGTCATCTGCCACAACAATAACCATACCTGCATTTACACCTGTATAGCTTGATGTAAACAATGGGTCTGCTGCAACATTAAGACCAACGTGCTTCATAGCACAAATAGAACGTGCACCTGCAACAGAAGCACCAAAAGCAACCTCACAGGCTACCTTTTCGTTTGGTGCCCATTCGCTGACGATTTCATCATATGTTGAAATAAATTCTGTTACCTCTGTACTTGGTGTACCCGGATAACTTGAAGCAACTCTGCAACCGCCCTCATAAAGACCGCGCGCAACTGCTTCATTACCTAATAAAAGCTTCTTCATATATCTTACCTCTTAATTATTTTTAATTTCGTTCTGCTTTGCAACAACGCTTTCACCACAATACATTTTGCGAAGCTTGGGTTTTTCGATTTTACCTGTCGGATTTCTCGGTACATCTGCAATAATAACCGCCCTAGGTCTTTTGTACCTTGGTAAATCGTAACAGAAATCGTTAATATCATCTTCTGTGAGTGTATAGCCTTCTTTAGCTTCAACAATAGCCGCCGCAATTTCACCAAGACGAGCATCAGGAAGACCAATAACCGCTACATCCTTAACTGCTTCGTGCTTACGGATAAAGTCCTCAATCTGCACAGGGTAAAGATTTTCACCACCGGAGATAATAACATCCTTTTTACGGTCAACGAGGAATATAAAGCCATCCTCGTCCTCCTGTGCCATATCTCCTGTGAAAAGCCAACCATCCCTAAGAACTTCGGCTGTTGCTTTTTCATCCTTGTAATAACAAAGCATAACACCCGGTCCTTTAACAACGAGCTCACCAACATCACCTTTTTCAACAGTGTTGCCGCACTCGTCGCAAATTTTAACTTCCCAACCGTAGCCTGCTTTACCTATAGCGCCTACCTTGTGTACATTTTCAACACCAAGGTGAACACAACCGGGACCGATAGACTCACTTAAGCCGTAGTTTGTGTCGTACTGATGATGTGGGAAAATATCGAGCCAACGCTTTATAAGGCTTGGCGGAACAGGTTGTGCACCTATATGCATAAGCCTCCATTGAGAAAGCTCATATTCAGATAAATCAATTTCGCCGCTGTCAATAGCATCAAGAATATCCTGTGCCCACGGAACAAGAAGCCATACAATAGTACACTTCTCTTCACTTGCGGTTTTTATGATGGTTTCAGGCTTTGTTCCTTTAAGAAGAACTGCCTTGCTACCTGCTACAAGAGAGCCGAACCAATGCATTTTGGCACCTGTATGATAAAGGGGCGGTATACAAAGAAAGACATCATCTTTACCTTGTGAGTGATGGTTTTGCTCTGTTAATGCAGCGTGCACAAGGCTTTTGTGTGCGTGAAGAATTGCCTTGGGAAAGCCTGTTGTACCTGAAGAGAAGTAAACTGCCGCTTCATCTTCATCGGTAATGCTTATTGACGGATCGTGAGAAGAGCAGTATGTAACTAATCTATCGTAGCTTTCTGCAAAGGTTGGGCAATCCTCACCAACATAAAAAGTGTATTTTATATCCGGAATTCTGTGAGCAATCTCCTCAACTCGACCTGTAAACTCAGGACCGAAAACCAAAACATCACTATCTGAAAGCTTAAGGCAATATTTTATTTCGTCTGCTGTATAACGATAGTTAAGAGGAACTGCTAAGGCACCTACCTTGAGAATACCAAAGTAGATAGGCAACCACTCAATTCCGTTCATAAGGAGAATGGCAACTCTGTCACCTTTTTTGATTCCTCTTGAAAGAAGAAGATTCGCAAAGCGATTTGCTCTTTTATCGAACTCTCCCCAGGTGAGCTCAGTTCTTCCGATATTGAAAGGATTTGTTTCAATAAGAGAATACTCGCGCCAGGTCTGGCGGTTTTTCTCCTGAATTTCGGGGTTAATCTCAACAAGAGCAACCTCGTTTTTGTAATTTTTTGCATTATTCACAAGAAATTCTGTAATTGGCAAATTGTTCAGTCCTTTTTTCAAAATTAAAAAATAAAACTCGCCCTATGTTACCAAAGGACGAGGAAAACCCGTGTTACCACCTTTATTCGCACATTATTCTCATAATATGCCTCAAAGAGTATGAAACTCACGCGCTTTAACGGGCGCACCCATCGTAGCCTACTGTTAGTTCGGTACGAAGCTCCGAGATGTATTCACCAAAACAGCTCACGCGCCTCTCACCAAGCGGCAACTCTCTTTTTTTGCAAAATTTCCGGCTACTTCTTCTCTTCAATGCTTTTACTTAATATTTTTGCTTTAAAACTGCTTTCACACTTTATCGCAATACATTAGAAATTATATCACAACTATTATTAAAAAGTCAACAACATAACGTAAATTATTTATATAGAACTGAGGTAGGAAACAATGTCAAAATCCTCTGTTGGACTATTATTTTTCAAATACAGCGGATGATGGGGATGTCCCTTTACAGAGCGCTTACCTACACTCACCCAACGAGCATTGTATTCGTTACCTATTTCTACCATTTCCTTAACACAGGAAACAAGATATGGTCTTTTTTCTATTATGGTGCCCCACGCCGCCCACACTGACGGAAGATGTCCATCACCATAGGATGACAAAACATAACGGAAAGCCTTCATATTTTCTTTATGTAAAAGCTCATTAAAGCTATCATCCATATCTGCGGGGTTAGTCGCTCTCTGCGCATAAACATTAAACATTATAAAGCTGTCGTAACCGTTGAATTTTGCTGTTCTTTCAACTGATTTAAGCGTATTATCAAGGTCATCGGGTTTTGCCGTTGACGGATTTATTCCGATACATATAAGCGGATTTTCACCCTTTGTGCCTAAAATATATCGATATTCTGTATAAGCATTTGGTACATAAAGCCATTTTTCTCTGTCGTACTCAAAAGAGCCCTCTGCCTCACCCGATAAAGCATCATCAAATGAAAGTATATTCAAATTGTTAGTTTCACATTGAGGAATGTGCATTTTAATCACTCCAAACACATATTGATATAATTATACTGACTTCGCATAATAATTTCAATATAGGTTATATAAATTATAATAGCTGTTTTTCTTGACTATTAAGCCCTGCTTTTATATAATTAAATATGTGAAAATATGGCTTAATGCCAAAAGGAGAGATACTGGTGCATTATTCTATGAATATAGCGGGTCTTGACAGACAACTGCCTCTTTGCCCGTTAAACGAAAAACTTATGATTGCAGGCTTTGTAATGTTTGGTGATGCTGAGCTTACGGTCGCCTGTGCAGATGAGCTTTTGAAAAAAGCTCCTGATTTTGATTACATAATCACCGCTGAAGCAAAGGGTATTCCCCTTGCACACGAAATGTCACGCCAGAGCGGTAAAAAATATTTTGTAGCAAGAAAAAAGCCTAAGCTTTATATGACAGGTGTTTTTGATGTTACAGTTAACTCAATTACAACTGAGGGTGAACAGCACCTTTACCTTGACACAGCGGAAGCAGCTGAAATGAAGGGGAAAAAGGTTATTATTGTTGACGATGTTATTTCAACAGGCGAAAGTCTTAAAGCTGTAGAAAAGCTCATTGAAATGGCGGAGGTACAGTATACAGGTGCCCTTGCTGTTTTAGCAGAAGGCGAAGCGGCAGATCGCAAGGATATTATTTATCTTGAAAAGCTTCCCCTCTTTGATTCGGAAGGAAACGTTTTATAATGGCAGGAACACTTTACGTTGTAGGTACACCTATTGGAAACTTAGGTGACTTTTCTCCAAGAGCGGTGCAGGTGCTTTCCGAGGTTGATTTTATTGCAGCTGAAGATACAAGGGTTACAATTAAATTGCTTAACCATTTCGGCATTAAAAAGCCTATGGTGAGCTACTATGAGCACAACCGCACAGAACGAGGTGCTGTGCTCATAGAAAGGATGCTTAACGGAGAAAATTGCGCCCTCGTTTCCGATGCGGGAATGCCTATTATATCTGACCCGGGTGAAGACCTCACTCTGCGTTGCCATGAAAACGGCATACAGGTTTGCGCAGTCCCCGGACCTTGCGCTTTTGTTACTGCATTGGCAATTTCAGGTATGCCATCAGGAAGATTCACATTTGAGGGCTTTCTCACCGTAACAAAACAGAACAGAAGAAAGCACCTCGAGGAGCTTGTTAACGAAAAGCGCACTATGATATTCTACGAAGCACCTCACAAGCTTCAGAGCACCCTTGAGGATATGTACAACTACTTTGGAAACAGAAACATTGCATTGGTGAAGGAGCTTACAAAAATCCACGAAAATGTTGAAAGAACAACTCTTTACGA
This sequence comes from Acutalibacteraceae bacterium, assembly GCA_045530855.1. Lineage (GTDB taxonomy): Bacteria > Bacillota > Clostridia > Oscillospirales > Acutalibacteraceae > DTU089. Next base: position 45,081 of record JAZSCV010000041.1, read on the forward strand.
TGCATCTGAAAAATACAAAGCTGTTTCTCCAAAGGGTGAATTTGTGCTTATCGTAGAAGGCAAAACCGAAGAGGAAGAAGTTCAGATCACTATTGATTCGGCGAAGGAATTAGCATTAGAGCTTGTAAAAAACGGATTATCGAAAAACGAAGCCGCTAAGGAAACGGCTAAAAAAACAGGCTTGAAGAAAAGTGATATTTACAAAGCCTTACAGGAGTGATTACTATGATTTTTGGCGTTCAATGGTATTATTGGCTTATTCTTGCCGTTGCAATTATAGGTGCGATTCTTGCCTGGATAAAAGCACTTTCAGCATCAAGAGAACGACGGGAGAAAATGAAAAAAGAAGCCGCAATATGGCGCCGCGATTACGAATTGCGAGAAAAATATTCTGTTCTTACAGAAGAAAAAATCCGTCAATGTAGCGATACAGAGTTATTACACGCTGTTGCTATGAATATACAGGTGCAATTAGAAAATGCTATTGATATGAATAGTGCTTTCAATTCACTTTCCGAGGAAAAGAAAACAATTTACACTCTTGAGTATTTTGATGAAGACTGCAAAATTAATTTATCTGAGTTCTTCAAAAACAATGGCGCTCCCCTTGTACCCAATATATTCAATGCTTTAAATGCTGTTAAGGCAGATGACCTCATTCCTTTTGTAGAGGTGCTTTTCCCTATGTATGACCCGGATAGTGAGGTTTCAATAGACTATCCTCTCATTCAAAAAACAGATGAACAATTCAAAAATATATATGATTCCGATAAGCTTTGCAGATTAGCGGCAATATATATAAGAAACAATGTAACAAAATACCTTTAAGGAGTTTTAGTATGGCAGTTAAATTTTATTTATCCGCTTTCGCTGATGAAGCCGGTGGCGGAATCCTTGAACAAATTGATGCTCTCAAGGCTCACCGAATGACTCACATTGAGCCTCGCGGCCTTGACCACGGCAACATTTCACTTTACACAGTAGAGCAGGCAAAGGAATTAAAAAAGATTCTTGATGATAACGGAATCGGTGTTTCCTCCATCGGCTCACACTACGGTAAAATTGAAATCACAGATGATTTCCAACCACATTTTGACGATTTCAAAAACTGTGTTGAGGTTGCAAATATTCTTGGCACAAAAAGAATAAGAATGTTCAGTTTCTTTTTCACAAAAGGTCAGGATTTAAAGGAATATCGTGACGAAGTTTTTGAAAGACTTGATAAAATGTGCACATACTCTTTAGAGAATGGTGTATGGTGCTGTCACGAAAACGAAAAAGATATTTACGGTGATATTGCAGAGCGTTGCCTTGAAATCTATAAAACCTTCGATGGTAAAATCAAAGGCATCTTTGACCCATCAAACTTTATTCAGTGCGGTCAGGAAATTTTACCTGCATATGATATGCTTAAGGATTACATTGATTATTTCCACGTTAAAGATTGCTTGTTTGAGGGTGGCAAGGTTCGTCCTGCAGGCTTAGGTGATGGACATATTGTTGAATTACTCGAGCGTTTCGCAAAGGATAAGGAGGGCGAGCACTTTCTTACACTTGAGCCACATTTAAAAGTATTTGATGGTCTTGCTGCATTAGAAAACGAAGGCGGTACTGCTGACCAGCTTAAAGACGATTTTACTTATCCTACAAACCGTGCCGCTTTTGATGCGGCGGCAGATGCCCTTGATGTTTGTTTGGAAAAAGCGAATTTAAACGACATAACTATAAGAAGCTAAAAAGGAGATTACAACCATGTTTAATCACGAAAATCTTAAAGGCAGAGTTGCAGTAATCACAGGTGGTGGCGGAGTTCTTTGCGGTGGCTTTGCTAAGGACCTTGCAAGACAAGGTGTAAAGGTAGCCGTTCTCGATTTAAGACTTGAAGCCGCACAGAAGGTTGCAGATGAAATTATTGCAGAAGGCTTTGAAGCAATTGGTGTTGCTTGTAATGTATTAGAAAAAGACAGCCTTGAAGCTGCAAGAAATGAAATAAACGAAAAGCTTGGTACGTGCGATATTCTTATTAATGGCGCGGGCGGTAATCACCCAAGCGGTAATACAACAAAAGAAAAATTTGAATTATGCGACCTTGAAAACAAAGCAGAGGATGTAAAAACCTTCTTCGACCTTGACCCAAAAGGTATTGAATTTGTTTTCAACCTTAACTTCCTTGGTACACTTATTCCTACACAGGTTTTTGCAAAGGATATGATCGGCAAGGAATATGCAACAATTATCAATGTATCTTCTATGAACTCATACAAGCCTCTTACAAAAATCCCTGCTTACTCAGCAGCTAAAGCAGCTATTTCAAACTTCACACAGTTTATGGCTGTTCATTTTTCTGAGGTAGGCTTAAGAGTTAATGCTATTGCTCCCGGTTTCTTCTCAACAAACCAGAACAAGGCTCTTCTTTATAACGAAGATGGTTCACTTACACCAAGAAGCAACAAAATCCTTACTCACACTCCTCTTGGCAGATTTGGTGTGCCTGAGGACTTAACAGGAACACTTCTTTTCCTTTCAGACGAAACTTATTCAAAGTTCGTTACAGGTGTTGTTGTGCCTGTTGATGGCGGTTTCTCTGCATACTCCGGAGTATAAAAATTATCACACAAAAAAATCACCGTTGAATCAATGATTCAACGGTGATTTTTTGTTTTATGTTTATTTATTCTGTGCAGCAAGAGCTTCTTTGATTTTGTTCTTTTCAATGATTTCCTGCTGAATCTTTTTCTGCTTTTTGTTGTAAACAAGGTAAGCGATAATACCGATTACTACGAGCACACCTGCAACGATAGCAAGTGATGCAGCAGAGTTATCCTCAACATTGATTGTAACTGCATCATAGTTGATGTAGTAGCAACCGTCAAATGCATTGTCAGCATAGTCTGTAAGGTTACTGTAAACAATGAATTCACGAAGATTATCGCAAGATGCAAATGCATAGTCATTTATATCTCTTGCGCTTTCAGGCATTGAGATTGTTGTGATATTATCGCAATCAAAGAAACCTTCGGCACCGATATTGCCAAAACCATCTGCAAATGTGATTGCTGTAAGTGCATCACAGTTATAGAATGCTTTATCTGCAATATTTTTGATTTCAGCAGGTACTGCATACTCGCCTTCTCTACCTGCAGGGTAAATTGCAATTGTTTCAAATACAGGCTCTTCACCTTCGTTTGCAACAAGCACAACACCATCAAGTGACTTGAATTTTGCATTGCCTTCTGCAACATCAATCTTTGCAAGTACAGAGCAACCATAGAAGGAAACTGCATCTACTGCTTCAACTGTAGCAGGAAGAGTAATTTCCTTAAGTGATGCACAGCCTGAGAAAGCATACTGTTCAATTTCTTTGACTGCACCAAGGTCAACCTTTGCTAATGCCTTACAGCCTGCAAAAGCATCTGCAGAAATCACCTGAACACCTTCAGGAATTACGATCGATGCAAGCTTAACACAAGCTTTGAATGTTGATGCTTTAATTTCACTTATTGCGGAAGGAAGTGTAACCTTTGCAAGAGCCTTTGCGCCACGGAAAGCACCAACACCGATGCTTTCAACACTATTGGGGATTACTATTGATGTAATGCCTGATTTTTCAAAAGCACTTTCACCAATCACCTTAAGTGATGCAGGAAGAGTAACCTTTTTAACATCTACATTACTGATAGCTTTATCTGCAATTGCTGTTGTACCTTCTGCAACAATAACCTCTGCTACGTTACCTTTTACTTTGTAAAGTACGGGACCTACGTAAACGACAGAATCCTGTGCTTTGTACCAAGCAGTTTCATTGAGTGCATTACCTTTAACTGAAACAAGTGTTGATGGGAAAGCAATACTTTCCGCACCACCTGCAAGGATAAATGCGTTTTCTGCAATAACCTCTGTACCATCTGCAATTGCAACAGCTTTAAGGTTTTTGTTTGCTACCATAACAAGTGTCTTACCGTCAGCTGTATAAACAGAATCGTTAGCAACCTTAAACGCCTTGTTTTCAGCGTCGATTGTTACTTTTACTAACGCCTTACAGTTACTAAATGCATCAGCGCTGAAATTCTTCATTGAAACAGGAAGATTGATTGCTGTAAGTGCAACACAACCGGCAAATGCCTTGTCACCTAATTTTTCAACATTTTTACCTAATTTAAGATTCTTAAGAGCTTTGTTTCCGGCAAATGCTTCTGCCGCAATTCTCGCAACACCGTCACCTGTATCCAAGCTCTTGAGACCTGTATTTCTGAATGCTTTATTTGCAATTTCTTCTACAGATGCAGGAAGAACTACATCTGTTAATGATGCACAACCAAGGAAGCTTTCGGAAGCTATGTAGTTAACACCATCTGCTATTGTAAGCTTTGAAAGCTTTTTAGCATTTTTGAAGGTTGCAGTTTCGATAGTATGAACATTTGCAGGAACAGTAAATGCTTTAATTGATGAGTTTTCGAAAGCGGATACACCTATTCTTTCGAGCTGTGTGTTTTCAGAAAGAACTACCTCTGAAACCTTGCTGCCGTAGAAAGCCTTTGATCTGATTTCCTTAACACCATCAGGGAGCTCATACTTTTCACCTGCTAACTTTGCTGCAGGGAAGCAAACAAGAGTTGTACCCTTTTTATCGAACAATACACCATCTACTGCAGAGAAGTCCTTATTCTTACCAACAACCTCAAAACCTTCAAATGTTTTAACATTAAGGAATGAGTTCACACCAACAGAGTTGATGTTTTTATCGAAAGAAATTGTTTTTAAGCTTGTGCCCTGGAAAGCATAATCACCAATTTCAGAAATTGTTTCGCAAAGCTTCACTTCTGCAAGAGCAACACAATCGCTGAATGCTTCGTAACCGATAGTTGCAAGAGTAGATTCTGAGAAATCCATTGCTGTAAGTGAAACACAGCCCTTGAAGGCACCGGCACTGATTACACCGAGAGCATCGTTAACATTAACAGTTTTAAGGTTGACGCAGTTCTGGAAAGCATAGAGACCAATATCCTCAACATCATAGCCCAATGTAAGAGTTTCCATTGAATCGCAACCAAGGAAAGCATAATCTTCAATAATAGATATACCTTCAGGAATTACCATATCCTTAACTTCACCCTTGTATGAGTAAAGAACACGACCGAAGCTAAGAGGACCATCAGGCATTGCATTTTCCCATGCTGTACCAACAAAAGCATCCTTAGCAACACCCTTAAGGTTCTTGTGAACATCAACCTCTTCAAGTGCAGAACAGCCGAAGAAGCATTTCTCAGGAACCGCTGTTACATTATCAGGAATCTTGAATTCTACAAGCGCTGTACAGCCTTCGAAACAGCTTGCGCCAATAGATTCGAGAGATTTAATACTGTTAACCTCTGTAAGAGCAGTACAATTTTTAAATGCTTCATCTGCAATTGCAGTAACGTTGTTATTAAGCTTAACGCTTACAATTTTATCGTTACCGGCAAAAGCGCCCTTACCGATTGAAATAACACTGAGACCACCGATTTTTGAAGGAACTTTAACTTCTGTCTCTGAGCCTGTGTAGCCAACAATTTCTACTGCTGAGCCTTGGTCAACTTTAATATACTCAAAGCCTTCATCATCAGTTTTTTTGTTTAACTCAATCTCTTGTGCTGAGAAGGTTGTTTCTTCTTCCTCGGCAAAAACTGAGATTGGAGTTGCAGCAATAAGAACAAATGTAAGCACAAATGCCAAAATGCCGCAAAGAGGTTTTTTTAATGCTGTCATACAAACGCATCCTTCCGAAAATTTTAGAGTGACTCAACAGGAGCATCATCACCCTTAGCCGTAAAAAAGATAAGTGAAATCCACTTTACAGATAGAGTTATTATAATATAAAAGCCCTCGGTTGTCAATGAACCGAGGGTGTATTTTAGGTTTTAAAGTATACAAAAATTGTGGTTTTTTTATGTGTATTATGCTATTGACTTCATTTATTGCCACCATAAAGCTCAGCAGATCTTACTGTATTTTCAAGAAGCATGGTAATTGTCATAGGTCCTACACCACCGGGAACAGGCGTGATATATGATGCTTTTTTTGAAACTTCATCAAAGCACACATCACCGCAAAGCTTACCCTCTTCATTCCTGTTCATGCCCACATCAATTACAACCGCACCGGGTTTTACCATATCCTCGGTCACAAAATATGCCTTACCTACTGCAGCAACAAGAATATCTGCATCAAGGCATTCCTCTTTCAGGTTTTCTGTTCTTGAGTGGCATATTTCAACTGTACCATTTTCCTTAAGAAGAAGCATTGCCATTGGCTTACCTACAATATTACTTCTGCCGATTACAACACATTTTTTACCCTTGACAGGTATATCGTAAAACTTAAGCATTTCCATAATACCCGCAGGAGTGCATGGCAAAAAAGTGTAATCACCTATCATTATGTGGCCCACATTGAACGGATGGAATGCATCTACATCCTTTTGAGGATTTATTGCATTTATTACAGCCTGCTCATCAATATGCCCGGGTAACGGAAGCTGACAAAGTATACCATTGACCTGATTATCATTGTTAAGCTTTTCAATAAGATTTAAAAGCTCTTCCTGTGTTGTTTCTTCGGGTAATGCATACTCAAAGGATTCAACACCAATTTCTGCACAACCTCTTTTTTTGTTATCAACATAAACTCTTGACGCGCTGTTGTTACCAACAATTATAACTGCAAGCCCTACAACTACACCATTGTTTTTCAACTGTGAAACGCGTTTTTTCAATTCTTCTCTTTTAGCCTGTGACACAAGCTTACCGCTAATAATTTCAGCCATTATCATTTTCCTCACTTTTGGATTTAGGAACTTTAATTTTATTTGTTTTATCCTGCCCGTTCAAGGCCTTTTCTGCCTTTATTTCACTTATATATTTTGCGGCATCAGGCGGGAAATAATCCACCCCTTCAATAGGCTTAGGATTTTTATGGAGTTTAATAAGCTTAACAACAAGGATTACCGCACAAACAGCAACAATTGCCATTGAAAGCACCTGAGAAACTCTGATATCTGTTGAACCGATATAAAGGCTATCTGTTCTGAGTCCTTCAAAAATTGATCTGCCTGTACCATACCATATGCCATAGCAAAGGAACAACTGACCGCTGAATTTTCTGAATTTTTTGAGTATCAGATAAAGCAAACCAAAGCCTACCATGCACCATACAAATTCATAAAAAAATGTGGGATGAACATAAAGTTCATTGTTTTCTATAAAGCCGCCTATATCAGGAACACCCTCAAGTCCGTATTTTTCGGGATATCTTGTGATATAAGCAACAACCTTATCACTCATCATACCATATTTTCCGTTTGTGAAAACGCCAAAAGCCTCCTGATTGGCATAATTACCCCATCTGCCTATACCCTGACCTATAAGAAGGCTCATACCAACTAAATCAAGAAGGTTATAGAAATTCAGCTTTTCTATTTTGCATGTAATATAGCCCGCTAAAATACCGCCTATTATACCGCCGTAAATAGCAAGTCCGCCATTCCATATTTCAAAAATCTCAACAGGATTAAGCTTGTAGTAATCCCATTGGAATATAACATAATACGCTCTCGCACCAATTATTCCGCCGAATGTACCGTAAATAAGCACATCTAACATTTTTGAGAGATTTATTCTCCAGGTGTATGCTATTCTGCCGCCAAAAAGCGCCGCAAGGGTAAAGCCCAATGCAATTATTACACCATACCACCTGATCTGAATATTATTTGATCCTATAGTAAACTCGCAAAATATTGAGGAAACATCAAAAGCATTTTCGATTCCGCCAAAATAAACTCTGGCAAAATCAGCAAACCATTCCATAAAAACACTCCTATGTAAGACGGCAAAGCCGTCCGGTTTATTTACTGCAAACAACAGATAATACTGCCTTATCTTCATCAAATGAGTTCAAAAGAACCTGATTGACATAAGAAAGCTTCATTTGTTTTATAACATTGAACTCTGAGAAAAGCTCTTCGTTTTCGAAATGAGATACAACAAGGCCGTTAGCAACAGTATCAATATCTGAAAATGCACGGATTGTTCTGCCGTAGCATTTTTTAAGAACAATTTCAAAATCTTCTTGAGAAATAAGAGTTTTTTTCAACTCACGTACTCTTGCCTTTATTTTCTCCGCAACCTTTTTAGGGTCTGAGGATTCACCTGAAATAATAGGTGCGGCATAATTAAAACCGTTGAAGAATTCTGTACCGAAGTTACCGTTTACAAGACCTTCATCAAGAAGCTCCTTATACAATGGTGACATCTGACCTGCAAGGACATCAAGAATAAGGCTTTTTGCAATTTCCTCTTCAAGAGTTCTTTCTGGTGTTTCATAGTTTTCTTTATAACCGAAACAAAATACAGGTGTTGTTACAGGTAAACATGCCTCAACATAAGGGGTAACAATACTTTCCGGCTCCGGCTTGAAAGCCCTTTCAACAGTAACATTTTCTCCCTTTTCCAAAAGCCTGTCTGCAACCTCAAGAACTTCTTCTACAGTTGTTTTTCCCGCAACAGCCAACGCCATATTGGAGAGATTGTAAAAAGTATCGTAACAAGAGAAAAGCATATCGGCAGATATCTGCGCAATAGAATCTTTTGTACCTGCAATATCAATTTTAACAGGGTGATTATAATACATTGCACCCAACAAATTGAAAAGACATTCCCAATCCGGAGAGTCCTTATACATATCGATTTCCTGACCGATTATCCCCTGCTCCTTACGGACAGTTTCCTCAGTAAAATAGGGATGTCTTACAAAATCAAGAAGTATCTCGAAATTCTCTTTAAAGTAACCTGTGCAAGTAAAAAGGTAGCATGTTCTGTCAAAGCTTGTATATGCATTCGCAGATGCTCCTGTTTTTGCATAACGCTGAAAAGCATCAAGCTCTTCGCTTTCAAAAAGCTTGTGTTCAAGAAAATGAGCAGTACCTGCAGGGATTTCTATAAAATCCTCTCTGTCACTTCGTTTGAAACGGGTATCAATAGAACCATATTTTGTGCCGAAAACCGCATAAGTTGAGGTGTATTCCTCTTTAGGGTACACATAGATTTTTAAACCTGACTTATGGTCTATAGAATAATATCCCTCATCTAAAACACTATTTTTAACGAATGTTATTTTATTCTCACTCATCCTCGGCACCTCCTTCTGCGGTTCCTTCAAGCATAAATATGGTATCAAGAGTTACCTCCTGAGCCGCTTTCATTATACCCTCTTTTGTAACCCTTTTAAAATCCTCAATAAATTGCTCAGGGTATTTATATGCACCTGAAACACATTGGGACATAAACCAAGAATCCAGTGCTTCGGGGCTGTCTGTAACACTTTGAAAGCTATCTTTTAAAGCCTTTACAGATGCATCAATATCCTCCTGAGTAAAGCTACCGTTTTTGATATCCTCAAGCTGCTGAATAATTGCATTTTTTGCTTTTTCTTCATTGGCGCTTTCTATACCACTCTGCACAAGCATTATACCCTTTGCCCTTACCATTCGCGCAGAGCAATAGTAACAAAGGCTCATTTTTTCACGCACAATTGTAAACAGCTTGGAATGTGGGCTACCGCCGAATAAATCCACCATAACTCTACGGGTAGCGTAGTCATCATCGGCATCCTTCATACCCATTCTGAAGCCCATAACAAGCTTGCCCTGTTTAACATTTTCCTGCTCTTTTGCATACTGAATATCTTCTGCTTTTTCTACAAAAAGAGTTTCATTTATTTTTACATTACGCTCCAATTCAGCAATACCATTTTCGAAAACAGCACATACTGAATTCACGTCCGTATTTCCGCTGACGCATACAACAATTTTAGCTGCACTAAGAACTTCTTTATATGCTTCATATAATGTTTCAGGGGTAATTGCCTGAATAGATTCCACATCACCTAAACGATGTATACCATAAGCCTCTTCGGCAAACATAATTTCCTCGCACTTGTTTTTGGCATAGGCTCTTTTGTCACTCTGCTCTGCATAAAGTCTTTCTGCAAGCAATCTTTTTTCGCTTTCTACATCACTTGCACAGAAAGCACCATTTTCAACCTTAGGATTGAATATAAGCTCAAATAACATCCTGCTGCATTCCGCAGTAATTACTTCATTATCGAGAGCAAAACGATCATCTATATATGAGATTGATATCTTTAAAATCTGGTTTTCTCCAACCTTGGAAACATCTGCAATCAAATCAGCACCATAAAGCTTTGCCAATTTTTTTACAATGCTCATAAGGTCGGGATATTCCTTTGATGAACGTGTAAGAATACTGGGAATAAGAGCATAAAGGGATGCCTTTTCCCCTAAAGGAAGAACGAAATTTACAGATACACAAGATGATTTAAACCCTTGTGCACTTATACTGCAGAATTCCGTGCCTGCCGATATTTCTTTTTTACTGAAATTGTACTTCATTTTATCACACCCATTAGGTCCGCTGTTTACGGTAATTTCTATCATATTACCACAATGCGACAAATGTTTCCATAGTTTTTTACTAAAATTCATATTTATCTCCTTATTCTGTGTACTGATATTTATTTTGGTATATAATTCTTTAAATAAACATTACATAATAAATGAATTTGCACCATTGACAAAGCTTTGCACCTATGATAATATATTTCAGTTGTAAAAAACATTTTTTTGAAGGAGAATTCAAATGTCCGGACATTCAAAATGGAGTACCATCAAGAGAAAAAAGGAAAAAATCGATGGTGCAAGAGCAAAAGTATTTACTAAAATCGGTCGTGAAATTGCCGTTGCCGTTCGTGAGGGTGGTCCTGACCCTGCAGGTAACTCCAAGCTTAAGGATGTTATTGCAAAAGCAAAGGCAAACAATGTACCTAATGACAATATCGAAAGAATTATCAAAAAAGCTGCCGGTGAAGGCGATTCTACAAACTACGAGGAAATCATTTACGAGGGCTATGGTCCTTGTGGTGTTGCTGTAGTTGTTAAAGCCCTTACCGATAACCGCAACCGTACTGCAGGTGATGTTCGTCACTATTTTGATAAGTTCGGTGGTAATATGGGTACTTCCGGCTGTGTTATGTTTATGTTTGACTACTATGGTGTTATCATCATTGAAAGAGAAGGCGTAGACGAAGACAAGCTTATGGAAGATGCTATTGAAAGCGGTGCTATTGACTTTATTACAGACGAAGAAGAAATCTTCGAGATCCGTACTGACGCTAACGATTTGGGCGCTGTTACAAGTGAGCTTGAAGCAAAGGGCTACAAGTTCATAAGCAGCGAAACTGCATATATCCCACAAACATACACAAGAATTGAAGATCAGGATAACATGAAGGGCATGAGCAAAATGCTTGATATGTTTGACGATAACGACGATATCCAGGATGTATGGCATAACTGGGAAAATGAAGATGAATACGAGGGTTGATTTTTGACCTTTTAGTATTGATTTTTGTTAATGTTTAATATATAATAAATATGCTTTAAATTTACGCTCAATTCGGTCATGCAACGAGTGGGTCCTGTGCGACGGGGCACCGTGAACCATGTCAGGCGGGGAACCGAGCAGCATTAAGCGGACCGTTCTGTGCGCCACAGTCCGCCTGCTCGTTGTGTGACCGAGTTGAGTGTAATTTTTTTGCAAACATCCTGTAGAGGTGAGAAATTTGTACAGAGCTTTATACAGAAAATGGAGGCCTCAGGTATTCTCTGATGTTTCGGGTCAAAGCCATATTACCGACACATTACAAAACGAGATTTCTACCGGTCGCCTTTCACATGCGTATTTGTTTACCGGTTCCAGAGGTACCGGCAAGACTACCTGTGCAAAAATTCTTGCTAAAGCAGTAAACTGCCTAAACCCACAAAACGGAAGCCCTTGTAACGAGTGTGAAATCTGCAGGGGTATTGATGACGGTTCCATACTTGATGTAACTGAAATAGATGCCGCAAGTAACAACAGCGTTGATAATATCCGTGATTTGCGTGACGAGGTTAATTTCACCCCTGCCGCAGCAAAATACAGAGTTTATATTATTGACGAGGTTCATATGCTTTCATCGGGTGCGTTCAATGCACTCTTGAAAACACTTGAAGAGCCTCCGGCACATGTATTATTTATACTTGCAACAACAGAGGTGCAAAAGCTTCCCGCTACTATTCTTTCAAGATGTCAGCGTTTTGACTTCAGAAGAATACCACCTGAGGATATCGCCGCAAGGCTTATGACTGTTGCAGGTAACGAGCAATTAGAGCTCAGCGAGGATGCGGCACTTCTTATTGCCCGTATTTCTGATGGTGCATTGAGAGATGCACTTTCAATACTTGACCAATGTGCAGGCTACAATGAGCCTATCACAGTAAAAACAGTAAGTAATGCCGCTGGACTTTTGGGTAAGGATTACCTTTTCGAGCTTTCCGATGCTATTCTTTCAGAAAATAGTACAGTTGTTCTGGATATTATCGACAGACTCCATGCTTCTTCCTGTGATATGGAAAGGCTTATGAGCGAGCTTGTTAACCATTTCAGAAACATTATGATGGCAAAGACCACAAAGCAACCTGAAAAGTTTATTGTATGTACTCCTGATGAAATGGAGCGCTACAAAAAGGATGCCCAAAGAATTACAAACGGTACTATTCTTTATATTATGGAAACTCTTTGCGCTGAAGCATCCAAGCTTAAATACAGCGCACACCAGAGAGCACAGACAGAAGCTGTTCTTATAAGGCTTTGTTGCCCTGCCCTTTCAACTGATAACTCCGCTATTATACGCAGAATCGACGAGCTTGAAGCACAACTTATGCTTATCAAGGCACAAGGTATTCAGGTTTCAACCACCACTCCGGCAACAGCTACACCAACAAAGCAGGAGCAACCTGCAACAGCACCTAAAGTTGTAACAGAAACACCCGTTGTTGAAACTAAAATTGAAGAACCTGCTTTCGATGACAACTCTTACGAAGAATATATTGAAGAGGCACCTATACAGAAGCCGTCTTCTTATGACGAGGTAATCCCTGAAGAGCCTGTTCCTGTAAAAAAAGAGGTGCAAGCCCCCATTGATACAGGAATCGTTAATGAGAGCGATAATGCTGTACCTTTTGTGGCATGGGAGAATGCTTTAACTCAGTTGTCTGTTATAAACAGACCCCTTTATCCTATGCTTATTGGCTCTGCCGCTTTCAGAGCAGGCAATACAGTATTTATAAAAGCTAAAAACACAGCATTCCCACAGATGTTTAAAATGAAAGACAATGTTGATGCAATTGCGACCGCATTAATGCGCGCAACGGGAGAAAATCTCAGGCCCGCATTGTATAACGATGGCTCCTCACCTGCTGTTGAAGAAGGTGTTGAACCTGTTGACACATTTATTTCAAAACTCAATAAACATGGAATAGATTTTTTAATTGAGGAATAAAATTTTTAAAAGGAAGGTATAATATATGAAAGCAAGAATTCCTAACCAGGGTGGCAATTCACAAGCCGCTATGATGAAAAAAATACAGGATATGCAGGCAGAAATGGCTCGCACACAGGCAGAGGTTGAAGAAGCAGAATATTCAGCAAGTGCAGGTGGCGGTGCTGTTGAAGTTAAGGTTAACGGCAAGCACGAAATTCTTGAGGTTAAAATTCAGCCTGATGTTGTTGACCCTGATGATGTTGAAATCCTTTCAGATATGATTATGGCTGCAACAAACGAAGCAATCCGTAAAGCTATTGACACTATGGAACAGAAAATGGGTAGTGTAACAAGCAATCTCGGTCTTCCTGCAGGTTTAGGTTTCTGATATGGCATATGATGTTGCCGCACTCGAAAAACTGATTGAGCAGTTTCAGAAAATCCCGTCAATTGGCAGGAAAACTGCACAAAGAATGGCTTTTCACGTGCTTGATTTAACAGAAGATCAGGCAAAGGAATTTGCAGATGCTATAATAGATGCTCACACTAAGATTCATCATTGTACCCTCTGCCATAACCTTACAGAAAATGAGCTTTGCCCTGTTTGTGCAAGTACAAACAGAGATCACTCAACTGTTTGTGTTATGGAAGAACCACGGGATGTACTTGCAATGGAAAGAACACGTGAATTCAATGGTGTTTACCATGTTCTTCATGGAGCTATTTCACCAATGAACAATATTGGTCCCGATCAGCTTACAATAAAAAGTCTCGTAGAAAGAGCTGCATCCGGTGAAGTTAAAGAGTTTATTATGGCAACCAACCCTACAATTGAGGGTGACACAACTGCTATGTATATCAGTAAGTTAGTAAAGCCCTTTGGTGTTAAGGTTACCCGCCTTGCCTACGGAATACCTGTAGGGGCGGATATTGAATATGCTGATGATGTTACTCTTATGAGAGCATTATCCGGTAGAAGCGAATTATAAAAAAAGATGGAAAGGACTGAATAGTTATGGCAAAAGCAGAACAAAAAACAGTATCACAGAACAAAAAAGCCTACCATGACTATTTTGTTCTTGAAACTTACGAAGCAGGTATTGAGCTTTTCGGCACAGAGGTAAAATCCGTAAGAGCGGGAAAGCTTAACCTTAAAGAATCCTGGTGCAATGTTGTAAACGGAGAAATGCTTGCAAACGGAGTGCATATATCTCCCTACGAGTTAGGCAACCGTTTCAACAGAGACCCTTTAAGACCCAAAAGACTTTTAATGCACAAAAAAGAAATTATGCGTCTTATGGGTGAAGTTAAGCAAGAGGGATGTGCCCTTATTCCCCTTTCCGTTTATTTTAACGAAAGAGGAAAAGCAAAAATGCTTGTTGGTCTTTGTAAAGGTAAAAAGAATTACGATAAACGCGAAGCTGAGGCAAAAAAAACAGCTCAACGAGCAATCGAAAGAGGAATGTCATTAAAGAACCGGTAAAAGCGGTAAAATCAACTATTGGTTAACAAGTTTTTCCTCAAAAACAACTGACAGTTTATTAAATTACATTCGTTTCAACCTTTGTTATCTTCAATTTTTGACACAAAAAAGTTAAAATGAAGACACAATAAATGGTACGGTGTACCAAAAGGAGAATGAACAATGTCAATATTCAATAGAAAGAAAAAGGATTTTAACGAAGAACCCACTGAAGAAACTTTTGAAAAAGAAACTCAGAACACAGGCACAATAGGCTCGCGAATTGCTCAGGCAAGAAAAGCGAAGGGATACACACAAGAGGAGTTTTCGCATATGCTTGATGTTACCGCACAGGCTGTCTCAAAATGGGAAAATGATGCTTCTTGTCCCGATATTCAGCTTTTACCTAAAATCGCAGAAATACTTGGTATGACCACGGATGAGATTTTAACAGGCAAAGCTACAGAACAAAATAAAACAACCCAAAAGGTTAATATTGATACAGGTAAGCTTAAACTCAATATCAACGTTGTAAAGCCCGGGCAGAACCCAGTGAATGTATCACTACCCTTTGCAATGATTAAAAACTTTGCTAAAATAGGCAACGGGATTTCAGGCATAGTGGGTAATGGTGCATTAGAGGGCGTAAAGCTTGACGAAATACTCACACTTGTTGAGAATGGCGCAACAGGCGAAATACTTAATGTTGTTTCAGACGATAGCACAGTCGTTTCAATAACCATAGAATAAAATACATACATATACCTGTTTTCTCGATCAGGTATATGTAAAAATATGGGGATGAAAGGATTTCGACGGGGATTTTGAACCGTTATAAGCGAGCAGAGGCGTGGTACCGCTTTAAAAACCACACTTTTAAAAATAACTGACAATAATAAAACAGTTTTAGCAGCTGCTTAAGTCAGCTGCCGTTCCTACCGAGAGTACCGCGACTTGGATAGGAGCGTCATTTAGCGGTGCACGTGAATGAAGGATAGCCTTGTACTTCATCACGGTTTAAAGGGCTACCAATGAATTAAGCCTGTTTACCGGCGTTTTTCAGAGGGAATTTCAAAAGATAAACTACGCTCGTAGAAAGTTTCGGGAATAGATTTTCGGACGCGAGTTCGACTCTCGCCATCTCCACCAAAAAATCCAGGTCGTACGACCTGGATTTTTTTATCCATTGCGAAAGCAATGGTATATCATCAGCCGTCAGGCTGTATATCATCACGTAAAGCGTGTATTTCATCACCGTAGGTGTATTAAGCTTTCGCAATAATGACATACAGAATTACATTCTGATGAAATACAATTTCTGAGAAATTGATGATATACAATGCTACGCATTGATTTTATTTCTTATTTGTACTATAATCATTCTCGGGATGTGGTTATATGTCAAAAAATTATTTACTTTTATATTCAGAACAATTAGCGACCGAAATTGAATTATTATGTCAAAATACAAAAGCATCCACGAACACCTTGTTCCAACTCCGAAAAAGTTCAAGTAGTGTATACGCAAACATAAGAGAAGCTAATTACGGACAAAACAAGGCTGATATGCTTTCCAAATTCCAGATAGCATTAAAAGAATGTTCTGAAACTGAAGGATGGTTGCAATTACTTTTCAACACTAACTCAATCGACGAAAAATCCTTCAAAAACTATAGAAATCTTTCCGGTAGAATAAGACGAATATTGATTTCAAGTTGTAAAACACTTAAGGAAAACACAAAGTAATTTTATTTTTCAAGATGCCCGTGTGCGTGCCGCAAGCGGTAGCGAAGCGGGCGACTCTCGCCATCTCCACCAAAAAATCCAGGTCGTACGACCTGGATTTAGTCATTTTATGAGATTTTAGAATCAAAATATTTTATCTTTTAATAGATTTTGGGTCAGATGTAGGGCTAACAGAAGCGCCATTGTATGCCTTTGTTCTGTAAATGTATTTAACACCTTTTTTCGCGGTTTTATCAATGTAGCTTACACTGTCATAGCCTTTAACTGTGGCAATTTTTGTAAATACGCCATTACCGGTGCTACGGTAAATCATATAGCCTGCAGCACCCGTAGTTTTGTGCCATGTGATTCTTACACCATTACTTACAGAGTAAAGACCTGTAATACCTGCCTTTGAAAGGCGCACAATAGGAAGACCTGCTTCACTATAGTATGAATAAGCATCACCCTTATATGCCTTTACAGTGTATGTGTATTTAACACCTGCTTTAAGAGCCTTGTCTACATAAGAGGATTCAGATGTGCCTGAAACTACAGCCAAACGCTTCCAGCTGCCATTACCTTCTTTTCTACAGATAACATAACCGTCAGCATTGTTTATAGGTTTCCATGAAAATCCGATACCATTAGGACCGTTGTAGACCTTTTTGAGTGCAGGCTCAGCAAGATGTTCTGAAAGCATTACGCGGTAGTTTGCCATAGAGGTATAGGATTTACCTTTTTTTACCATTAAGTAATATGTTCCTTTTGTTAAATAAGTAACCTTTGATTTAATAACATCGGTTTTTTGACCCCTTAAAGCCATATAATCAATCTGTTTAAGATTATTATCAAGAAGAGCAACAACCCAATAAGAGTTTGAGCTATTAACATAGTCATGAGCAAAATTAAAAACATATTTGCCGGATTTAGATACAGTTACTTTGAAATAATCCACATCGTTTTGGGCATGCAATGAACCATATTTGAATTTATTAAGTTTTAATTTGTCAGCAGCATCTTTGCTATTATTTAATTCTGTTTCCCACACATTGGATTCGGTAAATTTAAGTTTGAAAAAATAATTGACATTGGAGTAGGAATCAGAATCATTTATTTGTATATAATAAGTGCCAGCAGGTAAGCCAATACTACCTTCTTTTATATTTTTTTTGTAATTACCTCTGTATTCCCAAGAATTTATAATTGATTGAGAAGAGGTACGAAGAGAAACATACCAACAATAGTCATAGTTATCGACATAATCATGAGCAAAATTCAATTGTAATATGCCATCTTTTGGTATAGAAAAACTATACCAGTCTTTATCGTATTCGTTATGTAAATTACCGTAATATGTTTTATTCACTTTTATTAAATCAGCATAGGATTTACTATTGTTTAATTCCGTTTCCCACACAGTTTGTTTAGAAAAATCAACGCTAAAATAATAAGGTACATCAGATAACCAGTCTGAATCTGTTATTTTTATATAATATTTACCTGCAGGTAAGCCGATAGTTCTTTCCTTTATACTATCAGGACGATTTCCTGCACCATCCCAACTACCTGTATATTCCCAACTGTGGATACGTTCCATATTTTCTTTGTAAAGAACAACCTCCCAACAGCTATAAGGAAGATCCTCGTTAGTGTACTCATGAGAAAAAACAAAATTTATTACACCATTGGTAGTTGTTGTAAAAATATACCAATCCTTGTCGGTTGATCCCCAGATATTATCCTTGTATGTTGTGTTTAATTTTATCTTTTCAGCATAAGTCTGGCTATCATTACCTGTATATGCTGCAACATTAATTGTTAATACTGAACAACAACTTACAATAATAAGTACTAAACAAAAAGAAATTATTTTTTTCATTCAATTCATCCTTTCGATTTTAATATTAATAATTGCGTCAATATCCGCTGTCCTATTTTTGCTTTCGTTTAATATTATCACCTGCTTTCCCAGACAAAATCACTACTAATTCAATTATACTCAATATTTTGAGTATTGTCAACAAGTTAAGTATGATACTATAATCGTGGTGATAATATGATAAGTTATGAACCCTTCTATAAAACGCTATTCGATAAAAACATTACCGAATATCATTTGATTTTTAAAGAAGGTTTTTCGGCAAACACAATATACAGAATAAAAAAAGGCGAAGCAATGAGTACTAAAACATTGGATGCTCTTTGTTATGCACTTGATTGTAATGTTGAAGATATAATAAAATTTGTAAAAGAATGATGACCTAACATATTGTTTGTTAGGTCGTTTTTCATTGTAAATTATTTCTGTTTATACCATTTGTTTTCGTATTGCGTCTATGATGCGTGGAGTCGAAAAGAGCAAACGATTTGTTTTCACCATTGAAATCTCCTCAATATTATGGTATATTTATTTTGTTGTTTTACTTTTTTTATCTATCTGAGGTGAAAATTATGGCAATTGAAAAAGTGAGAGAGTATTTTAAACAATACGGTATTGAGGATAAGATTTTAGAATTTCCTGTTTCCAGCGCTACTGTTGAGCTTGCGGCACAAGCTCTTAATACTGAAGGCTGTAGAATTGCGAAAACACTTTCGTTTTCTGTTAACGAGTCTCCTATTCTTATTGTTGCAGCAGGTGACGCTAAGGTTGACAACAAAAAATATAAAACATATTTTAGTGCTAAAGCTAAAATGCTTTCACCTGACGAGGTTATTGAAAAAATCGGTCATGCAATTGGTGGTGTTTGTCCTTTTGGTATAAATGACGGTGTTAAGGTTTACCTTGACGAATCCTTAAGACGCTTTGAAACCGTTTTTCCCGCTTGCGGAAGCAGTAACAGCGCCATTGAATTAACACCCGCAGAATTGGAAAAATACTCAAACTATACCGATTGGATTGATGTTTGTAAACTGCCTGAATAATCCAAAAAGCAACACAAAACAAATCTCTGTAAGGTCATTCTTACAGAGATTTTATATTTCACCATTTTTTACACATACTATCATAAAAATACTTGCAGGTGATTTTATGATTGGAATTATTACAGCTATTGTTTCCGGTATACTTATGAGTGTGCAAGGAGTATTTAACGAAGGAGTTACAAAACAGACTTCTATATGGGTTTCCTCTTCTTTTGTTCAGTTGACTGCTCTATTATTCTGCCTTGGCGCCTGGCTTTTTACAGGTCGTGAAAGTAGCTTTGGTGAATTATTCAGAATAGATAACAAATATATGCTGTTGGGCGGTGTATTGGGTGCCTTAATTACGTATACAGTTATACGAAGTATGTCTGCCTTGGGTCCTGCACAGGCTGTTATGATTATTGTAACAGCCCAGCTTCTTGCAGCATATTTTATTGAGCTTTTCGGAATATTTGGCACAGAAAAAGTAGATTTTCAATGGCACAAGCTTCTGGGTATTGCAATATCTATTGGCGGTATTCTTCTTTTTAAGTGGGAAAAATAAATGCATTAAAGAACAAAAACCGAGTGCTCTAACGAACACTCGGTTTGGTTTTTAATTGGAATTAGAATGGTAAGTTGCCACTGGCAATCATATCAATCAAGTAATTAAAGAGACCGAATATAATTTTAACAATCATATTTGGCATAAGGATCTCTTTCTCATCTTCTGCAGATGGACCGATTGAGTACTTGAATGTCTTAGTATCTTCAATACCTGTTTTTACCCATTCGCCATTCTGCTTTTCTTCCTCAACATATTTAATTGTGAGTTCGAACTGACCGAAATCCTTGTGGTCATACTTAACTGTATAATCTGCTTCGTTATATGTTGTGCATTCTTCAGCAAACTTACCACCATGAACACCATCGTTAACAGACCACTCTGTGGGACGGAATCTCTTCTTTAAAACATCTGCTTTATTATCCATACCACTACCGAAAGCTACAAACTTAACTGTTTTGTGGTGAAGATATTCAGGAAGGAGACCATCTGCTACATTATTTTCTGCTAAATAGAACTTCTGTGTGTTAAGTGCTTCTCTTGTATCGCCTGCGCCACAACCATTGAAGCAGATTGCTGACTCTGTGCCGTTTGCTTCATATGTGGCATCGTTGTTGTAGTTATACTTAATGAACATATGGTTATTAACCATGAACTTTGCTGTAATAACAAAATCAAGATCTGAGAAGTCAAATGAGAATGCGATATCTTCTGCATACACACCTGCTACAAGACCATCTTTAGGCTGTATGGAAACCACAAGCTGACCACCATTAGCTGCAAGAGTTAATGAATCTGTAGTAACGATATTGTATGCAGTTGATGTTGGGAGAGTTAAAGTGATATCAGCATTACCTTCATTAGTAATTGTAACTGTTTTAGCATCAGGAGCTATGTAGCCTACGCAAAGTGAACCAAATGCTATAGTAGATACATCGTATGCTACACCTAACTTAACCTGCTGCCATACAGGGTAGAAATCCACGTTACCTGTAACAACATAGTCAGCCTGGTTGATTTCAAACTCAGGTATTGCTGCACCATCTGTTAATGCCCAACCTATCTGAACATAACCGGGGCGAGTAAAGATTGCACCTTGAAGTGAAATTTTACGGCCATATGTATATGTGCTGTTCGTTACTGTTGTACCTGTACCATTTGCGCCCGGAAAGAAGTTAACAGTTAATTTATCAGCGGTATATTTAGGACCATAGTTCTTGTTATTATTACTAACAGTAAATTGTCTGCCAACCTTGTTGTTACCACTTGTGGTTTTAGGTCCGTTTGTCCATGTATCAGTACTTGTGGTATGACCCGGCAAAACGAAGAACTTACTTGGATCAGGCAAATAGTATTTACCGCTGTTATTTGTTTTAAATGTAACAGAAACCTCTTCTCTATTAAGTGTGTATTCTACACCATCTAAGGTATAAACATCACCTGCAAGATTTTGAAGTTCCTCTGTGAATGTTGCATACACAGTAATACCGTTAACTGTACGTTGACCACCTGAAAGTTTAACGGTATATTGAGCTGCAGAAACTGTAATACTGAATACTGAAATTAATAATACAGAAACGAGCATCAATGACATTATTTTTTTGAAGCTTTTCTTCATGCGTACTCCTCCAAAATTAAAAGTATACTTTTACCATTGAATTATAACACATATGTTTCAAAAATCATATTATCACTTTTACCAAACATACATTAAAAAAACTGTCAAAGTTACTATATTTTCACAATTATTTAACAAAAATTACCAATCATAAATTTTACACTGTAGCATTAACCTCTAAAACTTGAATTATTTATTATTTCGTGGTATCATTTCTATGTATCTTCAGATTGAATACACTCAACCCCTGAATTTAGGATATACTTTGGAGAAAATAATGAAATTAGGTAATCTTGAAATAACAGAAAGAGCTTCCCTCGCCCCTTTGGCAGGTGTTGCAGACAGAGCCTTCCGTGAGCTTTGCAGAGGCTATGGTGCCGCATATACTGTTTGCGAAATGGCAAGCGCAAAAGGCATAAGTCTTGGTGACAAAAAAAGTTCTGAACTTTTATCTATAACTGATCCCGAACGTCCTGCAGGCTCGCAGATATTCGGCAATTCCCCGGAAACAATGGCAACTGCCGCCGAAAAAGCTTTAGAATACTCACCGGATTTTATAGATATAAATATGGGGTGCCCTGCCCCAAAGGTTTCTGCCTCGGGTGGCGGTGCATTACTTATGAAGAATCCGCAATTGGCAGAGGATATTGTTAAAGCTGTCGTTGGTGCTTCTACTGTTCCTGTTACAGTTAAAATCCGCTCAGGTTGGGATAACAAAACCATCAACGCAGTTGAGCTTGCCAAAAGATGCGAGCAAGCCGGTGCAGCCGCTATTACAGTCCATGGCAGAACAAAGGTGCAAATGTATTCTCCACCTGTAAATGTTGATATTATAAAACAGGTCAAAAATGCGGTTTCTATCCCCGTCATCGGTAATGGTGATGTTGTTGATGGTAAAAGTGCCGCTAAAATGCTTGAAGAAACAGGCTGTGATATGGTTTTGATTGGCAGAGGTGCTTTAGGCAGACCCTGGGTTTTCTCTGAAATCAATGCTTACCTTAACCATGAGGTTGTTTTACCTGAGCCTACAGTTACACAAAAGATGCATGTTATGCTTAAGCATATTGAAAAAATATGCGAATACAAGGGCGAATATGTTGGCATAAGAGAAGCACGAAAGCACGCAGCGTGGTACACAAAAGGCATACATGGTGCCGCCAATTACAGAGCAAGAATAGGTTTAATAAATTCTATTGAAGAATTAAGAGAAATTGCCCTTGAGCTCATCCAACAGAATATGTAATTACCAATATTTATGCAATGACTTTTTAAGCCTCGTATGATAAGATTGACACATCTTTTTCATACGAGGTGATTTATTTTGAAACGAAAAACAACATTTATTCTATCATTGCTTTTGTTTATTAATATTTTTATTTTCCCTACAAAAGCTGCTGACAGTATCTTGGGAGCCGGGCGTGTTAACACCACAAGTACAACCTTGAATGTGCGTTCTTCCCCTTCGGTAAGTTCAAGCATAAAAACCAAATTGCCAAAAAACACATACGTAACGCTTATATCAAAAAGTAATTCCTTCTGGTATGTGCAATACAGTAAAACAGGTTATGGTTACTGTCACGAAAACTATATTTATCCTGTTTCCACTGAGGTGCGCAGAGTAAAAACATCTTCCGGAAATCTAAGAGTAAGATCAGCACCATCCACATCTTCCGCAATTCTGGACTACCTTCCCTCCGGTACATTAGTTACTGTGCACACCGCGGATAACAGCTTCGCTAAAATTATTTACAACGGTAACAGAATTGGCTATGTCAGCAGAATTTTTCTTGTAAAGCCTGATAGCTTTACATCCAATTTTAGTGCCATTTCTCTGAAAGTTCCTGATTATAAGCAGACGGATTCAAAGTGGTCAGGCATTACTTTAGGTTCATCCGGGCAGACTATAGGTAAAATAGGTTGTGCTACTACCGCCCTTGCTATGACAGAAAGCTACAGAACAGGAAAAGCAATCACACCTGATGCAATGTCTAAAAAACTTTCTTATACTTCAGGTGGTGCGGTTTACTGGCCTACAGATTATACTGTGGTAACAACACAAAGCGGTTATCTAAATACAATTTATACTGCTTTGAAATCAAATAAGCCTGTCATTGTAGGTGCTAAAAATAAATACGGCGGTCAGCATTATGTTGTGGTTACAGGCATTAAAACTTGTGACACCCTTACAACATCTGCATTTTATATAAATGACCCGGGCTCAGGGACAAGAAAAACATTAAATCAATTTTTTAATGATTACCCTAACTTTTACAAAATGTTATATGTAAAATAACATTTTACTCTCGGTTGAGAATGTGTTGAACACTCCATTAACACGTTCTTTTTACCGAGAGTATTTTCATGTACTTTTGTTTTGTATATTGCTACCAAAATAACAGCGTTTTTTTATACCATTTATTATACTCTTTATTTCAAAATCTACTTTCTTTTTTCTCTCAAAGGTGTTATACTAATATTGACTTTTAATGTGATTTCTTACACAAAAATTCTTGTATTATATAAAGGAGTGAGTTTGTGGAAAGATTTGTTATCCGCGGCGGAAACAAGCTCAACGGAACAATTACAATCAGCGGTGCAAAAAATGCCGCTTTACCTATAATTGCCGCATCTGTTTTTGCAGGTGAACCTTGTCGCATTGAAAACATTCCTGAAATCAGCGATGTTAAAATGATGATAAAAATTCTCAAATTCATTGGCGCAGAGGTAACGAAGCCTGAAAAAGGTGTTATTGTTGTTAACCCGTCAAATGTCAGGTCAGACATTACCATTCCCGATGAAATGACACGTAAGCTCCGTGCTTCATATTATCTTTTAGGCTCATTGCTCAGTAAGTACGGTTCTGCAAGTGTTGCTCTACCTGGTGGTTGCTACTTTGGTGTTCGTCCTATAGATCAGCATATTAAAGCATTTGAAGCCCTTGGTGCTGTTGTTAATACCGATAATGCTATTGTTCACGTTACAGGTGATGAGCTTTACGGCTCTTCTATCTACCTCGACGTTGTTTCTGTTGGCGCTACAATCAATGCTATGCTTGCCGCTATCAAAGCAAAAGGTCTTACCGTTATTGAGAATGCCGCAAGAGAACCACACATTGTTGACCTTGCCAACTTCCTTAACTCTATGGGTGCAGATGTTCGTGGTGCAGGTACAGAGGTAATTAAAATCCGCGGTGTTGAAAAAATGCACGGATGCACATACTCAATAATTCCCGATCAGATCGAAGCAGGCACATATATGGTTGCCGCTGCCGCTACAGGCGGAGATGTTATTGTTGATAATGTTATTCCTAAACACCTTGAATCTATTACAAATAAGTTAGAGGATTGTGGAATTACTGTTATTGAAGGCGATGAAAGCGTGAGAATCATTTCTGACGGAAAACGACCTAAGGCTTGCAGAGTAAAAACAAGTCCGCATCCCGGCTTTCCTACAGATATGCAACCTCAATTTGCTACATTACTTTGCACATGTAACGGGACAAGCACAGTTGTAGAGGATGTGTGGGATAACCGATTTAAATATGTTGATCAATTAAGAAGAATGGGTGCAAATATTATTGTCAATGGTGATACTGCTCTTATTACGGGCGTTGAAAAGCTTCAGGCAGCTCCCGTTGAAGCAGATGACCTTCGTGCAGGTGCCGCAATGGTAATTGCCGGTCTTATCGCTAATGGTGAAACGTATGTTGAAAACATAAAGTATATCGACAGAGGCTACGAGGAGCTTATAGAAAAGCTTTCCGGTGTAGGTGCCGATATAAAACGAGTAAATTATGACGAGGATTAATTAATATGCTTAGATTTTGTCCGCTGTTTTCTTCAAGCAGCGGCAATTCTGTTTACATAGGAGATAATTCAGGGGGAATTCTTATTGATGTAGGCAGAAGTGCCAAACAAACTGATTTAATGTTAAACAATTTGGGGATTGACCCTGATTCATTAAAAGCAATTTTTTTAACACACGAGCACACCGACCATGTAAATGGTTTAAGTGTTTTTGCCGCAAGACATAAAATTCCTATTTATGCTTCTACAGGCACACTTGAAGCATTGAAGAAGAAAGGTGTTCTTACAGATAAACACATTGATATTGCTGTAACCAATGATACAGATATTGCGGGTATGAATATTAAGCCTATAGCCACATCCCACGATTGCGCAGACGGCAGAGGCTACATTATAACAGGTTGCGATGGTGTTACAAAAACCGCCATAGCTACAGATACAGGCTACATATCACCTGAGCTATTATCTGAAATGACAGGCTGTAGGCTTATATACATTGAATCTAACCACGATATTGATATGCTCAAAACAGGTCCATATCCTTATCAGTTACAAAAACGCATTCTATCAAATATCGGTCACCTTTCAAACGATGCCTGTGCAGATGCTTTACGGGCTTTAGTAAACAAGGGCTCTACACACTTTGTGCTTGCCCATTTAAGCAGAGATAACAACACCCCACAGCTTGCACACGATACCGCTGTCAGCGCTTTAAGAGAAATGGGTGCACTTGAAAACAGAGATTTCTTTTTGAAGGTTGCAGAACCCGAAAACCAGGATAAAGTTATAATAGTATAAACAAAAAAACTGTTGCATCAAACAATGCAACAGTTTTTGTTGTTTATATAATTTTATTAATCACTTCAACAAGTGCTTCTTTTATAAGCTGATGGCCTGCGGCAGAAGGATGGACACCATCTACCAACCAATATGACGCATCACCATCAATCGCACAAGCCTTGTCGAACTTTTCCTGAAGTGTAACAAATGGTAAATTGTATTTTTCAGCAATTCGTTTTGCGGCTTCGCTACGTTTTTTCACTTCAACACGAAATTCTGAATAATACATTTCTGTACCACTGCCCTTTAAAACGAAAGGCTCCATAATTATGATTTTAATATTCGGTAAGGCTTCTTTGATTTCTGATATAAGCATATCATATATCTTTTCAAACTTTTCTGCCGATACACCATTCTGTACAGAAAGCTCATGCCAGACATCGTTTACACCGATAAGTATTGACATTGCGTCCGGTTTAAGGTTAATAATATCGTCTTTGATTCTTGCGTAAAGGTCAACAATTCTGTTACCGCTTACACCTTTATTTACAAATTCGATTTTTCCTTTTTGATTTTTCAGCAAATCAGATGCTACAAGCAACGGATAACCATAGCCGAACAAGTAGCTTCCTACGCCACCATCCTCCGGGTCTACTCTGTTTGCATCTGTTATTGAATCACCTTGAAATAAAAATCTGATCATTTTGCTACTTCCTCTTGTTAAACTGTATTAAAATTGATATAATTATTTATTGGGACCGTCATACGTATCTTCTAATGAAGCTACCCATGGGCACTCAATTTCAGGAACAACATTTTCAGGTGCTGCCCAATAAACTGCATTTGTTATGATTTTCTGAATTTCAGGAATATGGTATGTCGGGTTTTCTTCGTGACCGGGTTGGAAATAGAAAACCTTACCTAAGCCTCTGTTCCAGCAACAGCCTGAACGGAAAACCTCTCCGCCCTTGAACCAGCCAATGAAAACGAGCTTTTCAGGTTCAGGTATATCAAAGCGTTCACCATACATTTCCTCAACAGGAATATTAAAGCTTTCAGGTACATCTTTTGCAATTGGGTGGCTTGGGGCAACACACCAAAGACGCTCTCTATCGCCATCGCGCCATTTCAAAGAACAAGTTGTACCCATAAGTCGTTTGAAAGGCTTTGAAAAATGTGCAGAGTGTAAAGCAATAAAGCCCATACCTCTCATTACGCGGTTATATACTCTTTCAACCAATTCATCAGGCACACACTCGTGAGCCATATGCCCCCACCAAAGAAGGACATCTGTGCTTTCAAGAACATCCTCAGGAAGGCCGTTATCCGGATCATCAAGAACCGCTGTTCTTACATTAAGGTCTTCATTAGTACCTAAAAATTCTTTAATACAATTATGTATACCATCAGGATATACAGCACGAACCTTATCAGACTCTTTTTCATGTCTGCCCTCGTTCCATATTGTTACATTAATCATATAAAACACCTCTTAAAAGGAATATAATAACAATACAATAATATCAATTTTTCAAAAAAATATAAAGTGTCTTTTTTAACGAAACTTAAAGGCATTTTTTATATAAAATGTGAGTTCGGAACCATCCTCACAATAAAAAAAACTACGGAGTGATAAAAATGAAAAACAGAAAAAAAGTCCGGGGTGTCGCTCTGGCAGCAATTATTGCAGCAGCATATGTAGTTTTAACATTTGTTGCCTCTGCATTCGGATTAGCAAGCGGTGCAATTCAGGTACGATTATCGGAAGCGCTTACAATTTTACCTATATTCACACCATATGCCATTCCCGGCCTTTGTATTGGTTGTTTGTTAGCAAACATCTTAACAGGCTGTGCTTTATGGGATGTTATTTTAGGTAGCATTGCAACACTTATAGGTGCTATTGGAACTTATCTTTTAAAAAAGCATAAATATTTAGCTGCTATTCCACCTATGCTTGCTAATGCTCTCATTGTACCCTTTGTTCTTGTAAATGTATACAACCTTGATGGTACATACTGGTACTTTGCTCTCACTGTTTTTATAGGTGAATTCATTTCCTGCGGAGTGTTAGGTATACTACTTCAAAAAGCACTTTCAAAAATGAATCTTAAAAATAATATATAACAAAATATGTTTACAGGGTTTATTTTTCATAAAAATAATAGTATAATTACACAGTAGTATAAATTATTTTCTCTCTTGCAGGCTTTATTGTTCTGCAATTGATTTATCTGTAATGAAAGGGTTATTAAAAATGACTATAGATGAAGCTATAAAAAATGCCAAACGAATTCATTTTATCGGAATCGGCGGCAGTGGTATGTGTCCATTGGCAGAAATTCTCCATTCACAAGGCCACAACCTTACAGGCTCCGATAATAATGAGTCTGATACCCTTAAAAGAATAAGAAATTTAGGCATACCTGTTGTTATGGGTCAAAAGGCCGAAAATGTTGATGGTGCAGATATGGTTGTATATACAGCCGCACTTTTGCCTGATAACCCTGAGCTTGTTGCCGCAAAAGAAAAAGGTATCCCTACCTTTGAAAGAAGCAAGCTTTTTGGCTATTTTACAAAAAAATATGATAATTGTATCGGTGTATGTGGTACCCACGGAAAAACTACTGTTACCTCCATGCTCACACACATTCTTATCGATAATGATTTTGACCCATCTGCAATTATCGGTGGTAAGCTACCATTAACAGGCACTAATGGCAGAGTTGGTAAAAGTGATATTCTTGTATGCGAGGCTTGTGAATATAAAGACACATTCCTTGACCTTACTCCTGATATCAGCGTTATTCTTAATGTTGACCGGGACCATATGGAATACTTCAAAACTCTTGAAAACCTTGAGGCATCTTTTAGAAAATTTGCCAATATGTCAACAAAGTGTGTAGTTTACAATGGCGATGATAAAAACACCCTTGACAGCATTACGGGTGTAGAAGGAAAGAAAATGATTTCCTTTGGCACATCAGCTGATTGTGACTATGTTGCTAAAAATATTGATTTTGTTAATGGCGCTTTCCCCTGCTACGACTTATACATCAACGGAGCTTTTAAATGCAAGATTGAGTTAAGTGTTCCGGGTGAGCACAATGTTTTAAATTCACTTGCGGCAATTGCCACAGCAATGTATTGTGGAGCAACAGTTGAACAATGCCAGAAAAGTGTGTTGACCTTCAAGGGTGCGGGCAGACGCTTTGAATTCCTCGGAACTTACAACAATGCAGATGTTGTTGACGATTACGCCCACCACCCTGCAGAGCTTGAGGTTACACTTTCTGCGGCTAAAAAGATGAATTATAAGAGAGTGTGGGCGGTTTTCCAGCCATTCACATTCAGCAGAACTCAAATGCACTTAAAGGCTTTTGCAGAAGCGCTTTCTATTGCAGATAAAGTTGTAATGACCGAGATTATGGGTTCAAGAGAAGTTAACACATACGGAATTACAACACAAGACCTTGCAGATGAAATTCCTGGTAGTGTGTGGTTTGATACATTCCCTAAGGTTGCTGATTACCTTAAGCAAAACATTACAGAAGGTGACCTTGTGCTCACATTAGGTTGCGGTGATGTTTATAAGATTGCAAAATTAATACTTGATAAAGAATAAACTATAACCAAATATGCCCCTATGAGAAAAACAATTTTTCTCGTAGGGGCATAAATTTAAAAGAGTCTGACTTTTTGAAGTCAGACTCTTTTTCTCTTAATTAAACTAACTCAAGAATGCACATCTCTGCTGCGTCACCACGGCGAGGTTCAGTCTTGATTATGCGGCAGTAACCACCGTTAACATCTTTATACTTAGGTGCGATTTCGTCAAAAAGCTTTTTAACTACATCTTCCTTTGTAATGTATGCCAATGCCTGTCTCTTGTTATGGAGACTATCAACCTTTGCGAGGGTGATCATTTTTTCAGCCATAGCGCGAACTTCTTTCGCTCTTGTGACTGT
>JAZSCV010000051.1:0-25062 GCA_045530855.1 Acutalibacteraceae bacterium
CCCTGTTAAATTTATTGGTGTAGGTGAGGGCATAGACGACTTACAGCCGTTCAATCCTAAGGCATTTGCAGAGGGTCTTTTCGAGGCATTGCCGGAAGATTTTGAGGAAGAAGAAATCGACCTTTCCGCTATAAGGGAAGATATTCCTGTTACTGAAAATAACGAACAATCAGAGCTTGCGGCGGCTGTTGGTGAAATCTTCGAGGCATTTGCAGAAATGCAGGCAGAAGAGGAAGCAGAAAAAACGGCGGGAGAAACAACAGAAGCTGTTGCAGAAGAAATTGTTTCTGAGGAAGAACCAATCGACGAACCTGAAATTGTTGAAGAAGCAATTGAGGAAACAGTTGAAGAAGTAGTTGCAGAAGAAACAGTAAACCAAGAGGTTGCAGAAGAACCGGCAGTAGCTTCAACACCTGTTGCAGAAGAAAAAGTACAGGAAGAGCCTAAAAAGAAGAAAGGCTTCTTCGGGAGGTTGTTCAGATAATGGCTATGGAATTTCTAATTGCTACACATAATATGAAAAAGAGAGATGAACTCTACAGAATTCTCTCTCCTTTAGGTATAGATGTAAAAACCTCTGACCAGTTAGGTATTGAAATCACTGATGTTGATGAAACAGGTGAAACCTTTTACGAAAATGCATTTTTAAAAGCAGAAAGCGGTTGCCGTGAAAGCGGCATGCCTTGCGTTGCAGATGACTCAGGTCTTGCGGTTGACTATTTAGTTGGTGCACCCGGTGTTTATTCAGCACGCTTTGCAGGTGTTCATGGTGACGACGAAGCAAACAATCAGAAGCTTTTAAAACTCCTCAGGGATGTTCCTCTTGAGGAAAGAACAGGTAGATATGTTTCCGTTGTTTGTTGCGTTTTTCCTAATGGTGATGTTTTATCTGCAAGGGGTACATGTGAAGGTTATATAGGCTTTGAGCCAAGAGGTAATGGCGGCTTCGGTTATGACCCATTATTTGTAATGGGTGAAAAGACTATGGCTGAATTAACTGCAGAAGAGAAGGATGCCATAAGCCACAGAGGAGAAGCAACAAGGCTTCTTGCAGAAAAGCTTAAGGAATATTTTGATAAACAGAAATAACAGTTCCTATTTCGGTAACATCGATTTTAAGCTCGATGTTACCGTTTTTTGTTGTTTTCGTGTTTAAATCCGGTGTAAAAATTGCTTTTTCAAAATCAATTTCAGATAAAATTTCTGTAGTGATAGTATTATTATTGATGAAAGCAAATATAATATTTTTTATAAAATCCAACTCTTGTGTGTTATTTTCCGTCAGCTTGTCAAAAACAATATGTAGAGATGTAAGCTCTTTGTTTTCGTCATATTCAAATTGAACAAGTATTTCATTTTTGTTGAACTTAAAGAATTTACTGTAGGTTTTATCTTTCTCGTTAAGAATAAAACCATTTGCACTGATTTCCCATTGTTCAAAACGCTCGTTAGCCCTTTCGGTAAATGCTTGCAGACTATATCCGTCTTCAACGATACTGCAGCTACAAACAGAAATAATAAAAAGGAATGAAATTACTATACAGAAAACTTTTGTCAAGACCCCAAATCCCACACTTTCGTAACAATTATTTAACAAATATCTTGAATTTTGTTGTATAATTCTATATTATATAAAATAGAAATGTTATACATACTAATATAAATATAAGTTAGTAGAGAGGAAATTATGAAACATTTTCTTAAAAGGGCATTATGCATATTTTTATGTGTTTTTGTGGCATCATCTTCATTTTTGAGTGTTGCCGCAAATGCTTCGTCGTACCCCGAGGGTGTAACGGAAAAAGAAGCTCTTAACGCACTTGAAGGAACAAAAAAACTCCTTGACCAGCTTCTTCCTATGATTTCTCAGCAGGATTTACTTGCTATGTTCAAGGGATCAATATACAACAGCAAGACATTATCAGATTTTCTTGTGAATACTTATGGTTCTTTAGCTGAAAACACAGATGAATTAAAATTACTTGGTATAGATTGTTCAACTAAAGCTCTTTCGGCAGCATTGTTTAACTATCCTAAGGTATGTTTAGCACTTTATGAAAGTGAGACGTGGGCAGATGCTGACCTTACAAATGTGGATTGGGGAGTAAAAAACAAAGAAGAATTTGCACAGGCAATCAGTGCGATTTTTTCACCCTTTAACGAAATTCTTTACACATTGCTTTGTTCTGAGGGCTACCAGATGAACGGTATACTTCTTATGAAAGGTGCAAATGGATATGGTTCCTCTATTATTCCATTCTTGCAGGCCGTTCAATGTAAGGATGTTATTGACCAGGCAACCTTTGGCGCACAGGCACAAGAAGATAAAAACAGTATGATTAAAAATATTGTTTTACCTGTTCTTACAGCTATTGAAGTTGCATTTGAAGATCCGCTCAATGGGTTAATTGATATTCTGCCATCTCTTGCATATTTTATAGACAGCGGTGAGCTTAATGCTTGTATACAGAATTTAATAACACCTATAACAAAAAACCCTTTGGTTGAGCTTGCTGTTCTTCTTAAGGTTTTTGATATGAGCGCGCTTACAAATCTCGATTTCAGTCAACTGTTAACAACAATGGTTTCGGGGAAAGACAGTGCAATTAAGCTTGCACCTGTTGATTTTTCTGTTTTTGCCGCCTGTGGTGAAAAAACAGAAAATGGATTTGTTACTGATAGGGGCAAAGCATATATTGAAATACTTCGCGTAGCAATAGATTCGCTTAAGCTTAATAAAGATGCTTTGAGTACATTCCTTGCATCAGGTGAAAATGGTGAAAGTATTGATGTTTCATTCCTGACACAGCTTCTTGAAAAGGATACAGATAAGCTTGTTGCAATGATTACACTTCTCTTTACTCCTGCAGAGGTTGGTGCACCACAGGCTATGGTTTACCCAACATTTACAAGGGGTACTGTGCAAAACACAACAAGCCTTACAGATAGAAATATCGAAAAGGTTTATAATGAAATAGATGGCTTGCTTGATCAGTTTGTAGCAGAGGGCGGCTCATATGGTAATATGGGCGCAATGCTTGCTTCATCAATTTACACTAACGCAAATATCAACTCTGCTTTGGTTGGCATATACGCAGCTTTTGAAAACGAGGGGCTGACCCAGGCTCTTGGCATTCTTGGTGTAGACGCAACGCCAAAGGGTGTAGCTACTTTGTTAGGTGAAAAAGACTACAGCAAGGCTCGTGAAATTCTTTCTAATGCAGAAAAATGGTCCGATGTTTCCCTTGATGGCGTATCATGGGGTTTCTGGAATGGCTCGCGCAGAGGCTTCCAGAATGCACTTACTGCAATTCTTCGTCCTTTATATCCACTTCTTAGAGTGGTTTTGGCAGAGCAGGATATTGTAATTATGGATTGTATTACCATTAAAGGTGATGACGGATATAACACAGCAATAATCCCTGTTTTAGAGGCTTTAGGCTGTAACGAAAGAAATATAAAGGATTACGATTCATACAAAAAACAGGCAGATGGCGATGGTGTTATAAAAAACATTCTTGACCCTGTTTTCAATCTTCTTGATAATGTATGTAATACGCCTGTTAAAACAATTATAGAGGTTCTTCCTAATATTGTTTATTTTATGGAAAGCGGATCTTTAGAAAAATGTATTTCTAACCTGCTTTTACCTATAACAACAGTAATTAACAGAGTGCCGGGTGTTATAGATTTCTCTTTAGATACAACAGCACTTACTAAAAACCTTGATATGAACACCCTTGCGGGATCCTTAATGAAGGATTCCGGCATAAATATAGCAGATTTCAATATCAAGGAAATATCAAAGCTTGGTACCCCTACACAAAGAACAAGTAAAAGCATTATTAATGGCGAAAAGGCAAAATACACATATATTGAAGCTAACGAAAATGATATTATCGTATCTCTTTTAAAGGTAGTTGCAAAAACCTTGAAAACCCCCGGAAATGAGGAGCTTTTGATGGGGTCTATGGCATCGGGTAGCAATATGTCATTTGATACATCTTCTATATCAGCCCAGTTCAGCACAATGAGTGATGATGAGCTTGTTGCCTGGCTTTACAACCTTTTCTTCAAGGAAAGAGTACAGTTCGAAATTGTAACAGACGAGGAAGATTATTCACCAACTATTATTTATAAGCCTGCAGAAAAGGATTACACCTTACTGTATTTGTTTATGGGCTATTTAGGTGTATGTGCGGTTGTTGGATTTATAATTTTCATTAACAGAACACGCTTGTATAATTAAGGGGTTAATTATG
This sequence comes from Acutalibacteraceae bacterium, assembly GCA_045530855.1. Classification (GTDB taxonomy): domain Bacteria; phylum Bacillota; class Clostridia; order Oscillospirales; family Acutalibacteraceae; genus DTU089. Next base: position 4,263 of record JAZSCV010000051.1, read on the forward strand.
TTAGTTTTAAAAAATATAGTTAAAGATTATGTTACAGGTGATACCACCGTAAGAGCCTTAAAGGGCATAGACATAAACTTCCGTGAAAGTGAGTTTGTTGCCATTTTAGGTCCGTCAGGTTGCGGTAAAACCACTATGCTTAATATTATTGGTGGTCTTGACAGGTACACAAGCGGTGACCTTTTCATAAACGGGAAATCAACTAAATATTTTAATGACAGCGATTGGGATACCTACAGAAACCATTCAATCGGTTTCATTTTCCAGAGCTATAACCTTATTCCGCATCAGACTGTTTTATCTAACGTGGAGCTTGCTCTTACTCTTTCAGGTGTTTCTAAAAAAGAGCGCCGTCAAAGAGCAATAGAAGCACTTAAAAAGGTTGGTCTTGAAGAGCAGATACACAAAAAACCTAATCAGATGTCAGGTGGTCAGATGCAGCGCGTTGCGATTGCCCGTGCACTTATAAATGACCCTGATATTCTTCTTGCTGATGAGCCTACAGGTGCTCTCGATAGTGAAACAAGTGTACAGATTATGGAGCTTCTTAAGGAAATTTCAAAAGAAAAGCTTATTATAATGGTTACACATAACCCTGAGCTTGCAGATGAATATGCAAACAGAATAATTCGTTGCCTTGATGGTGAGGTTATAGATGACTCTAATCCATATAGTCCTGAAAAAGTTGAAGTAGAGCGTCAGGTTGAAAAGAAAGAAAAATCAGATGCCAAAGGTAAAAAGTCTATGTCCTTTGGAGCGGCTTTTAATCTGAGTATAAATAACCTCCGTACCAAAAAAGCAAGAACATTTCTTACTTCCTTTGCGGGTAGTATCGGTATTATAGGTATAGCCCTTGTTCTTGCACTTTCAAACGGTATTCAGGTTTATATTAACAATGTTCAGGAAGATATGCTTTTGTCATACCCTATGACAGTTGAAAAGCAGACAATGGATATCAGTAGCATTATGACTACTATGACCGGCATGGGTGGGCTTACTACCGATGCCGAAGAGGATGGTAACATTTATGTTAACGAATCCTTTATGAAAATGGTTAACTCTTTCATTTCTGAGGCTACCTCAAACAACCTTGATAAATTCAAAAAATATGTTGAGGATAACAGGGAAGCCTTTGAAGAAACCTGTAACGATATTCAATATAAGTACAGCACGCCGCTTAATATATACAAAGCAGATACATCTCAGGGTGTTGTAAGAGTTAACCCAAGTAATATTATGGAGTATATGCCAATGGGTGGCGATTCCGGTGGTATGATGGATATGTCTGCTGCAATGGGCACTATGGCACAAAGTTTTAGTGTATGGACGGAGCTTATAGGTGATGACAGACTTATGGATGCCCAGTACGACATTATTGCGGGTAAAATGCCTGAGAAATTCAATGAAGTTGTACTTATAGTAGATGGTAACTATCAGATAAACGAGCTTGTTGTTTACGCTTTGGGTCTTAAGGACCAAGCAGAATTTGGTAAACAGGTTATGCAGGCTCTTGCAAGCGGTGAGACTTTAGGGTCAGATGACATTACTAAATTCTCGTATGATGAAATTCTTGATATGGAATTCAGCCTTGTTTTGAGTGCTGATTACTTCAAAAAGGATGCCGAAACAGGACTTTGGACAGATAACAGCGAAAATGGTCTTTATGTTAAAAATCTTGTAGACAAAGGTGAAAAAATAAAAATTGTAGGTATTCTTAAGCCTGACGAAGATAATACACTTTCAATTGGTACAGGTGGTATCGGTTACAGACGCGATTTGATGGATTATGCCATAACAGAAAACACTAAAAAGCAAGTTGTACAGGAACAGCTTGCAAGCAAAAATCGCGATATTATAACAGGCTTTGAATATTCAAACCTTACTGTTAACGATTTTGATTTAGCGGATGTTGATATGAGTATTATCGACTATAATCTTCTGGACTTCAAACCGTTTATGTCTATGGCACAGGATATGGATATTGCAGATATAGATATGTCTAACATCGGTGCAATGTTCGGTTTCGATAATATGAGTGAATTGCAAAAGAAGCTTATGGAAGGCTTTCTTACAGATGATCAGGTGCTTGCTTTGAAACAGGCTTATGTAGATACTCTTGCTTCAAAAAGCTCCTATGAGGGAACTCTTGAAAAGCTCGGTTATTCAACCTTTGATTCACCAACTATGGTTTGTTTCTATCCAAAGAATTTTGAAGCAAAAGAAAAATTGGGAGAGCTTATTGATTACTACAATAACAGGGTAAAAGAAGATGGCCACGAGGAAATGCAGATTAAGGTATCTGACTATATCGGTGTTTTAATGAGCAGTATAACAACTATTATTGATGTTGTTACCTATGTGCTTATCGCTTTTGTTGCAATTTCACTTGTTGTTTCATCTATAATGATTGGTATTATTACCTACATTTCAGTTCTTGAAAGAACAAAAGAAATTGGTATACTCCGTGCGATCGGTGCATCTAAGAAGGATATTGCACGGGTGTTTAATGCAGAAACAACTGTTGTTGGCCTTGGGGCAGGTGTTATAGGTATATTATCTACCTTGATTCTGGAAATACCGATAAATCTGCTTTTACGGTATGCAGTTAAAATTCCTGCGCAGGCAGAGCTTCCTGTTGCAGGTGCAATTGCGCTTATTATAATAAGTGTAATTTTGACACTTATAGCAGGTCTTATACCTTCAAAGCTTGCTGCAAAGAAAGACCCGGTAGAAGCACTGAGAACAGAATAAACTTTAATCCGAATCCTCTTTCACAAACGTGAAAGAGGATTTTTTTCATTTGACGATATAAATACTATATGGTATATTATATAGTGTATGAATATTACTTTAAGGAGCGATATTTTGTCTATAGAAACATTGGTACAAAAGCAACGTGAATTTTTTCAAACAGGTGCAACCTTGCCTGTTAAATTCCGTATAAAAATGCTTGTCAGATTGTATAAAGGTATAAAAAAATACGAAAAAGAAATAAGTGAAGCTCTGGAAAAGGATTTGGGTAAATGCTCTTTCGATGCATTTATGTGCGAAACGGGTCTTGTTCTTATGGAGCTTAACTATATGATTCGTCACACACCTGCTTATGCAAAAAAACATTCTGTATATGCGCCTGTAGGTCAGGTGTTAGGTAGTGGTTATAAAAAAAGTGTTCCTTACGGAAATGTGCTTATAATGAGCCCGTGGAATTATCCTTTTCTTTTGACTATGACTCCCATAAGTGATGCTATTGCCGCAGGTAATACAATTATTGTAAAGCCAAGTGCATATGCACCGGCAACAAGCGAGATTATAAAAAAGATTATTACAGAAAATTTCCCTGAAGAATATATTGCTGTGGTAACAGGTGGCAGGGAAGAAAATAAAGAGCTTCTCAAACAGAAGTTTGATATGATTTTCTTCACAGGTAGCCAATCTGTAGGTAAAGAAGTGTTACGCCACGCAGCGGAAAATATTACACCTGTTGTGCTTGAGTTAGGCGGTAAAAGCCCTTGCGTTGTGGATTCTTCTGCTAAAATCAAAATGGCGGCAAGAAGAATTGTTTTTGGCAAATTCCTTAACTGCGGTCAGACCTGTGTTGTGCCGGATTATGTGATTTGCCACAGTAGTGTTAAGGCTGAGCTTGTAAAAGAGATATGCAAACAAATTAAAGTACAGTTTGGTGACGATATTCTTAATAACCCTGAATACGGCAGGATTGTTAATGAAAAGCACTATAACAGAATTTGTAGTCTTATAGATAAAAGTAAGGTTGTTTTCGGTGGTGAAACATCTGAAAAAGACCTTAAAATAGCCCCTACTGTTATGGATAATGTAACATGGGACGATGCTGTAATGCAGGAAGAGATTTTCGGCCCTGTTCTTCCTGTAGTAACTTTCGACTCTTACGAAGAGCTTTATAAGCTCTTTGCAAACAAGCCTAAACCACTCGGTTTCTATATTTTCTCTGAAGATAAAAAGAAAACCAATCAACTTATTGAGCGTTGTCAGTTTGGTGGCGGTTGTGTTAATGACACCATTATGCAGATTGCAATTAACAGCTTTGGCTTTGGTGGTGTTGGTGAAAGCGGAATGGGCAGTTACCATGGCAGAGCCGGTTTTAATGCCTTTTCACACGAAAAGAGCATTCATACAAAAGCGAGCTGGTTCGATTTCCCTGTAAGGTATGCTCCGCATAACAAGATTTTCGAAGCAATTTCACATATTTATATGAGATAGAAATGATTAGTTGTTAATCAATAAGTGTCTGATATTAGATTTTTATATTTTAAATTTTAAAAGGTGGTTTTAATATGAACAAAATAATTAAAAATATTGCAATCGGTGCAGGGGTGACTGCAGGTGCTGCTGTAGCATTTCATATTATAAATAAAGAACTCCATAAGGATATTTGTATGATTGGCCATAGAGGTCACAGCTCAAAGCATCCTGACAATACAGAGGCATCATTTTTAGGTGCAGTAGCAAACGGCTCGGGCGGTATTGAAACAGATGTACGCATTACAAAGGACGGCATTTTTGTTGTTAATCACAATGACGAAGCAAAGTTTATTGACGGTACAGAGCTTATTATAGCAGACTCTACATATGAAGAGCTTTCTGCAAAACCGCTTCTTAATAAAAAAAGCGACGAGGTTGTGTATATTTGTACATTTAAACGCTATCTCGAAATTTGTCGTGATGCACATATGGTTTGCTTTATAGAGCTTAAGGGTGATTTTACAGATGAACAGATAAACGAGCTCTTTACAATGGCAGACGAAATCTATGACCTTTCAATGTGCTCATTGCAATCTTTTGAATTTGAAAACCTTGTTAAGGCACACAAAGCATTCCCTAAGCTTCAGATAATGCTCACATACGGTAAAAACTGTGGTGATTACCATAAGTGCATAGAATATGGCTTTGACATTGATGCAGACTACAAGGTGGCAACACCTAAAATGGTTAAGGAATTTCACGACAAGGGCTTGAAGGTAGGCCTTTGGACAGCTAATGACGTAATATCTCTCAATTATTGCCGTGCTTTAGGTGTGGACTACATAGAATCCGATGTTTTCGGAGCGTGATTTTAATTGTAAAAACTTTCGTGCAATTATTTGTACGGAAGTTTTCTTTATATTATTTTATAAAACTGTTGCTCACAGTATTTGTTGTACTGTTGCACAAATTAATATGGTTTAATTTGTGCAATTATACAAAAATAAGAAAAAACGAAAAAATTTTCAAAAAAATGTGTAGTAATTTGAAATTTTTGACATATATAGATGGAATGGTATAAAAATAATTGATTGTAATGCTATCGAATTACAGTTTTGTTACAAAACTTGACAATTAATTGTTGGAATACTATTATGGAAATAGAAGCATCAGCTTATAAAATGATGATTTCTGTTTCTCCAAAAAACAAACGATGATTTTATCATTTCAGGAGGGTACAATATGAAAAACACGTTAAAAAGAAGCTTATCATTCTTACTTGCAATCACACTCGTCTTCGGCTCTGTATATGTAGGGCTTGGTGAGGTTGATTTTAGTAAGATTGACTTAGGTGGTCTGTTTGCGGTAAAGACAAAGGCGGCAAATGTGGACAATCTTTATTTTATAAAAAAAGGAGACGGTACCTGTTATGTAGATGGGTGTGATGAATCTGCTTCTGGTGCCATTACTATTCCCGCAACATTTAATGGTAGACCTGTCACAGCAATAGAAATGTATGCTTTTGAAAATTGCAAGGGCATTACCTCGGTTACAATTCCTGATAGCGTGAAAAAAATAGGCAGTAACGCTTTTAGTTATTGTACACAACTAAAATCAGTAAAAATAGGAAATTCTGTAGTCGAAATTCCTGATTATGCTTTCTATAAATGTACAAGCCTTAAGACAATTACTCTTCCTGATAATGTAACAAAAATAGGAAGTGACGCTTTCTCTCGTTGCACAAGCCTTACGTCAATCACAATCCCGAATAGTGTAACAAGTATAGGTGGCTATGCTTTCAGTGGTTGCGTAAGCCTTACATCAATTACAATCCCTAATAGTGTAAAAAAAATAGGGGCAAAGGCTTTCAGCGGTTGCATAAACCTTGCATCGGTTTCGATCGGAAAGAATGTAACAAATATAGGTTACGAGGCTTTTCGTGGTTGTGCAAGTCTTACATCAGTTACAATCCCCAATAGTTTGACAGATATAGCAGATTTAACTTTCTATGGTTGTACAAGTTTGGCAAGGGTTGTTATTCCCGATAATGTAACACATATAGGAAATCAAGTTTTTTATGGATGCAAAAGCTTGGCAACGGTCTATATTCCAAATACCGTGAAGAGAATAGGTGAAAAAGTTTTTTTTGATTGCACAAGTCTTAAATCAATAAATGTTGGTGAGAAAAACACCAGATACTTCTCGATTGATGGGGTTCTGTTTGATAATTCATATCCTGGAACGCTTATACAATATCCGGTTGGCAAGATTAATACATCATATACAATTCCGAAATATACCGGAGAAATAGGCTATTGGGCATTCTGGGGTTGTACACAACTTAAGTCAATTGTAATTCCTGATAGTTTTTTATCACGTATATGCAGTGGTGCTTTCAATGGATGCACAAGTCTTAGATGTATTTTGTATTCAGGGTCAAAAAGCGATTGGGATAATATGGAAATTCATGACAAAAATGATCCAATAAAAAAAGCTGTAATTCACTATAACGCAGCAGTTAATGGTGTTAAAACAACAACCACTAAAGCAACAGTTACAAACAATGGCATAATTGAAGAGATGTGTTCTGTTTGCGGCAATGTTTCAAAAACAACTATTTACTCCCCAAAAACAATTAAGTTTTCTTCTTCCTCTGCTATATATAACGGCAAGGTAAGAACACCTTCTGTTATTGTTAAGGATAGCAAAGGCAAAACACTTGTTAAAGGTACAGACTACAAGGTAACAGTACCTTCAGGTAGAAAGCTTCCCGGTGTTTACAAATATACTATTACCTTTATCGGTGAATATTCGGGAACAAAAACTCTTAATTTTACAATTTTGCCAAAGACACCAACAACAATTTCTGCAACACAGACTGCAAGCGTAATTAACCTTAAGTGGTCTGCCTCAACAGGTGCTACAGGCTACAGAATATATCAATATAGTCCGTCTAAGGGCAAGTATGTGCACATTACTTCTGTTAAGGGTAAGACAAGCTATAAGAAAGGTGTAAACTTAGTTGCCGGTACAGAATATAAGTTTAAGGTTAAACCATACACAAAGCTTTCCAATGGAACAGTTTTGTTGGGCGCAGCCTCGGATGCATTTGTAACTGCAACAGAATGCAAAGCACCAACAATCACTTCAGTAGTATCACCATCAAAATCAAAGGCAACAGTTAAGTGGTTAGATGTAAATGGTGAAACAGGCTACCAGCTTTATTATGCAACAAGTAAGACCGGCACCTATAAGAAAATTAACTCATATAGTAAAAATGTTCTTACAGGCACAAAAACATTCTCAACCTCTGCAAGCGGCAAAACCATTTATTTTAAAGTAAGAGCATACAAAAAAGTAAATGGTAAGGTTATTTTTGGCGACTGGAGCCCAATTAAGAGTGTTAAGTTAAAGTAAGTTGAATTTAATGATAAAATTGTATATGCTTAAATAAGTTCAATAATACATTGGAGATGAAACTATGAAAGAAATATTGAAAAGAAGTTTATCTGTTTTTCTTGCAGTAACTCTGCTTTTCGGCTCTGCATATGTAGGGCTTGGTGAGGTTGATTTTGACAGCATTTTTGCAGTTAAGGCAGAAGCGGTAAGCAGTGGCAAATGTGGTGAAAATCTTACATGGACACTTGATAATTACGGTACCCTTACTATAAGTGGTAAAGGGGATATGTATAATTATTATCATCAAGATGGCATATATACACCATGGTGCGATATGGCATCAAATGTGTTAACAGTAATTGTTAAAAATGGTGTTACAGGTATCGGACATTGTGCTTTTGCAAATTGTATAAATCTTACATCAGTTTCAATCCCTGATGGCATTACAAGAATTGGTGATTATGCTTTTCGTGGTTGTGGAAACCTTGCAACAGTTTCAATTCCTGATGGTGTAACAAGTATAGGTAGAGAAGCTTTCCAGTATTGTCAAAGCCTTACATCAATTAAAATCCCTGATAGTGTAACATTTATAAATGGTTTTGCTTTCGGTAATTGCACAAGTCTTGAATCAATCACGATTCCCGATAGTGTAACAGATATGATCGGGTATGCTTTCATTGATTGTACAAGTCTTACTTATGCTAAAATTGGTAAAGGATTAAAAAGAATAGCAGGTTACGCGTTCAATGGTTGTAAAAATCTTAAATCAGTTGTAATTCCGGTTAGTGTAACAGAAATAGAGGAACGTGCTTTCAATGCTTGCTCAAATCTTGAATTTGTTTTTTATGGCGGTACTCAAAAGCAATGGTCAAAAGTAGGAATTGATATGTACAATACTGTAATCAGGAATGCAAATGTACATTTCAATGCAACAGGTCACACCAATAAAACCACAACTACCAAAGCAACACTCACAACCAATGGTAAAGTGGTAACAAAGTGTTCTGTTTGTGACAATGTTGAAAAAACAATTATTTATTATCCGAAAACAATCAAGCTTTCCACAGCTACATGTACATACAATGGTAAAGCAAGAACACCATCTGTTATCGTTAAAGATAGCAGAGGCAAAACACTTGTAAAAGGCATAGACTATAAGGTTACTGTACCTTCAGGCAGAAAGCTTCCGGGTATCTATAAATACACAATTACATTTATGGGCAAGTATTCCGGAACAAAGACACTTACCTTTAAAATTCTTCCGGCTACAGTAAGTGCTTCGAAAATGACGGCTGCCGCAACAACATCTTCAATCAGAATAAACTGGCCAAAGGTTGAGAGTGTAACAGGCTACAAGGTTTACCAGTATAGCTCAAGTCAAGGTAAATATATACCGATAGCTACTGTTACAAGCAATACCTACAAAAAGACAACAAATCTTAAAGCAGGCACAACATACTATTTCAAGGTTAAAGCCTATAAAAAGCTTAGTGATGGTACTGTAATTGAAGGTGCTCTTTCAAATGCATTTGCAACAGCAACAAAATGTGCAGCACCAAAGATTACAACTATTACACCGGATTCAGGTCAAAAGGTAACTCTTAAATGGTCTGCCGTAACAGGTGCTACCGGTTACCAGGTTTACTACTCCACGAACAACTCCGATTATAAAAAGGTTGTTTCTACTACATCAAAATCTGCAAGTAAAACATTCTCAAAATCCGCAAAGGGCAAGAAAATTTATTTCAAGGTAAGAGCATACAAAAAGGTTAACGGCCAGACCATTTATGGTAACTGGAGTGCTGTGAAGAGTGTGAAGCTTAAATAAGGTGAATTTTAATTGTAAAAAAGTATGAATTTAAATGAAATCAATAATTCATTGGAGATGATACTATGAAAGAAATTTTAAAAAGAAGCTTATCTGTTTTTCTTGCAGTAACTCTACTTTTCGGCTCTGCATATGTAGGGCTTAGCGCGGTCGATTTTAGTGGGGTTTTTGCTGTTGAGGCAGAGGCTGCAAATGTTGCTGCTTTGGAGTTTGTATTGAATCCAGATAAAAAATCATATTCTGTAGATGACTGCGATGCAAATGCAAAGGGTAGTATTACTATACCATCAACCTATGGAGGTAAACCTGTAACAGGTATTGATTATAGAGCTTTTGCTTATAGTGAAAACCTTGAATCGATCACAATTCCTGACAGCGTAACCCAAATAGGTAGTGAAGCTTTCTATTGTTGCAGAGGACTTACAAATGTTAAAATTTCTAATAGTATAACAAGTATAAAAGACGCCACTTTTGGTCATTGTAGCAGCCTTAAATCAATTGTTGTTCCGAAGAAAGTAACAAGTATAGATTTTGGTGCTTTCACATATTGTGAAAGTCTTAAATCAATCACAATTCCCGGTAGTGTAACAAATATAGAAGATCAGGCTTTCTATAATTGCACAAGCCTTACATCTGTCACAGTAGATTCAGCAAACAAAAAATATTGTTCTGTTGATGGCGTTTTATTTAATAAAAGTAAAACAAAACTTATCCAGTATCCTACGGGAAAAACAAACTCAACCTATATAATCCCTAGTGGTGTAAAGAGTATAGAGAATTATGCTTTCAATAATTGCACAACGCTTACATCAGTTTCAATTCCGGATACTGTAACGAGTATAGATGATGGCGCTTTCTATGGTTGCGCAGGCCTTAAATCTGTTGCGATTCCCAATAGTGTAACGAGTATAGGTTATTCTGCTTTTTTTGAGTGTACAAGCCTTAAATCAATCACACTCCCAAACAATAGTGAAACAATTGTGGGATCAAATGTTTTCGCTTGTTGTACAAATCTTAAAGATGTAGTAATACCTGATAAAGTAACAACTATAGGTAGTGGTATGTTCGCTAAGTGCGATAATCTTACATCGGTTGCAATACCGGATAGTGTAACAAATATAGAACATGCAGCTTTTGGTGATTGCACAAGCCTTAAATATGTTTTTTATGGTGGTACTCAAAAACAATGGTCAAAAATAGTGATTGATGGCTATAATGTTGTGCTTATGAATGCCAATATTCATTACAATGCAACGGGTCATAATAATAAATTCACAATCACCAAAGCAACACTTACAAAAAATGGTAAATCAGTACCAAAGTGCACAGTTTGTGGCTATGTGTCAAAAAGCTCTGTGATTTATTCTCCAAAAACAATCAATCTTTCTGCTACAACAGTTACATATAATGGTAAAGTAAGAACACCATCTGTTATTGTTAAAGACAGTAAGGGCAAAACACTTGTTAAAGGTACAGACTACAAGGTTACTGTACCTTCTGGCAGAAAACTTCCGGGTATCTATAAATACACAATTACATTTATTGGTAAGTATTCCGGAACAAAAACACTTACCTTAAAAATTCTTCCTGCTACAGTAAGTTCTAAAATGACGGCTGCAGCAACAACATCTTCAATCAGAATAAATTGGCCGAAGGTAGCAGGTGTTACAGGCTACAAGGTTTATCAGTACAGCCCAAGTCAGGGTAAGTATGTTCAGATTGCAACAGTTACAGGTAATACCTACAAAAAGACAACAAACCTTAAAGCAGGCACAACATACTATTTCAAGGTTAAAGCCTATAAAAAGTTGAGTAACGGAACTGTAATTGAAGGTGCTCTTTCAAATGCATTTGCAACAGCAACAAAATGTGCAGCGCCAAATATTTCAAGCCTTGTTGCTTCCACCGGTCAGAAGGCAACCATTAAATGGTCTTCAGTAACCGGTGCTACAGGCTACCAGGTTTACTACTCCACCAAGAAGGATTCAGGCTATCAGAAGGCTGTTTCCACTACATCAAAATCCGCAAGTAAAACATTCTCAAAATCCGCAAAGGGTAAGAAAATTTACTTCAAGGTAAGAGCATACAAAAAGGTTAACGGCCAGACCATTTATGGTAACTGGAGTGCTGTGAAGAGTACAACAATTAAGTAATTACTATAATTAATATAACAGAATATTAACTAACAAAATGCCGTATCCGAATATTCGGGTACGGCATTTTTCATTGTAGAGGAGGCTATTCTTTATTTTTTATTGCACAAAAAGGTGACTGTAAATTTGTTTATTAATAATATTTGTTTTAATTGAATATTTTGTGAAAATATGGTAGTATAAAGTGTAAAAGTATATTAAAGTTATTTTAGGAGTTTTTTTATGAGCTTTGAAGTAAAAAAAACAAGCATACGCTTTAAACACAGTCTTTGTGTTTTTCTTGCTGTGGTAATGGCTTTGGGATGTGTAAGTCCTTGTGTTTCTGCTGTTTCTGACTCAGCCATCTCGTTGTTAAATGAGGGTGGTGCAACAGAAGGTGATATTGTTAATGAGGATTATTTAGTATTCACCTTGAACAGTGAGGAAAATTCATATTCAATAACCGATTGCGATACTTCTGTGTCAGGTGAAATTGTTATTCCCGCACTTTACAATGATTTGCCTGTAACAAATATCGGTGAATATGCTTTTGAAAACTGCAAGGATATCACAGCTGTTACAATAGAAAATGGAGTTGCAGTTATAGGTAGCGGTGCATTCATGGGATGTGCGAGTGTTGTTTCTGTTTCAATTCCTGAAAGTGTAGTAAGATTGGATGCGTCAGCCTTTAATGGATGCGAAAGCCTCACAAGTGTTGTTATTCCTGATGGCATAACTAATATAAACTATGAGCTTTTTGCAAATTGTACAAGCCTTGCAACTATTGTTATTCCGGTTAGTGTAACAAAAATCGGCTCAGAGGCTTTTATTAATTGTAAAAGCATTAAAAGTGTATATTATGGTGGTAGCAAGGAGCAGTGGACGGCTATATCAATGGGCTTATCTAACGAAGGCTTAACCGCTGCGCAGATTCACTACAATGTAGAAAATGGTGATATAGAAAACCACTTGGGTGAAGCTGTTGAAACACAGCCTGACTGTACACAGGGCGGTATGCTCAAATATGTCTGCCTCTGCGGATATGAAATAACAGAGATAATAAGTGCACCATTAGGTCATATTCCGGAAGAAGAGTGGATAATCGATAAAGAACCATCCTGCGCAGAGGATGGTAGCAAATATCACCATTGCTTAAGGTGTGATGGTAAAGCCGATGTAACAAAGATTCCTGCGAATGGTCATAATTATGTAAATGGCATATGTACAGTTTGTAATGCAGATGAAGACTTTGAATATACCATTACAGACGGCATTGCAGCTGTTACAGGCTACACAGGTAAAGAGGCTGAAATTGTTATTACTTCAACCTACAGTGGCTTACCTGTAACACATATAGCAAGCTATGCTTTTGAAAGCTGTATAACTCTTACCTCTGTTACAATTCCTGATAGTATAACAACTATCGGCAGAGGTGCTTTTAAGGATTGTACAAATCTTATATCTGTTACAATTCCTGATAATGTAACAACTATGGAGCAAGGCGCTTTTGCTTATTGTGCAAATCTTGAAACAGTTGAAATTGGCACAGGCATATCCAAAATTGAACGTTCAACCTTCAAAGAGTGTGAAAAGCTTCATACAGTTGTAATTCCAAGCACTGTTACCAGTATGGATGAATATGCATTTCTTTCCTGCGACAAAATAAAAAATGTTTATTACGATGGTAACAAAGCCCAATGGAATTCTATTCAGTTTGGTTTACTTAATTCCCACTTAACAACATCAACAATACACTATTATGTTGATTTAGCAAATTGGGAATCTCATTGGGGTGAGCCTGTTTCAAAGGTTGCTCCTACATGTACAAAGAATGGTTCACAAACATTTAAATGCCCTTGTGAGTATCAGTTTACAAAAACAATCGATGCCTTAGGCCATAGCTATTCAGCTACAATCAAAACTCATAAGCCGACTTGTGATAAGCCGGGTTACAGATATAAGGCTTGTGTCGTATGTGGTAATGAGCTTCCTGTTAAAAAGACAGAAAATGTGTTAGTGGATTCAAAACAATACCCTGAATCTGAGCACGATTACAAAAACGATATTTCTAAAACCTACAATTTCAAATACGAAGGTGCTAAAAGTCTTAAGTTAACCTTCTCAGCCTTTACATATACTGAACCTGAAAATGATATTATTTATATTTACGATGAAAGGGGCAACCTTTTAGGTGAGTATTCAGGTGATGAGCTCTCGGGTAAAGCAATAACTATAGATGGTAGTGCTTTCAGTATAAAGCTTGCATCAAACAAAACAGAAGCCGGCTATGGTTTTTCTTTGAATTCAATTGTTGCTGTTGTTGAAAGCATTGATGAAATTGCTCCTGTAGGTCATACAGTAGGTGCATGGAAGGTAGATAAAGCAAACCGCACACAGTACAAAGTGTGTAGTGTATGTAAGGCAAGAGTGGATGAGCAGAAAATTCCTCTCACAGCACCTGAGCTTACAAAAATTGAACTTGTAGGCAACACTATAAAAATTACATGGTCTAAGGTAGAGTATGCCGAAGGTTATCATGTATACCGTAAAATCCCTAATGTAGGTGAGTGGAAAAGGATTGACACAGTAAAAGGAAACGCTACGGTAACATACAAGGATACAGGTGTGTCAAGCGGTAAAACTTATGCATACAAGTTAGTGGCGTATGCCGGCGAAGATGTATCAGAGTATTCAATTAAGGCTCTTAAGTTGCTTTTCATTGCTGTGCCGGCATTAAGAACAATTGAAAATATATCATCCGGTATTAAAGTTACATGGGGCAAGGTTGATGGTGCTACAAGCTATAATGTTTACCGCAAGGCAAAGGGTGCATCTTCATGGTCGTACCTTGCAAATACTAAAAACTTATCTTACACAGATAAAACAACAAAATCAGGTACATCATATTATTATACGGTAAGAGCAAAAATCTCAACATCAGTTAGCAGATATAACTCAACAGGTATAGGTATAAGATATGTTTCTACACCTAAACTCACCAAAATAGAAAATGTGGGTAGCACAGTAAAAATCACTTGGAGAAAGGTTTCAGGTGCCGATGGCTACTATGTATATCGCAACGCATCCGGTGTCAGTGGTTGGAAAAAGGTTGCCACAATAAAGGGTAACTCTACAGTTGCTTATAAGGATAAGAACGTAGATAGCGGAAAAGCATATACATACAAATTAGAAGCGTATTCAGGTATAAGAGCATCCGCTCAATCATCAACACTCAAAATTGACTATCTTGCACAACCTGTCATTTCAAAGGTTGCAAATGCAGACAAGTCTGTAAAGATTACCTGGGGTAAGGTGAAGGGTGCAGATGGTTACTATGTTTACCGCAAAGCACCGGGTGAAACTGCCTGGAAGAAAATTGCCACAGTTAATGGTAATGCTTATAGCGATACAAAGGTATCCAGCGGTAAGGTGTATACATACACAGTAAAAGCATATATAGATTCAATAACATCTTACTATGCATCAAGTCAGCAAATCCGCTATCTTGCAGCACCTACGCTTACAAATGTAACCTCAATAATGAGTGGTGTTAAATTCACTTGGGGTAAGGTTTCAGGTGCAGACGGCTATTACGTATACCGCAAGTCAAGATTAGGTGATTGGACTAAAATTGCAACTGTTAAGAGTGGCACAAGCTACCTTGATAAGTCTGCAAAAGAGGGCAAAACCTACTATTACACAGTAATAGCCTACAAAGGCACTCGCCTTAGCGCTTATAACACAACCGGCTTGAAGATTAAAGATATATATTAATACAAAAAGTAAAAAAACTCCGTCTGTACTTAAGACAGACGGAGTGCTTCTATATTTAAATCTTATTCGCAAAGTGCCTTTGTATCTCTTGCGATTGCAAGCTCTTCATTTGTTGGAACAACAAATGCACGAACAGGACAGCCTGGCTTTGTAAGCTCAACCTCTTCACCACGGATTTCGTTTGCCTTTTCATCAAGCTCAATGCCAAGGAATGAAAGGTTTTTGAGGATATCCTCACGAAGGTCTGTGCAGTTTTCACCAATACCACCTGTGAATGCGATAACATCAACACCATCCATAGCAGCCACATATGAGCCGATGTACTTGCGAATCTGATACCACTGAATGTCACGTGCAAGCTTTGCTCTTTCATTGCCTTCATTTGCAGCGGCTTTAACAGCTCTGTCGTCTGAGTGAACGCCTGAAACACCAAGAACACCACTCTGCTTGTTCATGATCTTATCCATTTCATCAGGTGTGAGGTTGTGCTTCTTCATAATGTATGTTACAACTGATGGGTCAATACCACCGCAACGTGTACCCATTGCAAAACCATCAAGTGGAGTAAGACCCATACTTGTGTCAAGCACCTTACCGTCTTTAATTGCTGTAATTGAGCAACCATTACCTAAGTGGCATGTAATAAGCTTAATATCCTTAAGGTCTTTGCCTACGATTTCTGCAGTTCTGTAAGCAACGAAACGGTGAGAAGTACCATGTGCACCGTAACGACGGATGTGGTCTTCTTCGTAATATTTGTATGGAAGTGGGAAAATGTAACTTGTTGCAGGCATCGTGCTGTGGAAAGCATTGTCAAATACTGCAACCTGAGGAACATCTGCACCGAAAACTTCGTTACAGCATTCAATACCTACAACGTGTGCAGGGTTATGGAGTGGTGCAAGTGCGCTGAGTTCGTCAATTTTCTTAAGAACATCGTCATTGATAATAACGCTTTCTGTGAAAAGGTCGCCACCCTGAACAACACGATGACCGATAGCACTGATTTCTGAAAGAGAATCAATAACCTTGCAGTCGCCTGTTGTAAGAGCATCCTTAACAATGTTGAATGCAACCTTGTGGTCAGGAATATCTACATATTCATCAAAGCTTCTGCCGTCGAATGTTGAACCCTTTGTGTGGCTCATATCTGTTGCGATAGATTCACAAATACCTTTTGCGAGAACTTTTTCACCGTTCATATCAAAAAGCTGATACTTAAGTGAAGAGCTTCCGCAGTTAATTACGAGAATTTTCATCAATAAACCTCCAAATAAACGCTTAATTTTCCAATACGGAAAATTAATTCTGGTGTAGTTGTGTAAAATATTTACCAATATATGATTATATCACTATTCTTGTTTTTTGCAAGTGTAAATATTACTTTAAGTTATAAAGATTACTAATAATATAAGGGAAGGGGAGATTTTATGAACTATGGTATTGTTGCTGAATTCAATCCGTTTCATAACGGGCACAAATATATTGTTGATATATTGAAAGCTAATGGTGAAAATACAGTTACAGCTGTAATGTCCGGTAGCTTTGTTCAGCGTGGTGAATGTGCCTGTATTTCTCCTTATGAGCGTACACTTATGGCGCTGAAAAACGGTGTGGATTTGGTACTTTCTCTCCCTGTGCCGTATGCTACCGCATCTGCCGAAAGGTTTGCGGGGGCAGGCGTAGATGTGTTATGCGGTCTTGGTGTGATAGATTCCCTCGGCTTTGGCTCAGAGTGTGGTAATGAAAAGCTTTTAAAGCAGTGCGCCAATGCAATCCTTAACCCCGCTATTGACGAGTATATAAATAGATATCTCGGTGAAGGCATTTCTTTCCCCGATGCCCGTCAGAAAGCCTTGAAGGATATGTGCGGTGAAGCGGTTTCGGCTATTGTTGCCACACCAAATGATATTTTAGGCGTTGAATATACAAAGGCTATAATAAAAAATGGCAGTAATATTTCAATTAACCCCGTTAAACGAATTGGTGTTGCACACGATTCAACGGATATTGCACAGAATATATGCTCAGCAAGTGCGTTGAGAAATCTTCTTAAAAATAATGAAGATTATAAAGAGTTTCTTCCTGAAGTATCTTATGAAATTATAAGGGAAAGTGTAAATTCCGGAAAAGCTCCTGCAGATTTTAAAAATATTGAGGGCGCTGTTCTGTACAAGCTTCGTACAATGACTATTGATGATTTTTCTGCTATCCTCGATGTAAGTGAGGGGCTACAGCACAGAATTTACTCCGCAGTAAGAAGCTCTGCAACTCTTGACGAAATACTTGAAAAAATAAAAACAAAGAGGTATACTCATTCAAGGCTGAGAAGAATTGTTCTTTGTGCTTTTTTGGGTATAACAAAAGATGATGTGCTTTCACCTGTGCCATATGTAAGAGTGTTGGGCTTTAATAAAAGAGGTGCAGAGCTTCTCAAAAAGTCAAAGGACAATGCATCCTTACCGATTGTTACAAAGTCTGCGGATATAAAAGCGCTTGATAAGAATGCACAGCGTGTTTTTGAGCTTGAATGTAAAGCCCGTGATTTGTTCTCTCTGGCTTTGCCTGTAGCAGATGTGTGCGGTAAGGAAATGACAGATAAAATAATAGTTTTATAAAGGATATTTTTATGGATTTAATTGTAATCGGTGGCGGCGCGGCAGGACTTATGGCGGCAGGCACCGCGGCACAGAATGGTTTGAAGGTAACTCTTTTTGAGCGCAACGAAAAGCTTGCGAGGAAGGTTGCTATAACAGGTAAGGGCAGATGTAATGTTACAAATAACTGTCCGCTTCTTAATGACCTTATTGCAAATGTGCCTGTTAACGGCAGATTTCTCTATGGTGCGTTTTCAAGATTTACCACGGATGATACAATAGATTTTTTCGAGAATTTAGGTGTGCCGTTAAAAATTGAAAGAGGAAATCGTGTTTTTCCTGTTTCAGACAGAGCCCTTGATATTGTAGATGCATTAAATAAATTTATAACTCAGAATGGCGTTAAAAGAAAAACCGCCAGGGTGACGGAACTTATAATTGAAGCTGGTGCGGTAAAGGGCTGTAAAACAGAGGATGGCACAGAGTATTTTGCAGATAATGTGCTTGTTGCAACAGGCGGTAAATCTTATCCTGTAACAGGCTCAACAGGTGACGGCTATGTACTTGCAAAACAGGCAGGGCACACAGTTACCGACCTTAAGCCATCTCTTGTACCACTTGAGTGTCACGAGGGCTGGTGTACAGATGCACAAGGTCTTTCACTGCGTAATGTTGAAATTCAGGTTGAAGATACAAAGACCTTCAAAACAGTATATAAAGATATGGGTGAAATGCTTTTTACTCATTTTGGTGTGTCCGGACCGATGGTGCTTTCCGCATCATCCCATATGCGCAATATAGAGCGCGGCAGATATGTAATTCATATTGATTTCAAGCCTGCCCTTACACACGAACAGCTTGATAAACGCTTGCAAAGAGATTTGCTTGAATGCTCAAACAAAAATCTTTATAATACATTAGCACTTATGCTGCCGAGAAAAATGATTCCTATAGTTGTTAAATTATCGGGATTGAATGGTAACATTAAATCAAACCAGGTCACAAAGGAGATGCGTGAAACACTTGTGTATCTTCTTAAGGATATTCGCCTTACTGTTACAGACTTCCGACCTATCGAGGAGGCTATTGTAACCTCAGGCGGTGTAAGTATTTCTGAAATTGATCCTAAAACTATGCAGAGTAAGCTTGTGAGCGGACTTTATTTTGCAGGTGAAGTAATTGATGTTGATGCTTACACAGGTGGCTTCAATTTGCAGATAGCTTTTTCAACAGGTCACCTTGTAGGGGACAGTATATAAAGGAGTATTTATTATGATTAACATTGCTATCGATGGTCCTGCAGGGGCAGGTAAAAGTACAATTGCAAAGGCAGCTTCTAAAGAGCTTGGCTACATATATGTAGATACAGGTGCTCTTTACCGTACAGTTGGTCTTAATGCATTAAGATTAGGTAAAAACACTAAAAGTGAGGAAGAGGTTATTCCTACACTTGCAAATCTTCATGTTTCATTGCGCTTTGTTGATGGTGAGCAGAGAGTGTTCCTTGGTGATGAGGATGTTTCTTCTGCAATCCGTCAGAACGAGGTATCAATGGCTGCATCTAATGTATCTGCAATCCCAAAGGTAAGAGAATTTTTATTTGATTTACAAAGAGATATTGCAAAGAAAAACAATTGCATTATGGATGGCAGAGATATAGGTACTGTTGTGCTTCCTGATGCACAGATTAAAATTTACCTTACCGCTTCTGCAGAAGCCCGCGCAGACAGACGCTATAAGGAGCTTGTAGAAAAGGGTCAGGAAGTAAAATATGATGATATCTTAAGAGAAATAGAGCTCCGTGACTATCAGGATACACATAGAGAAATTGCACCACTCAAAAAGGCTGAGGATGCGGTGCTTGTTGATACAACAGAATTAACTCTTGGGGAATCTATTGACTATATGCTTAAGGTAATAAAGGAGCGTATATAATGGCTTCTGTTGTTTTGGCAGAAAAGGCAGGCTTTTGCTTTGGTGTTGACAGGGCGATAAAGCTTATAGAAGAATTGACCTCACAAGGTGAAAAGGTTGCCACATTAGGCCCTATTATTCACAATCAGCAGGTGATAGATGACCTTGCAACCAAAGGTGTTAAGGTTGTTGAAACCCCCGAAGAGGTTGAGAATGACACAATTCTTGTTCTAAGAACACATGGTGTAACACGCGAGGTTTTAAATCGTGTGGAATCAACAGGTTGTGAGTATATAGATGCGGCTTGCCCCTTTGTAAAAAAAATCCATAAAATTGTTCTTGATAATTCTTCAGAAGAGGTTGCAACACTTATAGCGGGTGACTGTAATCACCCTGAGGTTAAAGCCATAAAAAGCTGTGCAAAAGGCGAGAGCTTTGTTATTGGGAATGTCGAAGAACTCGACGAATTATTAGAAAAACATCCACATTTATGCGAAAAACCTGCTATTTTTGTTTCTCAAACAACTTTTAGCATAAAAGAATGGAAAAAAAACGTAAAAAAAGCAAATTTACTATGTACAAATATAAAAATATTTGATACAATATGTAGTGCGACCGAAGAAAGGCAGAACGAGGCAGAAGCCTTGTCAAACACTTGTGACGCAATGGTCATAGTGGGTGGCAGGCATTCCTCAAACACACGAAAACTTTTGAGTGTGTGCGAGAAAAATTGTCCGTCCTTTCTGGTTGAAACCGCAAATGAGTTAAATGGTATCAAACTCAAAGGTTTTAACTCTGTCGGTCTTACTGCGGGTGCATCTACTCCCGCCGGTATTATAAAGGAGGTACTTGAAACCATGTCCGAAATTCTCAAGGAAAACAATATGATTGAGGAGGAAAGAGTGCTTGACTCTGCATCAGCTGAAGATTTTGATTTT
>JAZSCV010000044.1:0-21288 GCA_045530855.1 Acutalibacteraceae bacterium
ATATACAACAATAAATTTGTTACAACTTTTTGCCTTACGGCAAAACGGCACCTTCGGTGCCGAGAATATCCCACCATTTCGCCCGAGCCTGAATGTGAAATTTAATATATCACCCGTAATATATTTAAACTAAAACAACAGCCTTACTGTGAAATGGTCCCCCCTTTTTCGAAAAAGGGATAGGCTATCGCATAACTTTAGTTTTTCGATAAATTTAATTCTTGCGAAGCTCTGGCATCTGGCATCTGGCAACTTACATCTTTGCAGTTCCATCACTTTGCATTTTGCACTTATAATTGCGTCGCTGACCCTCAATTTTGAATTTTTTATTTTGAATTTTTCATTTTTACAAACTTAATGCTTTTCAGCCAGTCCTCACGGCTGTAGTAATGAAGACCCTTACGCATATGGAAGCCAATGTCACCATCGAAAAATTCATCATTGATTTCAGGAACGCGGTTTTCGTAGCAAAAGCCGTTTTTGAAGGCTCCCCCCGCCGCAACACAAGAAAGATATTGGGAAACAGGGTCTGCCCACGCATCCTGTGAGGCGCTGCCAAGATGAACATATCTTGGTGCTATGGATGCTATTAAATAGTGCTGGTCAAATGGCATATTTTCTTCGTTATCAATATATTTTTTATAATTTTCACAAAACCAATACGGAAAATTCTTACAGATATCCTTTATTCTTTCGCCATTTGTACCCCTTGCAAGTGCATCACCTGAGCAGCCTGCATCATTTGAATATGCGAAAGCAAAGCGCTCATCTGTAGCCGCTGTAAGGAGCGCTGTTTTGCCAAGCCTTGAATGACCACAGGTAACAGAGCGTGAAATATCCAATTTATCTCCCAGAAGCTGTGCATAGTCCATTACCCTTTGTGCTGCCCATGCCCACATGGCAATTTTACCGCAGTCCTCTGCTCCCCTTTTGCCATCAGGATAAAGTACACCTGCAATACCGTTTGTAAAATCACCATCGTCACTTGTAACATCCCCATACCAAAGAGAAAACACCGCAAAGCCGTTGTCTATTATCTCCTCTGTGGGCATATATCTGTCCGGATTGTCCGGCCGGAAATTGACG
This sequence comes from Acutalibacteraceae bacterium, assembly GCA_045530855.1. GTDB lineage: Bacteria > Bacillota > Clostridia > Oscillospirales > Acutalibacteraceae > DTU089. The sequence continues at coordinate 1,087 of JAZSCV010000044.1, forward strand.
TGAATAAAAAAAGGAAGATTTTCGCCATCAACAGGAAGTGTTGCAAGAAACGGAAACGAAAATTCCTTACCGTTTATAACACAGTTTGCAACAACCCTACTGCAATATGCCTTGCCGGCGCAGAAATTCGGAATTACACCCTCCTCCGTTTCAAAGGATATGCTTTCGGGAAGTGGTGGCATTCTGCCGTACTCCTCACGTAAAATAATTTCAAGCATTTCTTCCCTTGAAAGAAGTGGCGGTAAATTTCTCTCTTTTATCATTTCTGAAATCATAAAAACACCTTCTGTTTGATTATTTTAAATATTACACTTATTATACTATGGTTTTTTGCTGAGTACAAGAGAGGAATTTAGGGGTTAGGAGTTGAGGGGACTGCGGTGTATTAGCCGCCAGTCGCCAGCTACCAGTCGCCAGGGCTTCGCATATACTTAAGTTGTTGAACCACTAAATGTTTGCGACGGCTTTTCATCCCTGTGCGCAAGCATAGGGAGGGGGACCATTCTTTAAAACAACTGTTGTTTCCCGTATGTTTATTTCGGGTGGAAAAGTAATTAAAAAAGCTAAGTTCGGGCGGAATGGTGGTGGGTAGTTCTCTTGTCTCTTTTCTTTAGTTGGAGAGAACAAAATATCGATAAAAAGATAATAGATAATATTGAATAGATAAAAGATAAAAGTTGAAATTTATGTTTTCGTTTATTCTTTTTTATTTATTATTTCTTCTTTATTCTTTAAATATTTGTTTTCTCCAACCGAAGAATAACCGATAGAGAACTACCCACCACCATTCCGATTAAGCAAAAAGAAAAAGGGAAGTATATTCACGCGAAATATACTTCCCTTAAATATTTAATTAGTCGAGGAATGGTCCCCCTCCCTATTCAGCAAAGCTGAACAGGGATGAAAAGCTGTCGCGTTACTTTAATTTTTTCATGCATATCAACTCTTGTGGAGCAACGGCTAATAGCTATGCTAACCACTCACACGCGTAGCTTCCCATTAACTCCTAATTCCTAACAAAAAAAGCTCCTCTTCAAGAGGAGCTTTTTTGTCATAAATTCCCAACCTGTGTCAATGCATAGCCATACCATTGACCTAATTTGAGCATAGAGTCGCCACAATAGTGAGCGCCATCGTATTCACCGTTTTCGTTATCTGCTTCATACTTGGATTTACAAGTTGATGTATCTACCCAGATTGAATTTGCAAGCGTTGCAGATGCGCTGTTTGTGTAAAGACCTGCTGTTGACTTACTGATTATATTCTTATTTGTATCTACAGGTACATACCACAAAGAAGCAAGTTGTGTTTTCTGAGTGTTTACTGTGTCTGAATATACCCAGCTGTTATAAGTCTGTGTTGCGTTTATATTTGGGTTATAGAACATATTGCCGTTATATGCGGCAATACCGCCATCAACAAAGCCGATGTTTGAATCCGCATCTCTGCCTTGGAAGGCTGTACGCACCTTATTAACAAGCATTTTCTGTAATTCACCGTACTGATTTGCCCACTCCTGAACGCAAGAGTCACTTTCGCCCTGATGCCACATAAATGCACGTATGTTGATTTTATCTGCACTATGAATATATGAAATCTCATCAAGTGCGGTATCTACATATGACACCATTCCGTCTGCAAGATAAGTGCCCAAATCCTTGTAAATATTAGCTGATGTATCGGCATTGTTATAGCCTGCATCATAAATCCAGTTACCGCCAAGGTATGTACCTGCCGCTGTGTATTTAATAATATACCACAGCTCATCCTTTGTGGCTTCATTTGTTGCAAGGTAGTAGGAAAGACCAAGCTCCGGACCAAACCAAAGAGAGTCTTGCCCACCTATACCCGGGCGGAATGTTTCAAAGGCATTGTTGGAGTAGCGCGTTTTCCAGTTAGAAAGACCATCATCGCTGTTAATGTTGTTGTATTTAATTTTAACATTTGAATAATCTACATCAGAAACAACATTCTCAACCGCATTTGTGAACGGACTTGCACCATATGCGTTGGACTGACCTGAAATTATAATAACATTTGCTGTTCTTGTTCTGTTTAAAACGTCTTCTGTCATATCAATATAAATCGGCTTAAAGCTTTTTTCATCGTAATTTTCAAGAGCTTGTTTATCTTTTACATCAAGCACTCCATCATAATTAATATCGCAAGCGTACTTCTGCCAGGTTGATAATGTATCCTGATTTATAATACCTCTCTTGATAGCAACAATATCCGCCTCTGTAAAAGCTACACCGTCAAAATCAAAGTCACCTGTGTGGGATACCTTTATTCCATTGTGCATGTCGTTAATAAGAAGTGCCATTATGTGGCAGTCCAGAGCATCTATACAGCCCTCACCATTAAGGTCTGTACGCATAAGCTCTTTAAATGCATCAGGCTGTGACTCGTCACCGGACATAGCAAGGTTTACAATTTGCTGATAATCGAAAACATCCACGTCGCCATCATTTTCTGCATCACCTACGAAAACAACGGAATAGCAATCAGCATCTGCAATCTGATTTACTCTGTACTGACCTGTGTAGTCGTGAACAGGTGATGAGTTTTTGTCATTACTGTCCTGACCCCATACCTGGTCTGAATTATATTTCTGAAGAAGGTAAGCAACCTCACCTGAATGGAATTCGTCAAGTGTTTTGCCTGTTGTTTGTGTAGGATTATCTGCTGTTGCACCCACACCGTTCTGGAAAGCACCTGATGTGTCAATTGCACTTTCTTCCAGGTAATAGCTGTTATTAATTGTACCGCTGTTACTACCGCAAACTGAACCAACGCTTGTATCTGCACAAACAGAAGCTGTGCTGTAGCTTGTCTGAATAGTACCTTTGTTCAAGCCTGCAATACCGCCTGCATAGGAGCTTGCATTAACAATTGTTCTTGTACAGTATGTGTTAAGCATTAAGCCTGAATTGTTACCGCACACGCCACCTGCATAAGAGCTTGCAGTAAAATAGGAATCCGTAATACCGAACAAGCCAACAATTGCAGAAGAGGCTGTGTAACCGAAAAGTCCTGCACCCTGTACTGAGGAATCGTTGAAATAAAGACCGTTTATGGTATGGCCTTTACCATCAAAAATACCGCTGTATGGCATAAGCTGTGTGCCAATAGGATACCAGATATTAACAATATTTGAAGCTACAGGCTTTCCTGATTCATCAAGAAGATTTTCATTAAATACAATATCCTGTGTAACTACAGCATTAGCAGACGGATTACCGTTATTTACTAAATCTCTAAAAGAAAGAAGCTGACCTGCATTTGAAATCTCGTATACACTATCCATAGTGCCGTTAAGGTCTATATCATATTTATCTGTAGTAAGAGTTGCCTTCTGATTTCTTCCGCACATATCGCAGAAGCCGTTTGTATATGTACCATCGCACATATCCTCTTCTGTTTGTGCGATATCCTTAAAGGTGCTTCTTATTGCATCTGTATTACCTGTTGTAATGTAGTAACAATAAGAAATCGGGTTGTAGCTCCGGAAATAGAAAGAGTCAAAAACACCAATATATGATGTAGCATCACATTCCGCTGTAGGGGTTGTTAATGAGGTTATGGTATCACGATTGAAAACACCCGAGTTCATATGTGTCTGACCCGGAGCATAGATACCTATACCATAACCACTTTCGGTATCTCCCACAAAAGCACCCCAGTTTTCATTACAGGTATACTGTTGCTTTTGCGCATATTCCTGGTCACCCCAGAATTGTAAATCTGTAACAGTTTGTTTTGTGTTAGATTCTGACCATGGTTCGCCACCGGAATAATAAACAAAATTCTTAAGAGGCTCAACACAGTAAAATGCCGGAAATTCCTGAGTTGTTGTGATTGATGGATAACCGGAGTAATCAACAAATCTGCAGGTTGCCCTCATTACACCACTTTCAAGAGTGTACCATGCTTCCATATATGAAGGAGTAATATATTCCGCTTCCTTTGCCCAGTCAAGAGGACGGCATTTAATGTAAATCTCGTTTTCTGTAACCTTTAAATCAACAATTTTACTTGCCTCGTTGAAAAGGTTACCGCCCTGAACAGGGTTATATGGCCAAGAAACTGCCTGATAGTTACCGGGAACGTATGAAGAGTCGCCTGTACCATAGTATGACTGCTGAACAAGACGACCTGTATCATGACAGTTGATTAAGTTAATATTTCCCTTTGTTGTGTATTTTGTTCCAAAGATACTTGACGATGATTTAAAATCGGATGAAAGACCAACCTGAACCAGTTCTGTTGATGTACCGAAGGTTTTTTGCTTTTGTGCTTCAACAACACCATTTTTCAAATCTTCAAGGTATGTAAGTGCACCACCCCAGGCAAGGTTGATGCCGATTTTATAATCATCACTTGAAAGATAAACCATGTTATCGGGAATAGTATCTTTTGAAAGCGCAATAGAGAAAAGGGTGAAATCCATATGCTTCTTGTTGCGAGGCAAAAATTGGATTTTTGTTATATCTGTTTGTGTAGTACCTGAAAGGAAGCCGTCTATATACCCGCTAAACTTTCCGTTGGTTGCAGGCTCAAGGAAAAATTCTTCAACTGTACCGTTTGAGAATGTCATTAAGCCCTTTACATATGCATCTGAAGTGTATGTAAATTCATATTTGTTAAATGCAGAATACGATTTATCAATTGTATAGGTGAAGTTTGCAAGCTCTACGGCTGTTGCTGAATTATTTATAACTATGTTGTAGTCGTTAAATCTTTTAACATTAACATCAAAGGTTGCGCTACTGCTACCATAGGTTACAGTTACGGTCTGTTTACCTGTATTGTTAAGAATTTCGGGAGAGCAACTAAAGCCCTCGTCAATATTTTCAACCCTTCCGTCAGGGTAAGTAACAGATACAACAAGGCCTGTTGTGTTAAGCTTTTCCCCAAGACAATATTCTGTTTTGATAGGAGCAGAAACAATACCCAAATCACCAACAAGAATAGGATCCCATTTTGAATAGAGGGAGTAGCTTGTTGCCTGCATAACTGTATCTGCTGTTATTTTTTCACCTGTTCCGTCAGGGCCTGTATACCAGCCTGCAAAAACAAGACCCTCGCGCTGAAGCTCGGGAAGAGCGCCATAGGTTGCACCGTTAGAGTATGTAAAGGTTTTACGGAAGTTAAGGTCTTTTGTATATTCATAGGTTTCTGTTTTGCAAAGTCTGATTTGTGAAACAGTTGCATATGAGTTGGCAGAGTTGTTATCAAATCGGAGCTGTGCAAATTCAGCATCCGCCGGGGTTGTAAAAGTCCATTCGTTAAGATTATAGTTAATAGCAAAGCGGTTTATATGAGAGGTATAATTTCCTGTTCCGTTAAAGAAGAACATAAAGGATTCAAAGTTTGTAACAGAGCCTACAACATCATAAGAAAGTGTGTATGATGTGTTTGGTTCAACATCCATAAAATAGTAGCCCGTAAGGGTACCCATAGAGTGTGAGGTATATGTTTCCTGCCCTTCTGAGCCTGTGTGTGTAAGTGTGAAGCTACCGGCAGAAATATCTTTAGTGATTGTACCCGGTGTACCCGGTGAAGCAATACCCGAATTTACATTATTTGCCCATTGCTCAAATATAAACAAGTTATCGAATGTAAGCTCATAAATATCTGATGCGGCAAGACCTATTGTACCGAAAATATTCATACTAAGCATTACAATACAAAAAATTATTGTTGATGTACGCTTTAAAAATCTTTTCATAAAAAAACCTCTTTTTTGCTATTTGAATTTGTAGATATACATTGTAAATATACTATAATTGTATAACAAAAGCAAGAAAAATACAGGATTTTTCCTTTGTAATTTATTAAATCAAGCAAAAAATCCCCACTCAAATCGAGTGGGGAAAACTGATTTATATGGACCAGAAGCTGTCTGTAAATCGTGTTTGGCGATGTGGAAAGGCTTTAAAGAAATCCTCAGCATTTGTTTTAAGCTCAACACCATCTATATATACAGCCGTCCGGGCTGTGTGTCCTTCACCTGCAAGGAGAAGCCTTGCGGCGGCAGGTGGTGTGAGAGAGATGTCGTAATCACCCTCAGATCTTTTTGTTACAATTGCTTTTCCGTATTCATACTCTACATCAAAAATACCCTTATTCTGCTCTAAATCATCAAGGCTTAGTATACTGAATTTGCCGCGCTCTTCAGGGTATACATTGTTTTCAAGAAGCTTTTTCAGGTCGTAAATTCTACCTGCATAGCCGACATCATGTTCATACTTCACATCGTCAATTCTATCCACAAGGCAGGAAAATGGTGAGCCGGGGAATTGCTTTTTTACACGCAGAGTTTTTACAATGCCATCGTAATTGCGCAAGAAGCCAACGATTCCTTTAAGTGCTTCCGGAGACAATACAAACAGCTCCTCTGCAACAAGCACCTCGGGGCGTGTTATCTTGAATCGCACATAGCCGTCTGCCTCTCCGTCAGGATTGCGGTGAATGTACGTATAATCTGCATTTTCAAGAGGCTGATTGCAGAAATGCTTTTCATCCTCTCTTATACACATAAGGTTTTTTGTAAAAACACATTTGTTGTGAAGGTCGCACAATTCTTTGAATTGTTCACCTGTATAAAGCTCAACATTGTTATTGCGCGGAATGTGCTGTAATCTTTCAAAGGGCACTTTTATTGCAAAAAGGCGGTTAAGGTTTGCATAGCCGAATTTTTCATAATATTCTATTGAAAACGGCGCAAGGAAGCCTGCTACGATGTCATTCTCCACAGCGGTTCTGCCGATTTCATCAAAAATTGCTTTTATACCACCCATTCTGCGGTATTCAGGCTGACTGCAAATGCCACTTAGAACAAGTGTATTTAAAAGCCTTCCACAGTAGTTGCACTCAAAATCAAAAAGCTCCACACCTGCAATAAGCTTGCCCTCGTGAAATGCGCCCATAACAGGCATTTCTACCTCTTTGTCAACTTCCTTATCAAATTTCCATATGAAGGATGCGGCAGAAATTTTAAGGTAATCTACTGCCTCTTCGGGTTTAATCAATCGTACTTCCATAGCTATTCTCCTGAATGGTTTATGTGTATTCTTTAATTATTATAACATTCCTTTTAAAAAATTCAATCTCAACATATTAATTCGTTTTCTTTCATCTTCTCTATTTACTTTTTACTCCTCTTTGATATAATAAAACCAGGTGATTGATTTACCTCTTATTTTTATTATCACAGGAGTGAGTGAATATGTCAAAATTAAAAGTTGCACTTATTGGTAATGGTGGCATCTGCCGTGGAAGCCATATCAACAATTATTATGAGGATGACAGAGTAGAGGTTGTTGCATTCTGCGATATTATTGAAAAAAGAGCAGCCGCCCTCAGAGATAAATACTACCCAAATGCGGCGGTGTATACAGACTACAAAGAGCTTTTGAAGGACGAAAGCATTGATGCTGTTGATATCTGCACACCAAACTACCTTCATTCCATAATTGCTGTTGATGCGTTCAAGGCAGGCAAGCATGTATTATGCGAAAAGCCTGATGCTATTGATGTTACAGAGGTACTTAAAATGAAAAACGCCGCTGATGAGGCAGGCAAGGTGCTTATGGTTATCAGAAACAACCGTTTTGCCACAGCATCACAGTATGCAAAGAAATTTATTGAAGACGGAAAAATGGGTGAAATCTATTGCGGTCGTTGCGGATGGCAGAGGCGCAGAGGTATCCCCGGCAAAGGCGGATGGTTCACAACAAAGGCACAGTCCGGTGGCGGACCTCTCATTGACCTTGGCGTTCATATGATAGACCTTGCAGTCTGGCTTATGGGCAACCCTACCCCTGTTGCTGTTAGCGCAAATACATATACTAAATTCGCAGATAACGACACAAGTGATTCTGTAAACTCAAAATTCGGTGATGCAAATGCTCAGGGCACATTTGACGTTGAGGACCTTGCAATGGGTATGATCCGTTTTGACAACGGCGCCGTTCTTCAGATAGAGTTCAGCTGGGCATCAAACATCAAGGAAGAAAACAGATTTGTTGAGCTTCGTGGTACAAAGGCAGGCCTTAAGTGGAAAGAAAACGAGGTTGAATTCTTTACAGAGGATAATGGTCAGCTTCTTGATATTACACCAAAGGGCAAAATGGACTCAAACGGCCACAAGCACAACATCCGTAACTTTATTGATGTTCTTCTTGAGGGCGCTGAGCCTGTTTTCAAGCCATCTCAGGGCGTTGATATGATAAAAATCCTCTGCGCAATATACGAGTCAGCAGAAAAAGGCAAGGAAATTGTTCTTTAATTGAAATTATAATATATGAGAAATAAGAACAATAAACATCTCGGTATAGAAGTTGAGCCGGAATTACACGGTAAATTAAAATATATTGCCAAATACGAAGGTCGCTCTGTTAATGGTCAAATACTATATTTAGTTCGTCAATGTATCAAGGACTTTGAAAAAGAAAACGGTATCATAGAAGCTGAAGAAACACAGGATTAAACAGAAAATCCCCGTACCTATCATAAAGATAAGTACGGGGATTTGCGATTTTATAGCATCTCCACGCGTGAGGAACGGGTAAAGAATAACCTGTTTCACTCTTTTAATAATGGTTTAATATTTTATAAAGCGCAGCAACCTTTTTCATAGATGTACTGAATGTGTTTGTTATCGGGTTTGTTTTATCAGTTTAAAAAATTCTTGAATATGATTAATTTCAATGATAAAATACCTTTGTAAGGGGTGATTTTTATGTGGCGTTTTGTCAGAATACTGGTTTCGGGCTTTATAGCAATTGAGACCCTTTTGGGAAACATTTCAAATGGTATCGCAATTAAAAATCCAGATATACCAGAGGCTGTTACGGGTGAATACACACAGTATGTTGACCCTTTTGTGGGTACAGGTGGCACACCATGGACCTGCGGTATGCTTAGCCCTGCCGCTTGCGCACCTTTTGGTACAGTAAGACTTGGTGCGGATACAGCCTTTGTTGGTGGCGCATTTGTTATGAAAACAAACACATCAGGCTATTATTACGAAAACAGGCATATCCGAGGCTTCAGCCATTCAAGGCTTTCGGGTACAGGTGCAACTGATTATGGTATTTTCAGGGTTACACCCACTATAGGTGATAAAAAGCCATCTGCAATCCCCTTTTCTCACAAAAATGAGGTTGCCTCTGCGGGCTACTATGCAGTTTATCTGAAAACTCTCGGTTGCCTTGCAGAAATGACGGCAGACCAACACACAGGCGTTCACAGATATACATTCAATCATTCAAAGGATGCCCGTCTTTCCGTTGATATTACAAGTGCCGCAGGTAACAACGGCTGTACCGATGGTTTTGCTGAGTTTGATGAAAAAACCGGAATTCTTACAGGTGGAGCGGTTCTCAGAGCAGTTTTTTCAGAAAGATATGATGGATTACCTGTATATTTTGCCGCAAAGGCAGATAAAGAAATCAAATCCTGTACAATTACAGGTGATGAAACAAATCTTATTGCAGATTTAAACTTTGGTTCCCTTGAAAATAATAGTGTAGAGCTAAAGGTAGGCATAAGCTTTGTAAGTGTTGAAAATGCATTACTCAACCTTGAAGAGGAAACAAAAGGCCTTAATTTTGATGATGTAAGAGAAAAAACCTTATCAAATTGGGAAAAACATCTTTCCTCCATTAAAATTGAAAGCACAGATACTGAGATTAAGAAGAATTTCTATACCGCTCTTTATCACACAATGATAATGCCCACAAATTTCACCGATTTAAATGGTGAATACCTTGGCTTTGATAAGAAGGTACATACAGCAAAGGGTTACACCTATAGAAGCGATATGTCCTTGTGGGATACCTGCCGAAATACCCATTCCCTATATATGCTTATAGAGCCACAGGTGCAAAAGGATTGCCTTAAAAGCCTTGTGGAAATGGCTGAAACAGGTGGTTCACTCCCCCGTTGGCCTATGGGTGCAGGCTATGCAGGTTCAATGATTGGTGACCCTGCAAACATTGTAATAACAGAAAGCTATCTTAAAAATTACAGGGATTTTGATGTAGAAGCCGCCTATGAATATATGAAAAAAACCTCTGACAGCCCAACGGAAAAGGCAGGCAGAGAATATGCAGACGCATATAATGAATATGGCTATGTTCCCAATGATATTGAGGGTGTTGACGATACAGTAAGCCATACCCTTGAATATGCATGGGTGGATGGTGCATTGGCAACTCTTGCTGACGCTTTGGGTAAAACAGAGGATGCAGAAAAATATTCCCAAAAAGCTATGAATTATAAAAATATTTTTGATCCCGAAACAAAGTATTTCAGGGCAAAAAACAAAGACGGTAGCTTTGACGAAAATTTTAAGCCGAACATTAACTCTTACTTCGGCTTATCCTTCCTGAACAAATACGCAGACTGTTATTGTGAGGGTAGCGCAAACCATTGGCGCTACAGCGCAGTGCAGGATATTGACGGAATGATTAAGCTTTTCGGCTCAGAGGAGTATTTTGTTGCTGAGCTTGAAGATTTTATGAAGGACGCGGCGCCAAAAAGAGCCCATTGGAATCCGGGTGGCGGTTATTGGATTGGCAACCAGCACGATATACATACACCATACCTTTTTGCAAATGCAGGAAGAAGTGACCTTACACAAAAATGGGTGCGTTGGACTCTTGAAAATCGTTTCAGCACCGATATTGACGGGCTTGACGGTAACGACGACGGCGGTACAATAAGTGCATGGTATGTTTTCTCTTCTATGGGCTTTTATCCCTTAGCGGGTACTGACCGCTATTGGCTCGGCTCCCCTAACCTTGACAGCGCAGAGATAACCTTACCAAACGGCAAAACACTTAAAATTACAGCCGAAAATCAAAGTGATAAAAGCATTTATGTTGAAAAGGTTACCTTTAACGGCAAGGAATTGAAGGATATATACATCACCCATGCCGAACTCATAAAAGGCGGCGAGCTTGTTTTTACAATGAGTGCCGAAAGCAAATGAAATCGTCCGAAATCCAAATCAAAATCCAAATCAAAATTCACGCTTTTTCTTAACATTTAATAGGATCGGTGTTTGTTTGACATATTGTTTTTGTAATAATAAAATAAAATTAATATTTGTTTTACAAAGGCTTCTTTTTCAGATATGTTATTCATATCAATTATACATTCTTTCAGTTTTTCAAACTGTTGGGTTTGTTGTAGGGAGACTAGAGCATAAAGTTTTTCTTCATTCTTTGCGGCTAGTTGTAAAAGCCGAGAATATTCACTCCCACGAGTTAGCACTTTTTCACACGGACTTATATTGCCGTAAAATAAATTTTCAATAACATTCATTCAATAAATCTCCTTTCTTACATAAATAAAAGACGACTCAATATCGTACATTCACGATATTGAGTCGTCCTCATTTTGTTTTATTAAATTGTATTCTTTAGATCTTCCAATCATCTTCATAATCCATGAGACTGATCGGCATTATCAACTTGTCTTTTGCAGCTTCCCGTTTAGGTTTCTCTGCAATATTAACACATAAAGATAAATTAATAATAGCTTCTCTGAGGATTTTTAATAACATTAATGTTACATCATATAATTCTTCATCCGAAACATATAGAGCTAAGCCATCACCATACTCTTCGGTGCTATTCTCAAAAAAAGAATCGTTTATTTTTACATATTTATGTTCTAAAGCGTCACGAATATCTTTAATTCTTTTTAATTCTGGATTAGGAGAGTCCTCAAATTTTTCGAAGAAATCTTTACTTATCCAATATAAAGACTTCAAAGCAAAATTTTGTTCTGGATTAAGCGTGTGTTTGTATTGGTACTTTCTATTTCCAAAGCCGGCAGAATCTCGCCAAATTGAGCGGAAATTAATGTCACGTTCTTTTATTCCTAAGTCAAAATAATGTTCAAGAAAAAAGGAAATCTTATCAAACATACCATAAAGTGTTTTAAATGCCGTTTTCAATTTTTCAAGTCGAATCGAATATTGGGCATAATCGGTATGTGTTTTTATATATGTTTCCTTATCTGCAAAATGAGGCTCACATCCTGAATTAAGAGTATTATAGAAAATATATCGCGCATAAATGTATTCTTGTTTAAGTTGGCTGAACATTCCATGAAATATTGGTTTATCATGCAAACCAACTATCATATTTGGAAGCTGTATTACATCACCTGCAAAACTAAGTTCAAAAACAGGCAAATCATTCAGTGTGTTTAAAAATAGCCCATTTTGCAAACACCACTCTCGATAAGCAAGTTCTTCAGCATTATCATATACATATTGATTGAAAGACAATTCGGCAGTAAGTACATTTTTGATATACTCAGGCTCATAAACTTCCAAGGTTTCTTTAAAGCATTTTTTTGCAGCATCGTGAGTATTAGGATCGTTACATTTTATTGCTTTATTTAAGTAATGATATGCAAAATAATGAAACAACTCACTATGACTATCATCATACTCAAGAAAACCGTAGTGCTGATATACACGCCCTAAATTTCCTAAAGCCATTCCAAAGTCTTCGTGAAACGATAAAACTTTTTTATATTGCTCTATTGCCGGTATTTTTCTGCCACAATGATCTAAAGCATTAGCATAATTTGTATAAAGAATCTCCTTTAAGCCAAGTACATATGGGCTATATTTTTCATCCTGATATTCATCTAATTCAATTAACTTTATGCTTTTTCGGAAGTAGTATAGTATTTTTTGTAAAGCGTTTTCATTTCTATTGCGAGTTAATTTCGCAAAATCTTCGTATGCTGTACCTAAAGAATAATAGATCATAGCCTTAGAAGCGTCATTCTCGTCATCCAAAGATTTTTCTGCTTTGTCAAGTAATTCTTTGAGAGCACCTATATCTTTATTTATTGTAGCTGTGTCAAACTCTAGAGCTAATTGCTTAGCTTTATCAGAAAAGGGATCTATATATTGGTTTAACAAATCAAGATTGTTTTTCATATTTCTCCATTTTGGGCTTGTTCCAGAATATTCAATATACGGGATTTGGTTTTAGTTTTGATTTCAGCAGAGTCCTCAATTTTATCGTATGAAAAATGGTTAACATCAAATGGAACATTTTTGCAGGAATCAGTTTCTTGGAAATAGAAAACCATTCGTCCAGTGTCAATGTGTTTTAGTGCATATCCAACTTCAATCATTACATTGTGCCTTGCACCTGTAAGATCCGCAATAAAAATATCGCACTCTCGGATATCGTGATACATAACTTCTCGTATATCAAACGCGCCTGTATCACGAGTCCCTAAATCAGTAAGTTGTAATTTCAATTCATCGCAAACTTCTTTTATCGCATTTATCCTGTGAACAGACTGTCTGTATTCTGGATCAGTTTCCGCAGGATACCATCTTGCAAGAAAAATCTTTTTGGGTACATGTTCATAGATTTCATCATACAGATTGATAACATCATCGATATGCAGTTTTTCAACATTGCCAATGTTGTTTTTTTTTATCCATGAAAGGAACGCACGATATTTGAATTTGTTTGTAAGTTTATAGTAAGCCAACGCTCCAATAATAGCAATATTTGTTGTAGTGGCAGTAATTTCTGATTCTACCAATGCCTGTTCTACTTCAACCAACTGTGCTTTGACTTTATCAATAGCAGAATCGTTTTTTTCAATGCTGTTGTTTTCAATTAAGAAGCCGAACAAATCGACAAAGAAACTGTGTTTAGAATCGCTAATGTAAGAATTTACGGAAGGGAAATATGTAAAATCAATAGAATCAACTGTTTTACGTGCAAGATAATACTTCCATCCAAAAGATGGATCTATCTTTAATTTATCATCCGAAAAAACATCTGGATTTCCAAGTATAACTTTAAGATTTTCTTCAAGATTTAGCGGTATTTGCTTTGCATTTATATTATGAAAAATTGCCGTAGAATATCGATTTTCTTCATCTGGGTTCTGGCACAAAATAAGACAAAACGGTACCTTAAAATCATCAACTACATCATTTGCAGCACTTAATCTATGGTTTCCGTCTATTCGATTAAGTTTTATTTTTGTTTCATCAAAAGAGATGTGTGCGATTCTGTTGTTATCTCCTGCTTCGTGATTGAAAATAGAGATATCTATATTCCCCAGTTTTTTGCTCCATTTTTCTTTGCGGCTTACTACTGTGAAAAAATCGCTTACTTCGGCATGATTGTTTCCAGTTAAAAGCGAAACAGACAACACTATTTCAGGAAAAAACCTATAATCTCCTGAGTTCAAAAATTCCGATATTTCGCCTTTGTGTTTTTCTATCAGCTTCCTTTGAACATCCTTGTTTTCCTTAGATATGCTACTAAGCATTTTATAGTCGGCATATCCTCTGAGACAGAGAAAGTTACCCATAGAAAACTCTAAAACGCCACTTAATGTTTTCATTTTTAAAGTCCTCTCTTTTTTTGAATTCCTGAATATTTGACAGCATCGTCAATCTTATACATAAGCATACTTGCGAACATAATCCTTCGCATAGCATCATCTGCTGTAATGGTTATGTTTGCGTGAGCTTTAGGATTCCGAAGTGCAGACATTGCTCCTTGCAGCATAAACATCAAGCCCTTTTGCTCATTTTGTCCTGACTCTGTAGATATATCACATGCTTTGAGCAATGGTTTATTGGCGGAAAAAACTTTTGTTATTGCCGCATCACCATCAGGAATTTTAGTTGCCGTAGGATTGATTTTTTTATAAAGCTTCTTGACTCTGTCATTGATTTCAATAAAAGCATCCTCTGCTGCATTGGCATAATGTCCGTCCAAGTACAATTGTTTTGATACTGATTCAATTTTGGGATGAATTAGTCCCCAAACGCTTTGTTTCGGATTGTTTACTTCATTTATAAGTGCCTTAAAAATAGCCATAACTTGACCATATATTTGAGGATCAAATCTTCCATAGCCTATAAACAAGTAATCTTTAAGCACAAATAATTCACTGCTAAAATATGGGTATTCAGTAGAAATAATTTGCGATATGCGAATCAAGTCATTTTTGATAGTAGTTATGTCTAGTTGATTATGAGTTATTGTAGTCCAATTCGGAACATTGCTCATACGAGCAAGTCCACGATGAGTGTTTTGGATTTTTTGCCAATCTGTAAGTTTAATCACGCCATCAACAATTTTTGCTTCAGCTTTTTTATCAATCACATTTATTCTCCCAATACTTCTTTTTCAAATTGTTCTTTTGCTGCCTGCCATTCCTGTTCGGCTTCTTTGTGCATATGTTTATTTACTTTCAATGCATCAAAAACATTATCTGCCAATTCTTTTTGCTTTATAAAAGGCGGCAAGACAATAGGAAACTTTTTCAAGAAAGCATCAGAAACACGTTGTTGTCCTGCAGAACCGCTAAACATGCCTTGAGCTGCTTCAAGTATATGAGAATTAGATAAAAACACCCATAAAAACGGCATATAAATGCGATCATCTTTTTTTCTTAAAACATGGAATTCTGTGGATCCAAAACCTACAGATGTTGGCATATTTGATGCTATAAATGACTTTCCATTTTGCATACAAGGAGTAATTTTTGCCCAAAGCAAATCGCCTTTTTGAAAAATAGTAAAGCCTGTCTTTAATTCCTTATACGGTTTTATTTCATACGAAACATTGTTTGTTTTCTCTTCAACAGCAGGCATTGGAACATATGAAACAGGCGTGGAATCCTGTAATCCTAAACGATCTGTAGTTGGATTAATATCTACGAACTCTTCCAGATACCCAGCGTAAAATTCGTTTTCACGCAAATGCGAAAATACAGAGTTTATGTAATTACTATGTGGATTGCAGTATATACCAATTTCTAGTATATCACTTAGTCTGCTAATGTTATATAAATTAGGTACATATTTAGCAAAAGAAATTCCCAGTGATTCAAAAGCTTCGCTTTTAGATGAGTTCAGTAATTGGTCTGCTTGCGATAGCTTGTTCGTATAACTTTCATAAGCATTTACCATAATTGAAGACAAATGCGCCTCATTGCAGCCAACAGGAATAAGAATATCAGCAATATCCTGTGTAGTTACTTTTTGCTGAACTTGTCCGCTTACATTTCTTTCAAGTAAAGTCTGCCCAACGATGGACAGGAGGTAATCGTGGATAAATGTTGCCGAGGATTCTCGAATGTTTTTTATAGCAATTATATTAGCGGAAATGTTCATTTTCTCAAAAGCATCATCAACAATTGCGCATTGCCCTAAAGAACCTCTTTGCGAAATAACAATATCACCTGATGAAACTTGAGTTCTCTTCAAACTATTTCCAAGCTCTTCTGATATATAAATCAAATCTTCATAATTCATATATCCTTCTTTTGATATGTTCGTTATGCGAACCAAAGGAATACCGGATTCTTGGTAGTCAGTATTTTTTATTGCACTACCAAAGGGACCACATATTACATCAGCGATTTCGCTAAGCGGTTTTAGACTACAACCATATTTTTCACGCAATTTATGCTCAAGAATTGTATACTTTGGAAGGTTATAATTTATATCTATGCGTTTTTCAATATCCCCCCGTTTGACAGCGAAGACGCAAAGGTCATTCGTATCGGGGGTTATGCGAAAAAAGGTGTTGCGTCCTTTTGAAATTCCTCATATTTCTTTACGATTTCATCGAGTTGAGATTCTGTTTTTCTGCCAGTAGCATCATAACCAATCAATTCAGGTGCTGCCATGAAGATAGCTTCATCTCCATTAGGTTTTTCGTTGTTTTTGCGTTTGCGTACAAAGATGATCGATGCTTTTACACCAGCTCCAAAATGTGCAAAGGCACACTGAGGTAAGCTCACAACTGCAAGCAGTTGGAACTTTTCGAGAATGAAATTGCGGATATATTGCATAGAGCTATTGGTTAAGATACCATCAGGCAAAACGATAGCAGCTTTGCCGGTACCGGTTTTAAGGAACTGCCATATACGTTCAATAAACAGAACTTCAGAACTTTGGTTTTTGCGAGGTTTTTGTTTCCCTTTTACATCGGTATTGTTTCCAAGTTCATAAGTAGCTAAATAGGGTTTTTCTGCAAGGTTAATAGTAGAACCAAAAGGAGGGTTTGTGAGGATTAGATCAAAACGATTTTCTGCAAATCCTCGGTTATGTTCGTGCATTTTATCAATGCTTTCAAGTGCGTCGTGACTGATAACATTTGTGTGACCATCATCGTGCACGATCATATTCATTTTGGCAACACGGGCAATTTCGTCGTTAATCTCAATACCATAAAGGTGTTTGGCAGCAAAGTCGTGCCAATAATTAAAGTAATCCACCGTACCTTTTTCATAGTAATCGCCCGCTTGTTTGCGCATATAATCTAGGGCGTGCAGGAGAAAACCGCCCGAACCACAAGAAGGATCGAGAACATCCCAATCTTGTTCGGGTTTCATCATATTCACGCAAAATTCGATGATTGGACGAGGGGTAAAGTACTGACCGAAATCACCTTTAAAGAATCCGTCCATAAACTGTTCAAAGGCAACACCCTTGACATCAAGATCGGTTTTATTAAGATTGATAGACTCCAGGTGCGAAACGACAGTGCGAAGCACACGGTCATCTACCTTGATAGATTCCGTGAAAACTTCAGGATCTTTTATTTTCTGCTCATTATACAGAGCGTTGATGCGTTCTGCAAGTTTAGAAGAGGGTTCATGGGTTTTGATTTGGAACTGGTACGGTTCGCCATCCCTACGATGCTTTTGTTCATCGCTGATTTTAACAAAAATAAGTTTGCAGAGTTCTCCAAAAGCGGTAGGCGGAGAAAGACGACCACCGCCCCAAAGAGTTTGATGACATTTTTTTATAGCAACAATTAAGTCTTCACGTGCAACGGGTTGAATGTCGTTTTCCGTTCCTTTATAAAACCTAAATTCTTGCGGTTTGCCGTATGCCTTTGGTAAGTCGGCAAGAATATTTTGCTCACGCTCAAACGCACCAAATTTATCTGATACGTCAAGAACTCTACGAGTACCTCCTGCAACGATTACAACATATTCTGCACGGAGTTTTACCCATGTGGCATTACCAACACCCTGTTCAATGGCTTGTGTAAATTCAGCATCGGTAACACCATCTTTTTTACACTCAACAACAGTATACGGACGTTTACATTCATCATCGCTGAAGATGACAATATCGGCACGATCTGTAGGTAATCGATCAGGAACAACCACTTCTACCTTGATTCTGTTTGCAGGGTACTCATATTTATAAATCAATTCTGCCCAAAATTCAGCTCGAACTTTTTCTTCAGGATCGCTATAATTTTCACTATGATTATCAGAAGTAACATAAGTGATTTTTTGCTTGTTATCTGCTCCTGAAATATAGGCGTATCCGTCCTTTATTGCTTTTTCAAGAAAAGTCATTTTCATTACCTCCATTAGTTTTCGTTATATGCGCGATCGATAAGTGGTTTAGCTTTTTCCAAATCAGCGGCACTTTGAATATGCAACTCAACAGCACCGCAACCCCAGTGACCTATATTGGTAACATCTCTTGAAAATCCATCTTCGAATGTAACAGTGGTAACATCTATAGGCAAATTTAAAACAAGTTTCTTTTTCAATGCAACTACGGTTACTATATTACGTATCTTTTTGAATGCAACATATAACTTTAAATGGGTTTCGCAAACATCATCACCAAGACTTAATATGTAATTTGTTAAATCCTGATATAAGGTTTTCACTGAATTATCTGCAGTCTTTAACTGTTCATCAAAGGTTTTGTCAGTGCGTTTTGCTTTTGTTGTAGGCACGTCTGTATCGGGTATTGCTGTTGCAACATTCTCGTTGATATGTTCAAACATTAAAAGATCGCTGCCAAATTTTTTGTATCTAATTAAGCTGACATTCCTATTCATCTGTTTGATTGCAGATTCGTCATACTTGGTGAAGTCTCCAGCTATACAAACAACACGAGGCATCGTCCAATCAATTTTATCGGCTTCTTTAAGTCCAAGTTTTTCAATAACTAGTACTTTAAAACTATCTTTATGGTCTAACAACCAGTTTAGATAAAATAAACCCTGATTGATAACATTATCCTTCATAGAGCGTTTATATTCGAAAATAACAGGGCAGTGGTTTTCGTCAATGCCGATGCTATCCATACGACCGCCATCAGTAGTTTTGTACTCTGTTGCAAGGAAAGTTACACCAAAGAAAGTTTCCATATTATTTTCAATAACGGTTTGTAATTCTTTTTCAAGAGTAACAGTTCCGCTTTGATATTCCTTAACTTTGCCGTTAATATTGAAAAGTTTGATGTCTGCCATTTTGATTCTCCTATAAGATCATATTAAGATACAAATATACAAAATATATTATAATACATTTAAATACAATTTTCAACAAAATCTAATCCTATGAAAAGGACTATTGTGATAGATGAGGGGATTATTTTGGCTACTTGCTATTTTCCATACTTCCTCACTTATATATGACAAAAAACGACAAATACTTCACTATTTTTCCTTTTCTCTGTTTTTTACAAATCAAATGGTGTTTTGTAGTGCAAAATAACTTATTGTAGCGTGCAGAGTATTTCATAAAACACGCCTAATTTGGGAACTAATTCCCTAAAAGTACCGAAATGATGAATAATCTTTTGAGCAGGGAAGTACTGCCGAAAAGACGGAACGCAGATTTTCGGAACATAAAAAAACAACCGCAACTCCTTATATATCAAGGAATTGCGGTTTACTTTTTCGTAGGAAAGTACTGATGAAAAGCACACGAATGTTTCTTGTTTTTAGTGTCTTTTAGGGGGCAAGTGACATTGAATTGCCTTGAAGTTTAGTGTAATGCTTATATCTATGCAAGAACCTTTGCACTCAACAAGAGTCAGTTTTTGGTATTACAGGTTCTATAGTCATATGATTATGGAATAATTTAAAGTTGGTAATTTTTGCAAGTTCTTGCCCGACAGTCATTTTACCAACTGCCAAATTACCGAATATCATAACTAATTTCATAGTATCAAGTCCTTTTATAAATACTTCTCCATTATCACGCTTCCGTCGTAATCTTCGACTACTTTAAAGCCGTTTTTTATGTACATTGAATATGATATGGGGGTATGCTTAAAACAATTAAGAACCATTTTAGAGAAACCTTTTTCGCGGGCATCTTCCTGTATTTTTACAAAAGCACTTTTTCCAT
>JAZSCV010000086.1:0-11854 GCA_045530855.1 Acutalibacteraceae bacterium
GTCCACCCGTTCCCATCCCGAACACGGTAGTTAAGCTCAACTACGCCGAAGATACTTAGTGGGAAGCCGCTTGGGAAAATAGGGCGATGCCGACACAAACAAAGTAACCACCCAATAGGGTGGCTATTTTTTTTGCCTTTTTACATTTTCGCAAAGCGAAAATATATCGTATTTATGAAATAAATATATCGCAATCGAATAAAATGAGATTATATCGCGTTTTGCATTAGCAAAACATATCGCATCGTAGGATATATCGCAAATCCGAAGGATTTATATCGCTTTTGTAACCTTAGTCAAAATAACACTCCACCCTATTTATAGGCACACCCATGGAAGAAAAGCGTTTTTCGTACTCTGTCATAACATTGCCTTCCATATATTCAGAGTTGTGTAAATCAAATGTAAGCTTTTCCATTCTTATACCAAACTCTTTGAATTCTTCAAGAGAGAAATCAAAAAGACCTCTGTTATCGGTTTTAAAATAAATTGCGCCGTCAGGCTTTAAAATCTGCTTATATATTGCCAAAAATGTTCTGTAGGTTAATCTTCTTTTTTCGTGACGAGCTTTTGGCCACGGGTCAGAGAAATTAAGGTAAATTCTGTCTATACTGCCCTTTTCAAAAATTTCTGTAAGCTCTTTTGCATCAATGCAGCAAACACGAACGTTTGAAAGTCCGCTTTCCTTTACCTTTTCTGCCGCTGTTACAAGAACATCAGACACCTTTTCAACAGCAAGAAAGTTAACATCAGGTTCCTTTGCGGCAGTGCCGACAATAAAATCACCCTTACCGCAACCAATTTCTATTCTTAACGGCTTATCATTACCAAAAAGCTGAGCTGATGAATTACCCTCTGCCCTTAAATCCTTAATAACTATATTACCGCAGGCTTCAAGTCGCTCTGCGCCGTGTTTCTTTTTATGTACTCTCATTCTACACCTCAAAAGTAAAATATATCAAAATCACAACAAATATTATATGTGTTATAGTTAGTTTTGTCAAATAAATAGGACTTGTATTTTATGTTGTATATATGTATAATCTAACTATTATTTTTATAAAGAAGTGATTTAGTGGATAACGAATCAAAAAAATTGCAAAACGAAACAGACACAACCGAATCCGCGTTAAAATTGGATGGTAAAACAGTTTCTGCCATTGTAGGGTTACTCATAATTATTCTCGGTATTGTTGGTGTTTTGACACAAACAGTCACACCCGGTGAATACGAAGTAGTTGATGGTACAATTGTTGACGGTACATACCACATTTTAGAGGACTACAAGTTACCTATATGGAAAATAATGTTCTCACCTATTATGTGTCTTTCAAGCAGCCACGCAGGAACAGGTGTGCTTATAATTCTTCTTATTGTGCTTATAGGCGGTTCTTTCCTTATTCTTGAAAAGTGCGGCGTTCTTAAATTCATTATGGCTACCCTCATAAAGAAATACAGCCATAAAAAATATGCCCTTATGGCTATTGTTACATTTGTTTTAATGGCACTAAGCTCAACTGCCGGTGTATTGGAAGAATCATTAACAATTATACCTATTGCCGTTGCTGTTTCCCTGGCGCTGGGTTGGGACTCGTTAGTAGGGCTTGGTATGAGCATTGTTTCAATTGCATGGGGCTTTACAGCGGCAACATTTAATCCATTCAATGTTGTAACTGTACAGAAGCTTTCGGGGTTGGATATATTTTCAGGTACATGGCTCAGATTTATAATTTTTGTTGGTGTTTATCTTATACTTTTTGTTTTTCTTTACACATATGCAAAAAAAATTGAAAAAAATCCAAAAGCATCCCTTGTTTATGAATCCGATTTAGAATTAAGGAAAAAATATTCCCTTGACGATACAGAAGCTATTTTAACCGACCCTAAGGTAAAAAAAGGTACAAAAGCATACCTTATTTGTATGCTTATTGATGTAATCTTTATTGTTCTTGACTTTATTTTAAGCACAGGCGGTGCACTTTCTCTCCCTGCCATGGCAATACTTTTCACAACAGGCGGTCTTCTTGCAGGTCACTTTACAGGCTACAATGGTAAAAAAATTGCAAAAACTTTTGTTGACGGCGTAAAAGCTATTTCCCCTGCAGTCCTTCTCATTCTTTTTGTTATTGCAATAACATATGTACTTGATGAAGGCAAAATAATGCACACAATACTTTATCACTTTTCAAATGCCATGCAGGATATTTCACCATTTGCAGCTATTTTCCTTATACTTGGAATTGTTGCTTTGTTGGAGTTTGTTGTTGGTAGCAGTACAGCAAAGGCATTTTTAATCATACCTCTTGTGGCACCCCTTGCAGACCTTATAGGCCTTACAAAACAAAGTGTTGTTACCACCTTCTGCCTTGCAGATGGCTTCACAAACCTTTTATATCCCACAAACGGATTAATAATTATTGCTATAGGTATTATTAATGTTTCCTTCGGCAAATGGCTTAAATGGACCTGGAAATTGTTTGTTGGAGAATTTCTGTTCTCTGCACTTATAATGCTTTTAATGGTTGCTATCAATTACAAATAAAAATTTATACCCATAAAAAATCAGCCAACACATTTCTGTGTTGACTGATTTTTTTATTCATCATCTTCATGCATATCGAAATCGTCTTCAGGAATAAAGTTACCTATAACCTTTTCACCATTTCTGAAGCCATCTTCAACAACAATACTTTCATCCACCCAGGATCTGTCAGTATCGTCATCTATTACTGTGCCGTTTTCGTCAATTTCATCTTCATCGAAATCATCACGACGGCTCATAATAAAGAATATTACAGCGCCTATAACAAGAACAAGAACTACACCACCAACAATAAATGGTGTGTATGATTTTTCCTCTTCTTCCTCCACTATTTCAGGAATATCTTCAAACTTACCTGTAATAACAACGTTCTTGTTTGGCATCAGGAAGCTGAGCACATCTGTCTTTTTGCCGTTAACAGTAAGACTTCCCGCAACAAGGCGTTTGCCTTCCTCAGGCTTAATTGTAATTGTCACAGGCTCACCGGGGCTTGCTTTATTTACATCAACCTCAATAACGCCACCCTTGGTAGCTTTTACATTAATTTTATAAAAGGTTGCAGATGGGTCCTCTACCCATTTAGCATAAATTACTGTGCCCTTCTGAGCAAAATCCTTGTAGAAATCCCATTTCTTGGTGAATTCCGGATCTGCATACCAGCCATCAAATATATAGCCTTCCTTTGCAGGAAGATCAGGCTCTGAAACAAGTTCAGGCTTAGTCAATACAGTTTTAAGACGAGGCATACCATTATTTCTTTCAAGGTAAACATAGAAAGAACCTGCCGGTAATGATTCCTCTTCCTCAGTAGTTGTTTCGCTCTCTTCCTCTGTTTCTTCCTCGGTTTCCTCAGGCTTTGTTGTTGCCTCTTCAGGAGCGCGTGTTGTAGTTGGTGCTTCTGTTGGTCGGGTAGTAGGAGCAGTTGTGTTTACAACAGGTTTTTCAACTTCAACAGGCTTGGTTGTCTTTTCTTCTGTATGAGGCTCTGTTCTTTTCTCAGTTTCGCGCTCAGTTTCCTGAGGCTTCTCTGTAGCCTTGGTTGATTCCTCTGTAGTATGAGGTTTTGTAGTTTTTTCTTCTGCCTTTTCGGTTGTAGTTGCCTTTTCAGGCTTTTTTTCTGTTGTTTTTTCAGGAGCTTTTTCTGTAGTCTTTTCAGGCTTTTTCTCAGTAGTTTTCTCTGCCTGAGTCTGTGGCTTTTTATCAAAAGATTGCTCCTCTATAGGCTCTGCAAATGCTGTAATAGAGCTACAGAAAATACACAGAATCACCATTATGACAGTAATAAATTTAAAGTTGTTTTTCATAGTACTTTTCACCTTAATGATTTTGGGGTAAATTAATAAGTTGAATCCATATTCTCGTTAACAATTTCTTTAACTTCTTTTTTGAATACAGAGTTGTTAATTTTGTCCTGAAGAAGAGCATAGAAACGATCTTCATCAATAGGTAATGAAACAGTTTCACCAAGCCATGATGAGAGGAATGCTGCATTTGAAATTGTAAGACCATTAATACCTTCCTGACCTGATGCAGTCATTGGCTCATCGCGTAAAATAGCTGCGGCAAATTTATTCATAACTTCTATATGCTGGTCATTTCTTCCGTCAAGCTCTGCTTCATATTCCTTATACTCAATATTTGCAAAGCCTTCTTCTGCAGTTTTTGTATATTCGTCTGTGCCTGTTACCAACTCGCAAACTTTTAATTTACCTTTTTCACAAATAAGCTTTGCTCTGTCGAGAGTGATTTCAAGTCTGTTTGTACCCGGGTAATCTCCTGTTGTAGTAATAAATGTACCTGTTGCACCATTGGGGTATTGAGCATAAATCATAACATCATCTTCAACCTCAATATCGTGCCATTTACCTTCGTGGCAAATTGCAGTAATCTTTTCAGGCATACCGCAAATCCATTGCCATAAGTCAAGCTGATGCGGACACTGGTTAAGAAGCACACCGCCACCTTCACCTGACCATGTTGCACGCCATCCGCCTGAATTATAGTAAGCCTGTGTTCTGTACCAATCGGTAATAATCCAGGTTACCCTCTTAAGCTCACCAAACTCCTTGCTGTCTACAAGCTCCTTAGCTTTTCTGTAAAGGCAATTTGTTCGCTGGTTGAACATAATACCAAATTTCTTATCGCTTTTATCTGCAACAGCATTCATTTCGCGAACCTGCTTTGTGTACACACCTGCAGGCTTTTCACTCATAGCATGAAGGCCCTTATTTAATGCCTCAATAACAAGCGGTGGGTGGTCATAGTGAGGTGTAGCAACAAGAACTGCTTCTACATCACCTGAATCCATAAGCTCACTTGCTGTAGCGTATGTATTAACCTCAGGAAGCTGTTCCTTTGCCCATGCTAATCTGTCAGGCTTGATATCTGCAACTGCAGTAATCTCAATTTCGGGCATTGCGCCTTTAAGATAATTTTTAATATGACTTGAACCCATATTACCCACACCGATAATACCTAAACGTACTTTTCTCATAACTATTTCCCTTTCTGTTAAAAAGATAAAATTTACGAATATATGATGTTGTTTTTCAAATAATGTTCATGAGGTGAACTTATGAAAGACAACAAAAAAAGCAAATTAGAAGAAGTAATTGATGCCAAAGAACGATTTGACAAAAATATACTTAGTGATGTTAACGGCTCATACACAGGTGTGCCTGTTGATGGCGGTAAACCTATACAAGATGCCGATGATTTATGATTTTTTCTTTTTATTCTTTCTGTTTTTTAAAGCGTGCCTTCCTGAAAGAGCAAAAACAGAGATTGCTGTAAAGAAGCCCTGAAGAACAAGTAGCCCTGCGCAGCTAAGGTTCTGCAGACCTGAAACAAAGGACAGAATTGCCACAACCGCAAAGCCTATACCCATAGCACAAATCTGGAAGGTTTTGAGAACCTGACTTGATTCGCCTAAGGAAAGGGCACTCTTTATTGCACAAAGGAAGCTGTGCGCATTGCCGTCGTGCACAAGAAGTGCATCAGATGCCGTGGTAGTTTCCTTTACATACGATTTATAAATATCACCTGAAACAGCAGAGAGTATTTTAACACCGCTCTGGTGAACATCTATCTTTTGAGATACCATTTCATCGGTAATATTCGCATCATCAGAACGGATAAGAAGACTTATGCTGTTACCCTCAATTGTTCTTAAAATTTCAGAATTCTTAGGGTCAGCATCGTAAGAAATAATAAATACAGCCGCCGCTTTACCGTCTATGGCAAGATAAAGAGGATATCTACCTTCCTTAAGATGCTTTTTTATAAGTGCCTCATCGGGAATTTCAACATTATGATTTCTCAGCAGGCTTTCGTTACCTACAAGAATTCTTCTGTTGAATATCCACGCAGAAAGACCTAATTTATCTTCGTATGCCAATGTATCCACAGGCGGTAAAAGTGATGTTTCACCAACAATAACTCTTTTGAAAAGGTTACCTATAGGACCACCCGAAGCAATGGCAAGCGTTGCTGTATAGATAATTGCTTCATCAATCTGAATATCGTAAAAAGGATGAATTCCGTACACGTTTCCGCCATTGGCATCAAACACATCACGGGAATCAACTGCAACCGCATTTGCTTTATCGCACAGTTTATGTGCCTGCCAACCGGAAAGCATTCCGCCATTCTCCAAGAGCCTGTCTGATGCTCTTGTTATTGCAAAGGCATCTGCAATGCATGCAAAATACGGAATACATACACATACTATTCCACAGAAGGATGTTACCGCATTTCGTATATCCTTTGTAACAACAAGTGTTATAGCTGCCACCATAAATGCCGCCGCAACACTTATGGGAATAAGCTTTTTGCTTATATCATCTGATGGATAATGCTTTCTTGAAAACTCAATAAATCTTCTTGGGAAAAGTGTTTTTTGAGAGGATAAAACTAACGGAGAATCTAAAAGCAAGCCTCTGCCGATTTCGAAGGCTGTTTCTTCCTTCTCAATATAATTTATTGAGTAGATATTATCCTGCGAAGATAAATAATCGAAGTTTTTCGCAATTCTTTTTATTTCAAGGTATTCCCCTGTACCATTAAGAAGCAAGGAGAAAACTGCTGAGGCAGAAAACAAGCTTACACCTGTTTCAAAAGGAGCATCGGTAGTAAACAAAACAACTGCCTGGATTACAGATGCAACTAACGCAAGAAAGCAACCTGTATTTCTATTAAATTTAAAACCCTTTATTGCTTTAATACCATCAGATATTATACTTAAATTAGCAAGAACAGGTACGAGTGTACATAGTAACGATAATATTATGAAAGCCCCACCGCCGTTACCTGCCTCATCCACAAAAGCAGAAATCACAAGTAATACAGCTGTAAAAGCAAGGCTTACAATAACACCTGCCAATGCTGTTGTTTTTTTCTTTTTTAAATAATATTTAACCTTAAATTTATCATCCGCGGTACGGTATTCATCTGTACCATAGCGCTTTGTTGTTTCCTCGTCTTTTTGCTCGTCGGTAACATCGCTTGTAATAGTGAAGGTGCTGACCTTTGCTTTTCTTTTCTTTACAAGCTCTTCCTCTACCTGACTTTCATCAACCAAATCAACCTCTGAGGTATGAAAGCCTTCCAGGGTAAGCTGTGCATCGTCCTCTTCCTCAAGCTCAATATCGTGAGCGTCACCATCTGTTACCGCCAAGGACCTTAATGCAATAGTTTTTGTGTGAGCCTTTTCACCAAAAACCATTGTTTTTTCACTGACCGCATCTGAGGCCTGTGTATCAGGCACCAAATTTGGCACAGGAGCAAAATCTGTTGTTGCAGCAAAATTACTTTTCTTTTTAACAAAACCGCCGCGTTCAAATTTCTGCTCCTCAGGAGGAATCATAGTGTGCTCCTGAGTTTTTTCAAGATTTTGAATAGGCTTATTGAAAAATTTATCCCTGTACTTTTCACTTACGAAGCTACCATAAACCTGAGGCTCTGCAACACTATCAGACTTTTCAATAGTCTCGGTTATTATATTATGTTTAATTTTTTCGTTATGGGCAGGTCTTGGATTAAAGGGTGCATCCTTAGGTGTGGGAGCAACCTTTTCTACCTCTTCTACAGAGTTATCTTCACGGGGAAGCATACCGCTATCCTGAAGAAGTTCATCTATTTCTTCCAATGACCAGCTTCTTGGGGTTTTATGTTCGTCAAACATTTTTTAAACTCCTAAGATTATAAATCGCGTTGCTTTGAAATTTCATACATAAGAATTCCTGCGGCAACAGAAGCGTTAAGCGAATTGATTTTACCCTTCATAGGCATAGAAAGAACTACATCGCACTTTTCTTTAACGAGCCTGCCTACACCTTTACCTTCAGAGCCGATAACAAGCGCCACCGCGCCTTTAAGGTTTGCGTTGTAGAAGGGCTCGCCATCCATATCTGCACAATAAACCCACAAGCCTTTTTCCTTAAGCTCTTCAAGCGTCTGTGGAATGTTTGTAACGCGGGCAACATGCATAAATTCAACAGCACCTGCAGATGTTTTTGAAACTGTAAAGCTTAAAGATGCGCTACGCCTTTTTGGAACAATTACGCCGTGTGCACCTGAAGCCTCTGCTGTTCTAATGATTGCACCAAGGTTATGCGGATCCTCAATTTCATCGCATACAATGATAAATGGTGGCTCTCCGCGTTCTTCTGCGGTATTGAAAATATCTTCAACAGTTGAATATTCCTTAACGGCACCCACAGCAATTATACCCTGATGGTTGCCGTGACCACACATATAATCCAGCTTTTTTCTATCAACCTCTTTTATGGGAATACCTGCAGTTTTTGCATCTGCAAGTATTTTAGGTATAGAGCCTGAGCGCTCACCCCTTGCAACCATAACACTATCGATAGGTCTTTGTGCTTTAATTGCTTCTGTTACGGAATTTCTACCAAAAATTATGTCTTTATCATTTTCTTTTTCTTCAACCTCAAAGGATTTTTTTCTGTCGTCAAAATCTCTTTTTTTATCGTTGAAGCGTTTATCCTTCTTATCTTTATACATGAATTTTTCCTATTCACTTCGGATGCAAAGCATCCCCTTAATTTTGAATTTTATATTTTGAAATTTTAGTTCTTTGGTACAAGCTTTTCCTTACCACCCATATATGGTCTTAATGCTTCCGGAATATTTACGCTACCATCTGCATTAAGGTTATTTTCAAGGAATGCAATAAGCATTCTTGGTGGTGCAACAACTGTATTGTTAAGAGTATGTGGGAAGTATTTGTTATCCTTACCGCCTGCACGGATTTTAAGGCGTCTTGCCTGTGCATCTGAAAGATTTGAACAACTACCAACCTCAAAATATTTCTGCTGACGCGGGCTCCATGCCTCAACATCTATAGATTTAACCTTAAGGTCTGCAAGGTCACCTGAACAGCACTCAAGAGTTCTTACAGGAATATCAAGTGTGCGGAAAAGGTCTACTGTGTTTTTCCAGAGCTGATCGAACCAATATGGACTATCCTCAGGCTTACAAACAACAATCATTTCCTGCTTTTCAAACTGATGAATACGGTAAACACCGCGCTCCTCAATACCATGAGCACCCTTTTCCTTACGGAAGCAAGGTGAATAGCTTGTAAGTGTCTGAGGAAGCTTTTCTTCCGGAATAATTGTATCAATAAATTTACCTATCATTGAGTGCTCACTTGTACCGATAAGGTAAAGGTCTTCACCCTCAATTTTGTACATCATAGCATCCATTTCTGCAAAGCTCATAACACCTGTTACAACGTTTGAGCGGATCATAAATGGTGGAATGTAATATGTGAAGCCACGGTCAATCATAAAATCTCTTGCATATGAAATAACAGCAGAGTGAAGTCTTGCTATATCACCGCAAAGGTAGTAGAAGCCGTTACCTGCAACTCTTGCGGCACTATCAAGGTCAATACCATCAAAGCTCTCCATAATTTCTCTGTGGTATGGAATTTCAAAGTCAGGCACAACAGGATCACCATAGCGCTCAACCTCAACATTTTCTGAATCGTCTTTACCGATAGGCACAGATGGGTCGATGATATTAGGAATAATCATCATAATATCGTTAACCCTCTTAGAGAGCTCTGCTTCCTGCTCTTCAAGCTCTGCAAGGCGCTTTGCATCTGCGGCAACCTGTGCCTTCATAGCCTCAGCCTCTTCTTTTTTGCCCTGTGCCATAAGTGCACCTATCATTTTGCTGTTTTTATTTCTTGATGCACGAAGATTATCCGCCTCACCTTTTACTTTACGGCTCTGTGCATCAATTTCAATAACCTCGTCAACAAGACCTATTTTTTTATCCTGGAATTTGTTTTTAATATTCTGCTTTACTATTTCAGGGTTTTCTCTTAAAAATTTAATATCAATCATCTTAATCTATCTCCTTGTAATGATTATTCATTGTCAAATATTTTTATAAGCTTTTTCAAATCGTTATCGTCAAAAAATTCTATTTCCAAAGAACCTTTTTTACTTGATTTTGTAACCTTTACTTTTCTTTTTAATACATCGGAAAGTGCAAGCTCAACCTCATCGTAATACGGATTTCTCTTTTTTGTTTTTTTGCCTTTAGGCTCAACAGCAATGCTTTTTCTTGCAAGCCTTTCTGTTTCTCTTACGGAAAGCTCTTCTTTTATAACAAGCTTTGCAAGCTGAAGCTGGTAATCCTCATCAGTTGCTGTTAATATTGCCTTTGCATGCCCTGCGGAAAGCTTACCTTCTAAAACCATACCCTGAATTTCTTCGGGAAGAGAAAGAAGCCTCAGAGCATTCGCAACCGCTGAACGAGAGCAACCAATTATGTTGGAAATTTCTTCCTGAGTGTAACCAAACTTGTCCGCAAGCTCTTTAAAGCCTTTAGCCGTTTCCATAGGGTTAAGGTTTTCTCTTTGAAGATTTTCAACAAGAGCTAATTCTGCAACCTGAGCATCCGTTAAATCTCTTATAACAACAGGTACCTCTGTAAGACCTGCAATTCGTGAAGCACGCCAACGGCGTTCACCTGCAACAAGCTGATATGTGCCGTCACTCATAGGCCTTACAAGCAAGGGCTGTAAAATACCATGCTGTGCTATGCTGTTTGCAAGGTCGTTAAGAGCATCTTCATCAAACTGTTTACGGGGCTGATCCCTGTTTGGCTCAATATCTATAAGCTTTACCTTAACTGCCCCGGAGGTTGAGGATAACTCTTCAACGGAGTTATCTGCAAAAATTGCATCAATACCTCTGCCGAGACCTGTCAATTTTTTTGCCATTTATTTCACCTTATTTCTGCATTTTTAAAAATTCTTCTGCCAAGGCTGTGTAGCACTCGGCACCCTTTGAGCCTCTGTCGTAATATATAACAGGCTCACCGAAGGATGGTGCCTCAGAAAGTCTTACATTTCTTGGAATTACTGTGGCGTAAACCTTTTTGGGGAAGAAGTTTTTAACCTCTGTAACAACCTGTTGTGTAAGGTTAAGCCTGCCATCGTACATTGTAAGGAGCACACCCTCAAGCTCTACATAGGGGTTATAAAGCCTTTTAATTGTTCTTACTGTTGCCATAAGCTGCGAAAGACCTTCAAGCGCATAATATTCACACTGAATCGGAACAATAAAGCTGTCTGACGCTGTAAGGGCATTAAGTGTAATAAGACCTAATGATGGTGGACAATCGAAGAAAATATAATCGTAATCATCCTGTATTATTGCAAGAGCATTTTTGAGAAGTGCTTCTCTTTTATCCATAGCAGCAAGTTCAATTTCCGCACCTGCAAGGTTGATGTTTGAGGGAATAATATCTACACCCGCAAACCTTGTTCTTATTACCGCCTCACGGGCTGTGCAAGAGCCAATAAGTAACTCGTATGATGTTGCTGTAAGATTTTTTCTTAATATACCATAACCACTTGTGGTGTTGCCCTGAGGGTCAATGTCTACAAGCAAAACCCTTTTGCCCATAGCACCCAGGCAAGCCACAAGGTTAACAGCACTGGTGGTTTTACCAACGCCACCCTTCTGGTTAACAATTGAAATAATTTTTGCCATTTAAAGCGTTCCTTCCTTTAAATAAGGTAAAAGATTTTTATGTTTTGACATTTATTTCAGTACATAAATGCCCTATTTTCCTATTATATTTATATTTATTAGAGTATACCATATATATAGTAAAAAAGAAATAGGAAAAAGAGAAAAAAATCGCAAAAACACTTTTCTTCTTTAAGGAAAACACCTTGACAATAAATTGCTAAATATGTATAATATCATTTGTTCAATGCTGATATAGCTCAGTAGGTAGAGTGCATCCTTGGTAAGGATGAGGTCA
>JAZSCV010000074.1:0-54794 GCA_045530855.1 Acutalibacteraceae bacterium
TTTTTGTTTGGCGCAGAAGGAGAGACTCGAACTCTCGCGCCGGTTTCCCGACCTACGCCCTTAGCAGGGGCGCCTCGTCACCAACTTGAGTACTTCTGCATTGGTAACAAATTAATGTTATTAAATTCCCAAAATGCTGCAGAAGAACTGCAGCATTTTGTTTGTGGCGCAGAGAGTGGGATTCGAACCCACGGTACGTTGCCGTACGACGGTTTTCAAGACCGTTCCGTTATAACCACTTCGGTATCTCTGCATTTGATAGCCTTGATATATTATCACATCATTTTGAAAATGTCAACATATTTTTTAATATTAATATTTATTTTTGTGGTTTTCTGTGCTTATCATATTTGCTTTAAGGTTAATTTGGTGAAAACATCCTGTTTTTTGTTCGTAATATGAATTTTTTGTAACATATAAAAAATAATCAATATATTTTTCTCTTACAGTTGATTTTAATGTGATTTTAGTGTAAAATGTATAAACGGATAGATAAAAAACTACCTTTTTATAAAATTTTTTGGGGGATTTGTATGAATTACAAGCTTACAAAGAAACAAGCAAAGGAAATGCTTGAGAACAAACTTCTGCATTTTTTTGGTGTTTCTGCCGAAAATGCAACATACGAGCAATACTACAAAGCCGTAGCAATGATTGTTCGCGATATGATGGCTCAGGGCAGAGCTGAGCTTACTCAGAAAGCAGATAAAGAGGGTAAAAAGCGCGTATGCTACCTTTCGATGGAATTTCTTATGGGTCGTTCGTTGAAGAACACCCTTTTCAACCTTAATCTTACAAATGTTTTTGAAAGTGTTCTTAAGGACTTCGATATTAAATTAGATAAGCTCTACGATTGCGAGCCTGATGCAGGTCTTGGTAATGGTGGTCTCGGCAGACTTGCCGCTTGCTACCTTGATGGTCTTGCAACACAGGGCTACCCTGCAAGAGGATATTCAATTCTTTACGAATATGGTATTTTTCGTCAAAAGCTTGTTGAGGGCAGGCAGACTGAGCTTCCTGATAACTGGCTTCCGGGTGGTGAGGTATGGCTCGTACCAAGAGAAAGCAGTTCAGTAAATGTTTGCTTTGAGGGTAGAGTTGAAGAGCATTGGGATAACCAGTATCACCATGTCGAGATCAAGGATGGCAACGTTATTCAGGCTGTTCCTTACGATATGTTTGTAGCAGGTAAGGATGGTAAAGGTATCAGTGTTCTTCGTCTCTGGAGTGCAAAGGCTCCTGAGTTTGATATGAAATCCTTTAACCAGGGTGACTTTATGCGCTCAATGGAGCGTCAGGCAATGGCTGAGGTTATCAGCAAGGTGCTTTATCCTATGGATAATCACCCTGAAGGAAAATCATTAAGACTTCGTCAGCAGTATTTCCTTGTATCCGCATCTGTGCAGGATATTGTCCGCCACCACCTTCGTGAGCAGGGCTCAATAGACTCACTTCCTGAAAAAATTGCTATTCATATTAACGATACACACCCAACAATGGCAATTCCTGAGCTTATGAGAATCCTTCTTGATGAGTGCGGTTACGGTTGGGATGATGCTTGGCGCATTGTTACAAACACAATGGCTTACACAAACCACACAGTTATGAGCGAGGCTCTTGAGTGCTGGAGTGAGGAGCTTGTTAAACGCCTTATTCCACGTATATACGATATTATAAAGGAAATTGACAATCGCTTCCGCGCATATGTGTGGGAGAATACACACGATGCAGGCTATGTTGAAAGAACAGCAATAATTTCAAATGGTGCGGTGCGTATGGCAAACCTTTGTGTTGCAACCTGCCACAGCGTAAATGGTGTTTCAGGTCTTCACAGCCAGATTCTTAAGGATACACTCTTTAACGATTTCTATAAGCTTACACCTGATAAGTTTACAAATGTAACAAACGGTATTGCTCACAGACGTTGGCTCTGCCAGGCAAATCCTCGTCTTACAAAGTATATAACAGAGCTTCTCGGCGACGATAAGTTCATTTACGATGCGGAGAATCTTTCAAGACTTACCGCATTCAAGGATAATGAAGAGGTTCTTGAAAAGCTTGCGGAAATCAAAAAGGCTAATAAAGAAGATTTTGCGAAAAGAATCTTCAAGCAAACAGGTGTGAAACTTAATACTGAATCTATTTTTGATGTTCAGGTTAAGCGTCTTCACGAATACAAGCGTCAGCACCTTAATGCATTTAATATTGTTTCGGAGTATCTTGCAATCAAAGAAAATCCCGATGGTGATTATGTTCCTAAAACATATATATTCGGTGCAAAGGCAGCTCCCGGCTATTATGTTGCACAAAGAATTATCAGTATGATTCTTGAGCTTGCCGATATGATTAACAATGATCCTGATATGAAAGACAGACTTAAGGTTGTTTATGTTGAGGATTATAATGTTACAAATGCCGAAAGACTTATGCCTGCAGCAGATGTTTCAGAGCAGATTTCTCTTGCAGGTAAAGAGGCAAGCGGTACAGGTAATATGAAGCTCATGATGAATGGTGCTCTTACTATCGGTACTCTTGATGGTGCGAATGTTGAAATTCACGAATCTGTGGGGGACGACAATATGTTCCTTTTCGGTATGCACACACAAGAGGTTAACGCTCTTCGTAAAGTGGGTTATAATCCGATAAACTATTATAATAACAATCCGGAACTTCGTAAGGTTCTTGATTTTATTTCAAGAGGCGGAATCAACGGAAAGGACTTTACAGATATTTCAAGCACAATTATTCATCACGATCCGTTTATGGTGCTTGCTGACTTTGCAGATTATCAGCGTGCACAGAAGAAGGTACAGGAAACATTCCGTGATAAAAAGAAGTGGAATCAGATGTCACTTATGAATATTGCCCTTTCAGGTCGTTTTGCAGCAGACCGTGCCATTAACGAGTATGCTGAAAATATATGGAATACACAAAAAATATTCTGATTTTTAGTGCTTTTGACGAAAATAAAACAAAGGACTATGTTTAAGGAAAATTTGACTTGACTTTTTGGTTGCTTTAGGTTAATCTTAGAGTATCTAAAAAGAATGTTATGTTGCCTAAAAAGGCGCATAGTGAAAGGGGTATTTTACCAATGAAAAACTCTGATATGAAGGTTATTGCTATCATCCTCAGTATAGCACTTTTCTTCACAATCATCACAAGCAATGCAGTTTCAGTAGCATCAGTTGTTTTACTTGCTCGTGACAGCGTAAGCGCTCCTGCAGAACAGGCACCAACAGGTGATGTAACAGCTCCTGCAGGCAATAATGCAGTAGCAACAACAGCTCCTGCAGCAACAACAGCTCCTGCGGCTACAGCAGCTCCTGCAGCAACAACAGCTCCTGCAGCAACAACAGCTCCTGCGGCTACAACAGCTCCTGCAGGCGATGCAACAACAGCACCGGCAGGCGATGCAACAACAGCACCGGCAGGTGACGCAACAACAGCTCCTGCTGCTACAAGCGCTATTGAAGCAGATCCTCTTGCAGCATACCAGAAGGCTGCTAAGGATATCCACGAAAATGGTGTAGCAGGTTACACAAAGAAGGGTTGGCAGGCAGTTGAAGGTGACCTTCAGCTTACAAAGCTTAATTTCCTTTCAGGTCCTCTTACAAGCCTTGTTAAGAGCTTCATGACAGAGGAATCAGCTGCTGAAGAAAAGATTAACGAAAAGGGTTCAGACGATGCTAAGAATCGTATGCCTATCAGTAACTGTCCAGCAAGTGACGTTGCAAGTGCAACAGCAGAAAAGCTTCCTGACGGCAACTATAAGGTTGTTATCGTTATGAAGGATCAGGTTAACCCATCATATGCTGATGCAAATGGTCTTGCATTAATGTCAAAAGAATTCCTTGATTTCAAGGATGTTCAGAACACAGTTGCTACTGACGATACAGTTAAAGCACTTGTTAGGAGCCTTGATGGTACTATCACATACAAGGCATACACAATCACAGCAACAATGACTCCGGATGGTCAGTTCGTTGATATTACTCACTACTGCCATGCAGATATCGTTGCTGACGTTGAAGCAGTTGCAGGTTCACTTGGTGCATCAGGTGCTCTTTCATTCAACGCTAAGTACTACAACTTCCAGTATTAATTTTAATACATAAGTTTTTTAACCGACTTGCAAAAGCAAGTCGGTTTTTTTTATTACGTATACATGCTTTCATTGTTGACTATTTACTTGTTTTTTTATATAATTATTGTATATATCTTATTATGCGTATTTATATTTCTGTGGAGAGGGTAACCTATGAAAAAAAGAACGAATAAAAAAGCCTGGTTTACATTTGCTTGCTTTGCTTTGGCGGTTTTGCTAACGGTAAGTACATATATTTCTGTAGTGGTAGTTGGAGTTATTGCTGACGAGGGAAAAAAAAGCAAGTTAACAAAAGGTGAAGAAAACAGTACCGAAACTCTTACTACTGTTATTGAATCTGATAATGTTGAATTTATAACTACTCCTAACAATATTACTAATGAAACCGATGATGTACAAGCTTTCGTCCCTCAAACACAAGTAAATAACGAAGCCGATGTGCCGTTTGTTCCACCTGTTACACAACAGTTAAATCCCGGGGATGTGGAGAGTGATGTATCTTTTAATCCTTTGCTTGATACTAACAAAACAAAAGCAGATATTGTTAAAATATACGCCGATGTTATGAACAATGCAAAGGCAAAAGCTCCCGGCTTTAAAAAAGTGGAATATCAGGAGCTTCCTGACGGACCTAATGATAGAATCATATATGAGGGTAGTGAAGAAGCAGGTGATACCGCTGTAAACAAAATGCTGAACTTTGTTCAGGATCTTGGTGTATTTGTTCCTCAGGAAGAGGCTGAAGCTAACCCATATATTCACCAAAAAGGCGATTCTGATATGTCTACATTCCCTGTTTTCAATCGTCCAAAGGGTTCATATCTTACAGATTCTAAGGGTATTGAGAGCTTTACATACAAAATACTTCCTAACGGAAATGTGAAAATGGCATTTTTCCTTGTTCCTGAAAATAATCCGGAACCGATTGGTGAAAATACAGATGTTGCTCCAAGCTATACAGGTGCAGTTTTCTCGCCAATGGCAAAGTCAAAAATAGACAGAACAGTTTACCATCCTATTGTAACGATTTTCGCAAGAGATATTAAATATACCTTAAGATATCACGATTGTCTTGTGGAGGTTGAGTTTAATCCGAATACAATGGAAATGACATATCTTAAGCATGTAGCAAGAGTTAGTATTAAAGGCTCTGGTGATGTTGTAGGTGCAGGTAAAATAGGTCTTGAAAGGCAGGAACTTATCGGTACAGTTGTAATAACCGATTTTACATATTAAAAACAGAGGGATATAAAAATGATATATTGGATTCTTTTTGGTGTGTGTTTTGTTTTGCAAACAATTTCAACGCCGCTATTTCTTAAATTGTCCTGGCCAAATAGGTCAATAAAATCACTAACCGCAAAAATGGTCAGTGCAACATTGTTTGTTATGGTTGGATTTCTTTCTGTTAAAATAACGGGAAACACATCAATCTTTGCAAACACTATGATGGTGGGGCTTATTTTAGGTTGGATAGGTGATTTCTTCCTTCATTCAGATGGTCATGTATTCTTTGGCATAGGCTTTACAAGTTTTTTAGCGGGGCATATAGTGTACATCAAAGGGTATGCAACCGCGCTTAATTCATTTAAGGACTATAACCACATAAATATAATCGAAATCGTTTCTTTAGTTATTCTTGTGTCAATTGCTATGTGGCTATTTAATCGTTTTAACCTTAAATTTTCTTCAAAACTTTTAAAACTTGCAGTTATTGTATATACATTAATTCTCGTAACAATGTTTATTAAAGCAACATCTTTAGGTGTTAATTATATGCTTTCAGGCGGTGAGAATGGTGTTGCTGCACTTCTTGTATTATCTCTCGGTTCATTGTTTTTCTTGTTGTCAGATGCCACAATAGGTATTCTTATGTTCGGCGGACAGAAGAAAAACAGGCCTTTAAAGATTTTTAATATTGTTACATATTTTGTAGGTCAAATGCTTCTTGCATCATCAATACTCTTTATAAATATATAATAGAATCAAAGAGGGTATTTTATGTTTAGTAAAAATATAAGCAGGCGAGGTAGTGGCTCATACAAGTGGGATACAACTGTGCTTGATAATTCAATAGAAAATGGTGCATATCCCTTATCTGTTGCAGATATGGAATTCAGAACACCTGAAGAGGTAAGGGAAGCTATAAAAAACTTTGCCGAGAACGGATTTTTCTGCTATACAGATAGTGATACTGCATATAGAGATGCTGTGCGTAAATTTATGAAGCGTCGTCATCGCTTTGAAATAGAGAATGATTGGATCGTGTGTGCAGGTGGTGTTGTTTTTGCCATAAATACTGCTATAAGGGCATTCACAGAAAAAGGAGATAAGGTTATTATTCAATCTCCTGTTTACTATCCTTTCAAAAATTCAATTGAAAATAACGGCAGAATTGTTGCCGACAATCCACTCATAAAAGTTGATGAAAACTACAGAATGAATTTTGAAGAGTTGGAAAGCATAGCATCACAAAAGGATGTTAAGTTGATGCTTCTTTGCAGTCCGCATAACCCTGTTGGCAGAGTATGGACTAAAGAAGAATTGCAGAGGGTTGGTGACATTTGTCAGAGAAACAATGTTGTTCTTTTGTCTGATGAAATTCATTTTGATATTTTACGAAAAGGGTATGAGCATATTGTAATAAACAATGTTGACAAACGCTTTGCTGATAATACCATAATCTGTACAGCAATA
Organism: Acutalibacteraceae bacterium; assembly: GCA_045530855.1. Taxonomy (GTDB): domain Bacteria; phylum Bacillota; class Clostridia; order Oscillospirales; family Acutalibacteraceae; genus DTU089. The sequence goes on from JAZSCV010000074.1 coordinate 6,806, forward strand.
AGCAAATCCTTTAATCTTGCGGGATTAGGTACATCAAACATAATAATTGCCGATGACACATTAAGAGATAAATTCAAACAACAGTTATCTGCTGACGGCTATAGCTGTATTAACTGTGTATCGCGTCCTGCTACAATAGCGGCATACACAGAGTGCGATTATTGGCTTGATGCAATGAATGAGTATGTTGACGAAAATATAGCACTTGTTAAGTCTTATATTGACCGCATACCACAAGTATCTATGTCGGAGTGTCAGGGTACATACCTTGTGTGGTTAGATATGCGCGCTTTAAATATGGATGACGAGGAACTTGATTTATTCCTTCGTAACAAGTGCGGTATTATTCAGGACCCGGGATTTTGGTTTGGAATAAAGGGAAAAGGTTTTACAAGGCTTAATGTAGCTTGTCCTCGTGATATTTTAGAGAATTGCATGATAAAATTAACCGATGCTGTTAAAAATTTGTGATTGTAGGTGTAGTATGAAGAATAAAATACTTGCTGTTTGTTTGTGTGTTTTTATATGCTTTTCAATGTGTGTTCCTGCTTTAGCCGCTAAAGAAGAGGATTTACCTCAGCTAACTATTGATTTCAATAAGCGCTATACTGACATTTCAGAATATGATGATGTAAATGATCCGTATCTTGATTTAGGTAAAGCATCAGAGGAAAAAGAGAAAAATAGAAATATATATGTTATTGTGCTTGTTGTTCTGTTGATAATTGCAATTATAGTTTTTGTGCACACTTTGAAAAAAGTTCCTGATGAGAAAAGCTTTGAGGATAAAGAAAAGCGCAGATTGATACAAAAAGATTCAAGCACCGATAACAAAAAAGAATAAGTTGACAGAGTAAGAGTTATATATTATGAGAAGAATATTAAGTCATGTCAGGGCTGCTGTAGATGACTATAAAATGATTGAAGATGGGGATAAAATTGCCGTAGGTGTTTCAGGCGGAAAAGATTCATTGCTTCTTCTTAAAGCCTTGTGTGAATTAAAGCGTTTTTATCCTAATAAATTCCAGGTTGTTGCATTGACTTTGGATATGCGATTTAATAAGGAAAATGGTGACTTTTCTCAGATTAAAAAGATGTGCGATGAGTATGGCATTGAGTATGTTGTGAAGCCAACAGATTTGTACGAAATCATTTTTGAAGTAAGAAAAGAGGAGAATCCATGTGCCCTTTGTGCAAGAATGCGAAGAGGAATACTTCACGATACCGCTAAAAGTATGGGATGTAATAAAATAGCTTTAGGGCATCATCTTGACGATGCGGCAGAAACATTTATGATGAATCTTCTGCTTGAAAGCAGGGTAGGGTGCTTTGCCCCTGTTACATACCTTTCAAGGCGAGATATAACTATGATAAGACCTCTTATATATGTTCGTGAAAGAGAGGCTACAGCAACAGCAGAGCGCCTTAATTTGCCTGTTGTAGAAAGTAAATGCCCTGCAAACGAACAAACCAAACGAGAAGATGCTAAAACCCTTCTACGTGATTTATCTGAACAATTTGGAGATGTTCCGGAAAAAATAGTGGGAGCAATGCAACGGGCGGATATTGATCGATGGGGAAAATAAAATATAGTAAAAAAGGGGCTGTAAAAACTGCGTTTTTACAGCCCCTTTTAACATTTAAAAGGAGTTAGAAGCCAAAACCTTCAAAATAGCTGAATGGATCAAATGGATCAAAAGGTACTACCTGAGGTTCTGTTGTTTGTTCTGTGGGGGTACTGCTTCCGGTGTCTGCAACAAGCTTTACCTTTGCATTGAAGGATTTGTTTACAGAACCATCGTTATTAAGTCTGTAAATGGTGAGAGTAATTTCGTCACCAACATTTCCTTTTTCTATTGTTTCTAACAAAATATCAGTTGATGTAAGCTTTTTGCCGTTTACAGCAGTAATTACATCACCAACTTTGATTCCGTGGTTTCCAATATCGCTCTTTTCATTGATTGAAGCAATTACAATTGAGCCGAATGGAAGGTTGTTTCTCCATGCAACTGTAGCATATGTGTTATCGTCTGCTGCGCGGAAGTATTCAATACCAAGTGCAGGTCTTGAAACAAAACCATTTTTGATGATTTCGTTGTAGGTTTCAAGCATTGTGTTGCTTGGTACCGCGAAGCCCATACCATCAATTGAATCCTGGTTGCTTGAAAGCTTGGCATTGTTTAAGCCGATAATCTGACCAAATTCATTTACAAGAGCACCACCGGAGTTACCGCTGTTGATTGCGGCATCGTGCTGAATACATGGTAAGTCGTAAGAACTGTTTGTTGTCTGGATAGGTCTGTCGATTGCGCTTATCATACCGCTTGTGAAAGAACCAAAGAACTCTGTGCCGAATGGGTTACCAATTGCATAAACTGTCTGGCCAACTGTAAGCTTATCGGAATTGCCGAATGTAGCAGCCTTCAAGCCTGTTTTTTCAACTCTTACAACACCAACATCTGTTTTCTTGTCGAAGCCGACAATTTCAGCATCAACAACACTTTCATCGCTAAATTGAACCTGGATATTGATGTTGCTGTCTGAGATTACATGTGCGGCAGTAATAATGTAGGTGTATTTGTTGTTTTTATCTGCACCAACAACAATACCTGAGCCACCACCAACGCTACGATTCTGAGAGTAAATAAGAATACCAACGTTTATATCTTTAACTGCTTTATAAACCTGTTCAGGTGTCATAGAACCTTCGCCTGAATATTCAGAGAAAGATGACGGAGAATTTTCAACATTTGCTTTTGCTCCATCGTCATTTTGCTTATTGTTATCATCTTTTGAGATGAAAGAGTTGTTATTGTCATTCTTTTTGTCTGACAGAGATAAGCCAATAGAAACAGATGAGAATACAATGCACATACACAAAAGTACCGCGAAAACAAGTTTGCCTACATTAGTTTTATTTTTAGGCTTTTTAGGTTTTGCGTACTGTGATGTTGTTTGATTGTACGTGTTTGTCTGGTTGTTCGCATTATACGGATTATTCTGGTTATATGGTGCATTGTACGGTGAATTGTAAGGATTGGTATAGGGGTTGGTGTAAGGAGATGTCGGCTGCTGTGTGCCACCTATAATAGGGTCTGCGTTTGGCTGTACAGGTTCAGTAGGAGTGGGCTGTACAGGAGCCGGATCTGTAGCAGATGGCTCATTAATAGGATTTGTGTTGAAAATATCGTCCATAAATATAGTCCTCCGTTTCTTTCGATGTACAAAAGAAATATTTTAATGAATTTATTTTGGTAATTTAATAGTAAATCGTGTAAAGTTATCCTGTTCGCTTTCAACAGTTATTGTGCCATTATGTAAGCTCAGTATACTTTTGATAAGGAACAGACCAAGACCGGTACTTTTAGTGTCGGTGCTTCGTGATTCATCTACCTTGTAGAATCTGTCAAAAACTTTTTTCAAATCTTTTTCCGGTATGCCTTTACCTGTATTTGTAATGGCAAGATATACATATTTTTTATCTGAGACGGTGTTGATTGTGATTGTTCCGCCATCATTGGTAAACTTAACAGCATTGTCTGTTAAGTTGTATATGACCTGATCAATCATTGCGCTGTCACCATGAATGACTGCGGGCTTTAAATCTTCTATGCCCGCTATGTCAATATTTTTCTTTGAAATCAGTTGCTCAAAGCCCAAGAAGGTTGAAACTATTTTTTGAGATAAATCAAACTGTTCTATGTTTAATTCAACATTTCCTGTTTCGATTTTAGAAATATTGAGCATGGTGTTAACCATTTTTGACAATCTGCTGATTTCAGAAGAAACAATATTTAAATAATAATCCTGTTTCTCAGGTGGGATAGTGCCATCCAATATACCGTTAATGAATCCGCCTATAGTTGTCATTGGCGTTTTGAATTCGTGAGATACATTGGCAACAAAGCTTCTTCTCGAATTTTCCAGTTGGGCAAGAGATGTTGCCATAGAGTTGAATTTTGTTATGAGGTGAGCAAGCTCATCGTCATCATCTATTTCCGGCACCCTATAAGAGAAATCACCCGAGGAATAAAGGGTAGTAGCAGTTTCTAAGTTGCTTATAGGCTTTGCTATTTTAGCTGTCATAAAGTAAACTGCAATAGTAACAAGAACAAGAGCTATTGCGGCAGAAATAAGGAAAACAATGAAAACCTGCTTGATACCCGATAGTAATTCTCCTGTTATTGGTGAAGCAACAACACAAAAGCCACGGAAACTATCATTAACGAAAAAAGGCTCCATTGATATTGAATGGTATGTTTCGTAGGATGTTCCTAAAGTTGAAAATTCAGAAATATGACCTTTTTTTACCCTGTTAAGAAATGTGGTAGGAATTTGTATTTTGCTGTGTATAGGGCAATGGTAGTTGATTTCACTTCTGTAGTTTTCAATTGTTTCAGCGCAGATTTCTATCTGACCTTCATTGTTACAAATGTAAACATCAGTACCTGTCGTTCTGGTCAGTATATCAACATTCTGGCACATAACAAGTAGAGCCGCCTCAGGGTTTGTTGCTATAAGGTCTGAGCTTAATAATTCGGCTGTTGCTTTAGATAGTTGTATAGCATTGTTTTTGGTTTCGTTCAATGCTTGTGTAGCCAAAGAGTTGGTAATGAAAAGCATAAAGGAAATACCGATGATTAAAAAGCTGACGAGGATAATAGTGGAAAAAATAAAAAAGTATTTTAAGAAGAAAACACTTTTTTTATTTTTAGTAAGAGTCATAATATCACCTGAGTGTTACTTTGTTTCAAACTTGTAACCTACACCCCAAACGGTTTTTAATTCCCATTTGTCTGAAACACCTTCAAGCTTTTCGCGTAAGCGCTTAACATGAACATCAACTGTTCGTGAGTCACCGTAATATTCAAAGCCCCACACTTCGTCAAGAAGCTGGTCACGTGTATATACTCTGTTTGGGTTACTTGCCAGGTGGAAAATCAATTCAAGCTCCTTAGGGGGAGTGTCAATAGTGTTTCCGTTTACCTTTAATTCGTAGTTTGTAAGGTTAATAAGCAATTTGTCAAAGGAAACTTCTTTTGTTGCTTCTGCTGAAGATGACTGACCTGCAGAACGACGAAGAACAGCCTTTATTCTTGCAATAACTTCCTTTGTTTCAAATGGCTTTGTTATATAGTCGTCGGCACCTAATTCCAGACCGAGAACCTTATCAAAGGTTTCACCCTTTGCTGTAAGCATAATAATGGGTGTTTGAGAGTTTTTGCGGATTTCCCGGCAGATTTGCCAACCATCCATTCCGGGAAGCATAATATCTAACAATACAAGATCGGGTAATATGGAGTTGAATGCTTCAACAGCCTTTAAACCATCTGTAACAACCTCTGTTTCAAAACCATCTTTTTCAAGATAAAGACGCAGAAGTTCGCAAATATTAACATCATCATCTACTATAAGGATTTTAGCCTTTGTCATATTAAAACCTCCTCGTATGGTTTTATTATCCATATGTAATTATAAACCATTATGAATGAAAATATATGAACAATTTTTAAAATTAAATTATAAAAAAGATTAATAATGGCAACAAAAACCCTAAAGATGGTGTTTGTTGCCATTGTAATTATAATTTGTGGTTATTATTTATTGACCTATTCTTTTTTTCTTAATCTTTCGCTTTCCTTTTGCGGTTTTTTTGCGTTTTTTTGATGAGGATAAAACAATAATTAAAATGACAATAAGAACAATACATATGGAGAGAATGACTATCATAAACAACTTTCGTTCGTTCTCCTCGTCAGTGTTTTGTTCAGTTTCGGTAACGGGTTCGGTAGTTGGATCTGTGAAAGCAACCTGAATAATTCCATCCTCTCCGGCAACATATGTATAACCTTCAGATAATTGCTCGGGAGAGATGATGTTGCCGTTTTGGTCAACAATCTCACCATTTTCGTTAACTGAAAGGATGTTTCCTACTATGTTCATAGCTCCGTTGTTGATGTTGGAGATTATTGGTGAAATTGCAGGTAATGTTTGATCTATTTCTATTAACTGACCAAATGTTACATTGCCTGTGGCAGGGGTTGTAACAACACTACCATCGGGATTAGTTACAGGGATATTGGGAGTGGTTGTAACAATACTGCCATCGGGATTAGTTACAGGGACATTAGGAGTGGTTGTAACGATACTACCATCCGGGTTAGTAACGATACTTCCGTCAGGGTTAGTTACAGGAGAACCCGGCTTTGTAGTATTTGGAGTTGTTGTTCCATATGTAGGAATAATACCGGTTATGTTACTGTCGCCGGGAGCTATATTACCCTGGTGTACATTAACTTTGTAATTGGATGTGTAGGTGGTATCGTGTAATTTGTATTTACACTCAATGTTTATGGTTTGTTTGGCCTGAGCAAGTAAAGGAATATCTGCATATTTTCCGCCGGAAACATCATTTCCGTTGATTGAAACACGAGCATTACCGGTAAGTGTTGTGGGATTGATATATATTTTATCTCTTGTTGCATTTAAGAAAACATCATATTCATAAATGTCTGAGTAAAATTCTTTTTCAAGGTCAAAACGGTCTGTTTTCTTTAAAACAAGGTCAAAGCATTGCTCATATGAATAACGGGTGTGAGAAATAGTAACATTAGCATCCTCGTTAGCCATACGTTGGAGAATATAGTATGGTATACTTTGCTCATTTCTTGCTTTAACTAAAGATTCAGGGTCTAAGGAAACTTTGTAGTGTGTACCGAGCATAGCAGTAAGATATTTATCGGTTAACTCTTGCTGTGTAGCATTTTCAGAATCAATAGAAATACCATAACCACGGATTGTCATAATTGCAACACGTCTGAAAACCTCGTCTCTGTCTAACACAGGAATCTCAGTAGTTGTAACATAGCCATTTACATACAAAGCCATAAGCGAAGTGTAATAAATGTAATCTTCCAATGTACCTAATTTATCGGTACCAAAAAACTTCAGCATAAAGGCGGAGAGCTCATCGCTGTTGTTCGATAAACCTGCAATGTGCATTACAAGGGCTTCTTCCATTGGTGTACCGTTTGGTATGTTAAGGTGCTCGCCCGTTATAACGTAATAGAAATCGTTTTTCATTAAAGCATACAACGCGCTTATCATAAGAACTCTTTCTGTGTCTGCCTCATCCTCGGGAGTAACAATTATTCCGTTTTTGCGAAGCCAATCTGCTTTGGTTTCATTGGAAGCGGTGGGCTCCGAAATGATCGTGAGAGCGCCTATCTGGTCAAGAAGATAAAGGTAGGCGGCGCGTTGGGTTTTTTCGTCAAGGGTATAGGTTTTTATGCTTTCTGTAACCAATGCCTTGAAATGTGGTGCGTCACAAGTGTAAGGGTACGGGGTAACGGGGTGTAAAATCGCTTCCTCAATAATTCCGCCTATGGAAAGCATATCTTCTTTAACAACAAGCTGACGAAGCCACGAAGCATCGTTTTCACTATATGCGTATTGGGTGTTTACACCGATATTTGTATCTATTTTCGGTGCAAAATCTTTTGCGAAAGCAGACGGCATTACAGCGGTAACAAAAGTCGCTACTGCTAAAATAGCTGTGAGTAGTTTTGTGCTTTTTTTCATGAGCTCGTCTCCTTTCTGTGATTTACCGATTAATTATACCAAAAAAGGTTTTTTCAGTCAATAATTTACTTATATTTTGCAAAGGAAAATATTGTAACTGATTTGTATTCTTCGTTTGCACCATAAATGCAATTAGGCCATTCGGGATGGTTTGGTGAATCGGGGAAAACCTGTGTTTCAAGGCAGAATGCAGAACGTTTTGCAATAGGCTTGTTGCCTTTACCTATAACACTACCATCGAGGAAGTTTCCTGTGTATAACTGTACACCGGGCTCTGTAGATTTAACTTCCATTTTTATGCCACTCTTATCACCTTTAGCAATAGCTATTGTTTTGAGAGAGCCATCATAATCTGCAATGCAGAAATTATGGTCATAGCCCATGCCGTTTTTGAGTTGAATAAAATCTTCTTCAATATCTCTGCCAATTGCTTTTTCTGCAGTAAAATCAAATGGTGTTCCTGTAACAGCAGGAAGCTCACCTGTAGGGATACTGTTTTCGTCAATTGCAGTGAAGCGGTCTGCATTTATTTGCAATGTATGGTTGAGAATGTCTCCGCTATTGAACCCATTGAGGTTAAAATACGCATGATTTGTAAGATTGATAACTGTCTTTTTATCCGAAATTGCAGAATATTCAATTGAAAGATTGTTCTGGTTATCAAAAGTGTAAGTAACCTTAACTTCAACGTTGCCCGGGAAGCCATCCCGGCCATCAGGACTTGTATATGTAAACTCTACGGAATTATCTGAAATTTCTTTACCGCACCAGTGTGCAGAGCTGTATTCTCCGCCACCGTGAAGGCAAGTCATATCCTTCTCGTTTTTAGTAACATTGTACTCAATGCCATCAATAGAAAAAGTGCCGTTTTTAATTCTGTTAGCATATTGTCCAACAACAACACCCTGATAATCACTACGATTAATGTGACCATCTAAATTGTCGTGGCCAACAAGCACGTCAATAAATTTTCCGTCTTTATCTTCAATAAATAATTTGTCTAATGTAGCACCTTTTTCAATTATCTGTGCACTTGCACCGGCAGTATTTTTTATAACAAAAGCATAAACATTTTCGTCATTCATTGTGCCGTAAATAAATTTTTTAACTGACATATGATTACCCCCATATTTAGCTATTATAATAATAACCTATGTATGCACTCAAAGTCAAGAATACGAGGAACAAAACAAGTAAATTTACAAATTCTTCTTATTTATGTAACAAATAGGACATCTGTTACATTGATTATTTCCATATTTTGTGGTATTATTAAACTGTTGAATTTTGTGCAGAGGAGGTAAGGTATGCAGGAATTTATAATGAATTTAATGCCTTTTTTCAGGTTTGCTATGCTGTTTATAGTTGCGTTTATTGTTGTTCGTATGCTTTTGGCGTTGTTTTTCAAAAAAACAACAGACCCAATAAGGGCAAAGCTTGTTAATTCTGTTACAGGTGAAAAAATTTCTCTTAGAGAAAGAGAGACCTCTGTAGGAAGAAACAAAAAATGCGATATTGTGTTACCGTACGATACTATTTCTCGCTTGCATGCAGTTATTGCATACCGTAATAAAGGCTTTGTTATATTCGATACCTTCTCCAAATCAGGAATAAAGGTCAATGGTAAAAAGGTTGAAAATAAAGCGTATATTCACAATGGCGATATGCTGAATATCGGTGGAGTCCAATTTGTTCTTAACGAGGGGAAATATAAGTTTATCAAAGATAAAAGTGGCTTTTTAGGCGCGCCGTCATATGGTGTAGCGCTTGCTTTGTTGGCTGTTTTCAATATATTTTCTATGCTCATAAATATGTTTCCGGATGGGCAGTTCAGCGAAATTATAGTGTGCGTTTATTTAGGCTTTATTGCGCTGCAATGGTGCTATTATCTTTTTGCAACCTACATTTTAAGGCTCCACAATTTCGAGCTTGAAATGATTGCTTTTACCTTTGCTTCTATTGGTCTTGCAATAGTGGGGAGCATGTATCCTCAGACAGTTCTCAAACAGCTTTTTGCCATAGCTTTAGGTGTGGCAGGCTTTTGTGTGTTGCTGTTTATTCTCAGGTTTGTTGATGCGCTGAAAATACTCAGGATGGTTCTTGCGGTTGGCACGGTAGGTGTGCTTGCGGCAACGCTTGTGCTTGCAGAGCCTACTAATGGTGCTCGCAACTGGCTTTCATTAGCGGGAATATCTATTCAACCATCGGAGCTTGTAAAGGTTGCGTTTGTGTTTGTGGGCGCGGTAACTCTTGAAAAATTACAATCCATCAAAAACCTTTCTATGTATATAGTTTTCTCAGCAATATGTGTTGGTGAACTGTTTTTGATGTTTGATTTCGGTACAGCACTTATTTTCTTTTTTACCTTTATAGTTATGGCATTTATGCGCTCGGGTGATGTTAAAACACTCAGCCTTGTTTGTGGTGTGGCGCTGGTGGGGGCTATAGCAATTCTTGTTCTGAAGCCATATGTTGCATCAAGATTTTCCACCTATCTTCATGTATGGGATTATATGGATGAGGGCGGATATCAGCAAACAAGAACACTTATTTATTCTGTAAGTGGCGGTCTTTTCGGTCTTGGTCTTGGTAATGGTGAGTTGCGACATATATTTGCCGCGGCAGAGGACCTTGTATTTGGCGTTGTTTCAGAGGAATTCGGACTTATAATGAGCTTCATTATTCCTGTGACATATTGTGTTATTGCAATTTGGGCTGTTGTGAATGCTAAAAAAGCGAAATCAACTTTCCATACCATTGCAGGTATCGGCGCAATATCAATGATACTCTTCCAAAGTATGCTCAGTATTTTCGGTATAACAGACCTTTTACCTCTGACAGGTGTAACCTTACCATTTATCAGTAAGGGTGGTTCAAGTGTAATAAGTAGCTTCTGTTTATTAGCTTTCATAAAGAGTATAGATACACGAACATTTGCAAACTTTAAGCCTGAGCTTGCTTCAGGAAGGAATTTTGAGGATGAAAAAGATGATGATACTCCTCTGAATCCGGAGTCTGAAAAACCAAGCTCTGCAAGGTCTAAACCTGCAAACCCAAGATATGCAAATCCAAGACCTGCAAATTCAAGACCTAATAACCCAAGACATGCTAATTCAAGACCCGTGAATACCAAGCCTGTAAGAAAAGGAGGGGATTTTTATGAAGACAACAGCTAAAAGAGGTGCTGTAATTCTTCTTCTTGTAGCAGTAGTTATAGGCGGACTTGGTGTTCTTGGTTACAGGTTTATAGTTAATGGTGAAAAGTGGGCTACTATGCGCGCGAATGAGCATTTGTCAGAAAACGGCGATTTCGTTGGTGCAGGTAATGTTCTTGATAGAAATGGCGAGATTTTAGCCTATACCGAAGAGGATGAACGAAAATACAATGATTCTGAAAGAGTAAGGCGTTCAATAGTACACATTGTGGGTGATACACAAGGCTATATTGCTTCGGGTATCCAAACCGCATATAAGCCGCAACTTTCGGGTTACAACGGAATTAACGGAATGTATACTCTCAAGCGATATGGCAGAGGTAATGATGTTGTTCTTACCATAGATAGCAAGGTGAGCGTTTCTGCCCTTGATGCTTTAAGTAACAGAAAAGGTGTTGTAGCGGCGTATAACTACAAAACGGGTGAGCTTATCTGCTCTGTTTCAAGTCCTAATTTTGATGTTGAAAACAAGCCGACTAAAAATGAAATTGAAAAAAATGAGGGAGGACAATACGAGGGTCTTTACCTTAACAGACTTATTGATGGACTGTATACTCCCGGATCAACCTTCAAAATTGTAACTGCAATAAGTGCTATACAAAATATTGTCGATATTGATTCATTTGAATACACCTGCAATGGTGGAGAGGTTATTGGTGGTGTGAAAATTACTTGTCCGCATAGTCACGGCACAATGGATTTTCAGCAAAGCTTTACAAATTCCTGTAACTGCGCCTTTGCTGTTTTATCGCAAAAAATCGGTTCACAACACCTTGAAGCAACGGCAAGGCAGATGGGCTTTGGAAAATCATTCCGTTTCGGCAACGGAAATACAAAGGAAAGTCTTATAGATTTAACCAAGGCAACAGCCGGTGATGTGGCATGGGCAAGTGTCGGACAATACGATACACTTGTAAATCCATACCATATGCTTACTTTGTTGGGTGCGGTTGCAAACAAAGGTACTGCTGTTTTGCCTTTTGCAGTTTCCTCTGTTGCTACACCAACGGGTAAGGAAATAAAGAAAACAGAGGCACAGACAGAGATTTATTTAACTTCAGAAGTTTCCGATAAAGTATCACAGATAATGAGAAAAACAGTTGAGGAAAATTATGGTGATAACAACTTTAAGGGTCTTTCAATGTGCGGAAAAACAGGTACAGCTGAGGTGAATGATGAACAAAAACCACATTCGTGGTTTGTTGGTTTTTCACAAAATGAGCAATGCCCTGTGGCGATTGTTGTGGTTGTGGAAAATGGTGGTTGGGGAGCCTCTACGGCTCTTCCTATAGCATCTGAGGTTATGGCAGAGATATATAAAACCATGTCATAAAAAAGCGTTTTGCTTACAAACAATTTTTGTTAACAAATAATTTGCTTTTATAATAATATTATAATATTGACTTAACGCATAATTTATTGTAAAATGTTGAGTGAATGTGTCGACCTTTACGTGGTTAATGCATTCACTCTAAAAATTTATTAAATACACATGAAAGGCTGAAACCTAAATGAGTTTTATAGAATTTGATTCCGTTTACAAGAGATATAAAATGGGCGAGATTGTTATCAACGCCGCCGATGGCGTTACCTTTAATATCGAGCAGGGTGAATTTTGTGTAATAGTAGGTGCTAGTGGTGCCGGTAAAACAACTGTTCTTAATATTCTTGGCGGTATGGATGATTGTGACGATGGTAAGGTGCGTGTTGCAGGTGACCTTATTAACGAATATGATAGTAAGAGTCTTATTGAATACAGACGCTATGATGTAGGCTTCGTTTTCCAATTTTATAACCTTGTGCCAAACCTTACTGCCCTTGAAAATGTTGAGCTTGCAACTCAGATAGGTACAAAGTCACTTAATCCTACAAAGGTGCTTGAAAGAGTGGGTCTTGCAGAAAGATTAAATAACTTTCCTGCACAGCTTTCAGGTGGTGAACAACAGCGAGTTTCGATTGCCCGTGCACTTGCTAAAAACCCAAAGCTCCTTTTGTGCGACGAGCCTACAGGTGCTCTTGACTATAACACAGGTAAGCAGATTCTTAAGCTTTTGCAGGATACAAGCCGCGAAACAGGTATGACGGTTATTGTTATTACCCATAACCAGGCGCTTACGCCAATGGCAGACAGAGTTATTTCAATGAAAAGCGGACGCGTTGTGGATATGCAGATTAACGAGAATCCAATGTCTGTTGAAGATATCGAGTGGTAACGAAAGGAAATAAATTAAAATGACAAATTCCTATATTACAGATAGTTTCCGTTCGATACAGCGTACATTCAGCAGATTTGTATCGATTATTGCAATTGTTGCAATGGGAAGCGGTTTGTTTTGCGGTCTTAATGCTATCGGCCCGGATATGATAGATACGGCCAACGAATATTACACCGAATACAATCTTATGGACCTTCGTTTACAGTCATATCTTGGACTTTATGACGAAGAGCTGGCAAAGGTTCGCAAAATAGAAGGTGTTGAATCTGTTCAGGGTGTCAAATTCGTTGATGGTTATGTGCAGACACCAAATGAAAAAGGTGAATACGAGGGTATTGTTGATATCGACGGTTCTGAAATGACAATCAGAATTTCCGGTGTTGACCTTATGTCCGCTGTTAATTTTGAAAACGGAGAGAGAAATCCTGATTACATAAACAGGCTCAAGCTTGTTGAGGGGCGTTACCCTGAATCACCAAATGAATGTGTTGTTACTTGTAGTGGTCTTACAACACCCGAACAATTTGTGGTTGGCAGCACTCTTAAAATACGCGGTGATGAAGAGGATATTGGTTATTATCTCAAGCATAATGTTTTAACTATCGTAGGTATTGTGCAAACACCATATTGGGTTTCCTATGAGCGTGGTGTAACAACTGCAGGTAGTGGTAAGTTAGGTGACTTTATTTACGTTAATAACGATGCTTTTACCGAGAATATTACTTACTACAGTGAAGCATACATAACCCTTGAGGGCGCAGACGAATTCGAGGCATATTCAAAAGAGTATGATAATTTTGTAAAAGAAAAGCAAAAGGAAATTATGGTTGAGGCGGAAAAACTTGCCGCGTCAAGCAGAAAAAGGCTTATAGTGGGTCTGCCACAGAAGGTTGCATCTGCAAAACAGCAGATAGATGTTGCCGAATCAACAGTTGGTGGAGCACTTGATGAAGGTAAGAAGAAACTCGAAGAGTTATATGAGCTTGAAAAAACAGGTGCAAAACAGCTTGAAGAGGCTCAGAAAACTATGGATGAAGAGTATGCCAAGGTACAGGGACAGCTTCAGAGCGGAAGCAACCAATATGTTGCGGCTGTTAATGAATACAATGCAAGAATAACACAGCTTTCTCAAAGTCAGGTGGAGCTTGCTAACAAGCAGACTGAGTATAATACAAAGAAAATGGAAGTTGATGCTGCCCGTCAGAAATTGAACGAAGCAAAACTTCAGCTCACTGTTGCTGAAAAAGAAATTCAGTATACTGAATCTCTTATCACAACAACAGAAAATACATTAAAAACACTTCAGGAAAATCAGAATGTTTCTCAGAATGATCTCCATCTTGATCAGATGGCGGACAGATTACAAGGAACTAACCCTGATCTTGCTGATATTTTAAGAGCCGCATCAAACCTTACCGCACAGGGTATGGCAGCGGATGCTATTGTAGAGGTTGATCAGCTTTTAGATCAGTATAATACAGAGCTCGTAGTTGCTAAGCAACAGTATACAGAAGGTAAAAAAGAGTATGATATAAACAATGCCGAATGTACTGCTGCAGAAGCTAAACTTGCAGAGGCTAAAACACAGTTGGATTCAGCTCAGGCTCAGCTCAAAGATGCAGAAAAGAAGCTTCAAGAATATAAAACACAAATTGAAGCAAGCGGCGATAAGCTTCAGTATAGCTCAATGGAAGCTCAGACTAAATATATGACCGCTCAGGCAACACTTGCTCTTAAAATGACGCAGTACCAGAATATTAAGACGATTATTGCCGCTGCAGAAAAAACATATGCCGAAAAAGAGACTTTGGTTAACTCAAAACTTGGTGTTGCCCGTACAGCATACGAGAAGGGTAACGGATTAATAGAAAATATCAAAGAGGGTGTCGGCTGGAGTGTATATACAAGAAATGATAACCCGGGTTATACAGGCTATGGTCAGGCAGCAGAAAATATGGTGCGTCTTGCATACATTTTCCCAACACTGTTCTTTATAGTTTCGACAATGGTTTGCCTTACTACCATGACAAGAATGGTTGAGGAGGAAAGAACACAGTTAGGTACCCTTAAAGCATTAGGTTATTCCAACAGTATGATTGTCGGTAAATATATTCTTTACTCTGTGCTTGCAAGTAGTATTGGTGTTGTTTTTGGTATAGCATTAGGCTTTACCGCCGTTCCAAAAATACTTGCGGCCGCGTGGGGTATCATGTATGAGATGCCGGACCTTATAGCAAGCTTTATGCCAATCTTCCTTGTTTTAGGTGTCGTTCTTTCTATCGGTACAACAGGTCTTGCAACTTACCTTGCTTGTAGGAAAGAGCTTGCCTCTGTACCTGCGGTGCTTATGCGACCAAAGGCACCAAAGGCAGGTAAACGAGTATTCCTTGAAAAGGTTGACTTTATATGGACAAAGCTCAGTTTTACGGGTAAGGTTACCGTTCGAAATCTTTTCAGAAACAAAAAGAGGTTTTTGGTTACAGTTATCGGTATTGCAGGCTGTACAGCGCTTCTTCTTGCTGCTTGCGGTCTTCGTGATGCTATTAGTGGTGTTATTGATAACCAGTATGGTAAAGGTGTTGGTATTGCCCAGTACGATTTACAGGTTGTTCTTAAAGATGGTCAGGAAAACTATAAGGAAAGTCCGATTGTTAAACAGATCAGCGATAACAAGGAAATTACAGAGTCAATGCTTGGCTACCTTAAGGTGTGCCACGGATATTCTGACAGAACAGATAAGGAAATGGAGATAGACATACTCATTCCGGAAAATCCTGAAGTAATGAAAAACTTTATTAACCTCAGGCAGGGTGACGATATAATTCCGTATACAGACGAGGGGGCAATTATCACTAAAAAGCTTGCAACCAAAACCGATTCAAAGGTTGGTGACCTTCTTACAGTTTCCTGGACAGAGGGCTCCAAAACAGTTGAATATCAGGTAAAGGTTGCAGACATCGTTGATAACTACGCATTCCATTATGTATATATGACTCCTAAATATTATCAGCAGGTTACAGGTGGTACATTAACATACAACTACTTGTTCTGTAAGCTTACTGAAGATATAACAGTAGACCAGAAGGTTCAGCTTGAGAAAACAATAAACAGCATTAAGGGTGTAAACGGCTCTGTTTATACAACTGTGGTTATTGATAACTTTGCAAACATTGTTAATACACTTAATATGGTTATTATGTTATTCATAATTGCAGCTATGGCTCTTGCGATTGTTGTTTTATATAACCTTAACAACATTAATGTTAATGAGCGTATAAGGGAGCTTGCAACACTTAAGGTTTTAGGCTTCTATGATGGTGAGGTTTCAGCATATATTTATCGTGAAAATGTATTTCTTACTATTATAGGTATTGTAGCAGGTCTTATATTAGGTATTCCTCTTAATATAGCAGTTGTTGGTGTTGTTGATATTGATACACTTACCTTTAAAACAGATCTTGAGCCAATGAGCTTTATTATTGCGGCTGTTGCAACCGCTGTGTTTGCAATAATAGTTAACTTGCTTATGCACTTTAAATTGAAGAAAATAAGCATGGTTGAATCCTTGAAATCAGTTGAATAAAAGGTAGTATAATAAAAATAATCTCCGAAAATCCGTAGGGTTTCGGAGATTATTTCTTTATAACAGTTTTGTTTTCAAATTCGCTGACAGCTGATTGCTAACCGCTTTTACCTTACTTTGAAATATAAAGCTGTTTTGTCTTATATGCGCCGTTAAGGTAAAGGTGGGCACAAAATTCCGCAAGGTCGTGAGGTGATATTTTCATACCTTCCTCCATCCAATCAATGAGAATACCAACAATTGCATTCAATACATAGTCTGTTGTATATCGAGCAGGGTTGTCTATACCAAAGGTATCCTTTGAGTTGGGGATATGGTTAAGCATCAATACCTGAATTTGTTTGTACAGCTGGTTATTAGTATCATTCTTTACAATGAATTTTACTAAGGATTCGTGGTCCCGGCAGAAGGTGAGAAAGCTTTCTGCATATTCTGTAAAGCCTTCCAATGTGTTAATGGATACAGTAGATTCGCTTGTGATTTCCCGGAAAGCCTGATAACACTCGCTCTGAATCTGGCTTAGCATATCAAGCAAATCTGTATAATAAAAATAAAAGGTTGCTCTGTTAACATCTGCAAGGTTTGTAAGCTCTGTAACTGATATTTCATTTATAGGCTTTTTTTCAAGTAATGTTAATAATGCATCTTTTAAAGCTTTTTTTGTTCTTTTTACGCGCCTGTCAGTATTATTTAATGCGCGTTTCTTTTCATATGCCAAATATCCCACACCCAATCATATAAATGTATAATATCTTACATTATAATATCATAAAGTAAAATAAAATACAAGTGAAAGAAAAATAAGATGGAGTGCAAAGCTTATGCTTAACACTCCATGATTTATTCTCAATCTTTATAAAGACTTTTTAGTAACTCAATTTCTTTCTGATAACCATCTATATCGTTCGGTGTTTCAAGGAAGAAAGGTATTTCTCTCAATAACGGGTGGTTAATTATCCTGGTAATAGCCTCGATGCCAAGGCTGCCATTACCTATCTGCTCGTGCCTGTCCTTGTGGGATGCAAAAGGATTTTTGGAATCGTTAAGGTGGATTGCCTTAAGCCTGTCAAGACCGATTATTTCATCAAATTCCTTAAGTACACCATCAAGGTTGTTTACAATGTCATATCCGCCATCGTAAACGTGGCAGGTATCAAGGCAAACACCAAGCTTTTCCTTTAATTCAACTTTATCTATGATTGCGCGTATTTCTTCAAAGCTTCTGCCAACCTCACTGCCTTTGCCCGCCATTGTTTCGAGAAGTACAGTTGTGGTTTGCTCCTTTGATAACACAGAGTTGAGCATATCTGCAATATACTGTATGCCTACATCAACACCTTGTTGTACGTGGCTACCGGGGTGGAAGTTATATAACGCACCCTCAATATGGTTAAGGCGCATTATATCGTCTGCCATAGTGTTTCTTGCAAAGTCACGAAGCCCTTCATCCTTTGCGCAGGCATTCATTGTGTAGGGTGCATGTGCAAGTACACTAACAATGCCGTGCTCTTTTCTGTATTCCTCGAAAGCTCTCATATCCTCTAAATCAAGAGGCTTTGCCTGACCGCCACGGGGGTTACGGGTAAAAAACTGAAAACCGTTAGCGCCGATTCTTACAGCCTCCTTGCCCATGGCAAGATATCCGCCTGAGCTTGATAAATGACAACCAATTTTAAACATTTTTTCCTCCTGGTAAATTTAACTGAGTTTGTGAATAAATAATCCGCTTAAAAGCTTAGGCTCAAACCATGTGGATTTAGGTGGCATAATCATATTAGCATCTGCAATAGACATAAGGTCCTCTAATGTTGTTGGGTACATTGAGAATGCTACCTTGAAGCCGTTATCAACAAGTCTTTCGAGCTCCTTAAGACCACGGATACCGCCAATGAAATCAATTCTTTTATCTGTACGCGGATCACCGATAGCAAGTATTGGTGTCAAAAGATTTTTTTGAAGAATTGAAACATCTAACTGGTCAACAGGGTTTTTGGGGTCGAATGTGCCATCCTTAGCAGTAAGCTTATACCATTTGTTGTTAAGGTACATACCAAAGTTGTGTTTTTCTTCAGGGTGGTATGCACCATTACAAGGAGCATCTTCAACAATAAAGCTTTCGGATATTTTTGCAATAAACTCTTCTTCAGAGTTGCTGTTTAAATCCTTAACAACTCTGTTGTAATCCATAATTTCAAGCTCATCTGCAGGGAAGAGCACAGCAAGGAAAAAGTTGAATTCTTCTGTGCCGTTAAAGCAGGGATTGTTTTCACGCCTTTTCTTTGCAACATTAACAGCAGATGCACAGCGGTGGTGACCGTCTGCAATATAAAAATCACCTGCTTCTGCCAGCAATGCGGAAAGTCTTGCGCAATCCTCTGTGTTATTAATAACCCAAACTGTGTTTGTTATGCCGTCATCTGTAACAAAATCATATTCAGGAGCATCAGCCTTATACTTGTTTATTATTTCTGCTATTTCATCTTTGCTTTTGTAGCAAAGGAAAATAGGGCCTGTATTTGCGTTGCAGGTGTCAACGTGGCGGATTCTGTCTGCCTCTTTGTCTGCGCGTGTAAGCTCGTGCTTTTTAATGCGGTTTTCAATGTAATCATCTACCCATGCACAACCGACAAGACCTGTTTGCTCCCTACCATTCATAATTTGACGGTAAATATAAAAGTAAGGTGTATCATCTGTTACCATTATGCCGCCTGCTTCTGATTTATCAAGGTTTTCTTTAGCTTTTGCATAAACCTCGTCGCTGTATAAATATGTACCTTCGGGAAGGTCTATTTCTGCCTTATCTATATGTAAAAAAGAATATGGATTTCCTTTAACTATTTCTTTTGCTTCTTCGCTGTTCATAACATCGTATGGGAGTGCGGCAACTTTTGAAGCATATTCTTTTGTTGGTCTTAATGCCTTAAAGGGTTTGAAAATAGCCATAATTAACCTCCGTGATTAACAATTAAATTATGATATAATTTTACTTTATACGGCGCTTTGTTGTCAATACGATATTGAATTTTAAAGGGTGCTATGGTATCATAAAAATAATTTAATACAGACTAAAAATACAAAAACATATTATAGGAAAGTGTAAGAAATATATGAATGACAAAACAAATCTTAACAGATTATTGAAGTATATAAGCGCTTTATCGGTTAATAACAATCGCACATGGTTTCACGAAAATCATACTGAGTATGAAAGTGTGCGATCAGACTTTTTAGCATTTCTTGATATGTTTCGTTTTAAGCTCAGCGACGAAGCAGAAGATATAGGCAAAGTAATAATGTATATGGAGCCCAGGGAGTGGATGTACCGCGTTGCCCGTGATATGCGCTTTCATAAAGACGGACCACCATATAACCCTGCTTTCAGAGCATACATCTGTGCAGACAGAAAGTCCTGGAAGCCTATCGGATACTATTTAAGAGTTTACCCGGGTGACAGCTGTTTCGGTACAGGCCTTTGGTGCGAAACTACAGCGCAAATGAATAGTGTCAGAAAATATATTTCTCTGCACTTTGATGAGTTCAAAAAGGCTTTGAATGAGGGCGGAATATCCGTTAGAGGGGATAGCTTAAAAACTATGCCACGTGGTTTTTCTGCAGACGATCCCGCAGCCGAATATATTAAGCTGAAAAACTGGACTATGATTGTCCATATACCCGATGATGATATAACTACCTTCGAGGAGTTTTCTGATATACTTATTTTCTATGTCAAGAAAATGGAGCCTATGCGAAAATTTCTTCTTAAAGCTGCCGAATATGTTGATAACGGCAGACCTGAGTTTGAGTGGTGAATAAAAAATCAATAATATATGAAAGAGCCGGATAGGAAGAAATCCTATCCGGCTTTGATTTATTGTCTTTGAGAAATAACTGTCAAATTTTCGTTTTCTGTTGGAACAAGAGCAATGTATGTTCTACCCTGATTGAAATAGATTGGATTATCTTTTCTGTCGTAGAAATGGAGCATCTTCTCGTAGTCGCCCTTCTCCCATTTGATTTTCTGGTAAGAACCATTTGAAATGTAAAGACCTGTGCCCTTGTATAAATCAAATGTTACACGACCTGCACTATCGTTCATAGATGAAACAGGAACATACATAATAACAATGTTTTCAAAATTCTGCTGTGTGCCATTGTCATCCATAAACTTATTGCCATTAAGTGAGCTGTAGTAAACATTTTCTTCCTTGTTGTAGGTGTATTCGTATGTGTAGCTTGATGAGAAAGGAACGGTAACGCCTATACATGAACCCTGTGGCAAATATCTCTTTTTTGCTCTGAATTTGAAGGGTTGAGCATGTTCCTTATCGGTAGTTGTTCTGAATTCTTTGTTTTTTATAGCTTCTACAATATCATCTCTTGTAGTGTATGCTGTGTGCTCTGTTGCAACATTTCTTGAGTGATCGCGGTAGAAGTAGTTGTCTGTTAAGCCGTCGATACGGTCTGTGTTATAACGCTTCTTCATAGCATCATAAGCATAGTTACTGCCACCAAAATGAACAAAAATAGAGTCAAAGCCTTCTACAAGCTCAACGAAGTAGTGACGAGCACTTCTTACCGGACCGATTTTATCAGGAAGTCTTGAAGCGTCAGCAAACATAAGGAGCATTCTTGTAATACCGCCTTCTGCAAGCATTTCCCAAACAATGTCAGCAGATGCGATACCCCACTGAGGTCTTGCCTGAGGATGGTTTTCAACAGAAATTAAAACAGATCTGTTGCCGATAAGCTCTACAGGGTAGTCTGTTTCACCTGTAAGAGGATTGCAGTTAACAGGCTCTTCAATAGCTGTTGTTGGTTCAGCTGTAGAAGCTGCTGTGGTTTTTGCTTCTGTTGTTGATGTGTCTTCTTCAGCAGGCTCTTTGCCACAACCTGCAAAGCTGCTTAAAATAAAAATAAGAGCAATTGTAAGTGAAAGAAACTTTGTGAATTTTGCGTTTTTAAGTTTAGTCAATTTTCTCATTCCTTTTATGATATTACAACCAGAATTCAATAAGGTGCTTAAGGCCACCAAACAAATCAGGTCTCTGTACATCTATTGTAACATCTGCTACAGAAAATACAAGACAAAATGTATATATAGCACTTAAAATTGTCGATGTGTATAACAATGAGGTGTAAAATTTGTGCAATTCTTTAGTGTTGCTTTCTTCGTACAATGCAAAGATTACCATTGTAGCTACAAAATAGAAAATATAACCGAAATCACTGAAATATCTTTGTAATAGTCCGCCTGCCTGAGTGTCTGCAATAACAGTTGCAAAACCCACTGCTAAAGCTGTTAATGTTACTAACCAAAGACCTTTTTCCTTCAAAATGTTTTTGGCTTTATTGAGAGCCCCTGTAAACCAAAGCACAGGTGTGCATGTAATTAAACCACCAAAGCAAAGCTCTTTGATTGTTCTGCCCATATAGCTTGTGTTAATATCAACCTTTTTTATGAATGGGAAAACAGCGGAAAATTCAGGCGGTTGGAAAAGGTAGGTGAATAAACCGAGACCTGTTCTGCCTATTTCGAAGCCTCGTTTTGTAACATCGTTTGTTGTAAGGTTGTAGCCTGAACCAAAATCAAAGGGTGAATCAAAGCGGATATAGTTATAGAACATAATTCCGCTTGCCACAATTATAAAGGGCACCGCAAGGCTTACAAGATTTTTTATGCCTTTCGGAGAGGTAATGTGCTTATCCTTGAAAAAGAATTTCCAGAATATTGGGAGCGCAACTGCACACATAAGCACACTTTGTGGTCTGCAACCAACAGATAATGCACAGAAAAGTGAGCCCAACGTAAGGTACAGATTCTGCTTCTTTGTTGCATCCTTGCCCTTTAACCAGCAGAATATGCCCCATATTATGAATGCCATAGCGCAGATAATGGGAACGGAATAGAAATCCGGTCGTTTAACAAGGAACATTGCACCGCAACAGTTTATGAAGCTAAGTGCAACAATTAAATATGTGCCTAAAGAAACTTTTTTGAAATATTTTTGTATCAGTAAGCTTAGTAGTTGGAAAACGCCTATTGCGAAAATGCAGGCAAATAAAATTATACCTAAAGCAGAGGGGAAGGGAGCATCCATCACCACTCGGAATGGCAGGTACATTAACAGAAGAGGTACTATACCGAAATATACATAATAGTGACCATTGTAGAACGCCACATCCCAACGGTATTTGTCTCCGCTTACAAGCTGTGCCTGAGAGCGGGCATTGGTGTCATATGGGTTTTTAAGGTCTAAAAGAGATTGCGGAATATCATTATTATCAATATACGTTTTACCATCAAGTATTGCTTGCGCTAATTCATCGTATTGATTGTGGTGCTTTAAAGAGAGGGGTACAAATTCAATACCGCCGTTTTCACTGCTTCGGTAGCCTAAAAATGCAGGGTTAAGTGTGCCTACTATAATGAAAATCATGCATTGAACAGCAACAATGCCTATTACCAACGAGGTTTTTGTTTCGGGGTAATCTACCAGTCTTTTTTTGTAAAGGAAAGAGGATGGGCGGAAAATGTATAAAACAACAAGAATTGCGAACAACAAAATAAGTCTCACGAAGGAAAATTCAAAAGGTCTTTTCTCGTTTATTGAAATAGATTTAACGGAAAAAGCGCCTTCATCCTCGGAAAAGAATTTTAAAAATAAATGCTCTGAGGCACCTGTGGTTACAATGTTAAAATACTGGCTTTTTTCAACATCCTTGTAAAGTGTTCTGTCGGGTGCTCTGAAATAGAAGGTGTTGGCATCGTCGGTAAGTTTTACAATTACATCTACCGTATCGGGTGCCTTGTCACCTAAATCAATGTGTATATTTTTGATTTCCTCATTTAGTTCGGGAAATTCAACTATATCGGTATGCATTATGGTGTATTCGCCCTTTTTATCCTTGCGGTCCTGAAGATAATGGGATAAATCAATGGCTTCGTAGTTGTATGTGGTGTAGAAATTTACATTGAAAAGTGAAAATTCAAGACCTGTGCAAAGGATTAGTATTGCCACAAGTGCGGTAATGCTTTTTTTGATTATGTCATTTATACTCTCGCTTTTTTTATATACAAAAAAAGCAAGGGCGCAGAAAAGTAATAATATTAAAAAGCCTAAAACAATCATTTTTTTGCTCCTTATTTAATTCTTCAAAAGATTATACCTTAATTAAAGCATAAAATAAGGCTTTTGTAAATATTTCTCCTTTTTTATGCATAGAATTAAATATGTATATTTAAAAGAGGTAGATTATGAAAAATATTGTGTGCGAAAAAGAGCTTACATATGATGTGTTAAAGGATTTTATTTTTCAGTTGGAAAAAAGATACCCTGATCTTCGCGTTGCCACCTGCGGGAAATCGGTTCTCAGAAAAGAACTGTTTTCCTTGTGTATAGGCAAAGGTACGAAAAAGGTAATATTTGTAGGAGGTACCCACGGTCTTGAATGGATAACCTCATTGGTGCTGTTGCGCTTTTGTGAGGAGCTACTCAAAGCAAAGGAATGTAACGGCAAAATAGCGGGGTTTGATATTGAAGAAATTTTAAATGATATAAGCCTTGTGGTTATTCCTGCCTTTAACCCTGATGGTATTGATTTGGCTATAAAAGGTGTATCCGCCTGCGAAGAAAACAAAGAGAAAATTTATGATATCTGTAAATTCGATTTTATAGATTGGAATGCTAATGCCAATGGTGTGGATTTAAACCATAATTTCAATGCGGATTGGTATAAGCTTCGTGATTATGAAGAAAAAAACGGTATAACAAAGCCGTCACCAAGACGCTTTGGGGGATTTTATCCCGAAAGCGAGCCTGAAACAAAATCAATTGTGGATTTTTTACGTAAAGTGCCATTTGACCGCCTTTTTTCTTTTCATTCACAAGGGGAAGAAATATTTTATGAGTATTCAGCTAATACACCTGAAAAATCGTTACATATAGCAAAAGCGCTTTCAGGAGTAAGCGGATATACACTTGTAAAAAACGAAGGTCACTACAGTAGCGGAGGACTTAAGGATTGGTTTATTGAGGAGTTTAAAAAGCCTGCATTTACGATTGAAGTGGGAATGGGCAAAAATCCATTACCATTAACAGAGTTTGAAGAAATATACAAAAAGGCAGAGCTTTTATCTGTGTTGGGGTTGATGCTTTGAAATGTACTGTTACTGATTTAAGAGCAAAAGAGGTTGTTAATATTGATAATGGTTGCAGATTGGGATGTATTACAGATGTGGAAATAGATACTTGTACGGGTTGCCTTGTGAGTATAACTGTTTTCTGCGGTAAAGGAATCTGCGGTTTTCTGGGCAGAGGTGAGGAGATAATTATATGCTGGAAGGATATTGTGGTAATTGGTGATGACACAATTTTAGTGAGAAAAGGCGGAGGCAGAATATGAAAAGCTCTCAGGGTGTTTTCCTTGAGAGCTTTTATGCTTGATATTATTTTTTAGTGATGTTAAGGTATTTCGATTCGATTTTTTGAATTAATGATAACTTATATTTGTCATTTGTTTTTAATTCATCAACAGTAAAGGCTTTAAGTGAAATTTCTGCTTTATCACTTTCGTAAAGGTCAAGAATGTTTCCGTTTGCATCCTCAGTTAAGCAGGAATAAACAAAATTGAAGGGGAGCAAGCCTTCGGTTATATTCTTTCTGTATTTCCATTCAACCTTGTTATCGTCACCATAAAGACCGATTCTTATTGTACCGCCCTTTCTGATTTTATATGAGGGATAGGAAGCTACAATTGCTTTTTTGCCATCAATTTCCTTGCTGTAGTTTATAACGGAAATCATACAGTTTGAACAGTAGGCAAGCGCTTTATCTAAGGTGTATTCGCCCCATGTTTCACCAAAGTCTGTTGAGTCGCAGTAGCTTATGTAGCCTGCGATGTTTCTTGAATACATTCTTAAAACATTGTTGTTCATTAACACAAATTGTGTTTCTGAGCTTTTGCCTGCCATACCTACCTTGTTTGCTTTCGGGCTTCTGTGCCATGTTTCGCCACCATCGTCTGTGTATATTGCGCTTGTGTATTCTGCTCTGCTATTGTTGTCATAGATAGCAAATATAACGCGCAGTTTTCCATCCTTTTCCACTGCAATACCTCTGCCCGGTGCATAGCCTGTAAATCCCGATGCATCAACCTGTGTGTTTAAAATTTTACCCTTTTGCCAGGTTTCTCCACCATCAAGGCTTTTCTTTACCCACAAATAGTATGTAGGGTAAATTTTTATTGGTGCATATGCATAGAAAATATTTGCGTGAATATCATTATCGTTGAGAGTGCCGTCTTTGTTCATTTGTTTAACGGTTACGGTCTTGAAGTCATTATTTTCTTTAATGTATATATAATACTCTTCGTCAACATAATAATTTTCATAGCTTGAATTATCACTATGCTTCAAAACGGGGGCAAAGCCATTTTCATCAAAGTCACCAACATAGTAAGGGTAATTCTTTGTGTTCAAGGTTGTACTTTCAGCCTTTTCCGATGATGTTTTATCACAAAGAGATAGCTTGCCGTCTATGTAACCATTACTTTTTCCGTAGGTGCCGGCGCTCCAAAGCCCCATGAATGCAGGACAAGCATCGCACATGTGGTATATTACATTATCTTCCGCTTCGCACATAGCAGAATCACAGAAGGATGCACTTTTGGGAATAGCAACATTGTGGTCTGCATCTTCCATATCATTGAAATGGTTAACAAATTTTACATCAGACCAGCTTTTTCCGTTGTCATCAGAATATCTTATAGCTGTTTCAATGTTTGCAGGGTCATCTGTGCCGTTGCCGTAGCGTACATCTGCGCAAGCAAGTATTCTGCCGCTTTTAAGTGTGTAAATTGCAGGAATACGGAACAATTTACTGTTGGCTGTTCCCGGTGCGTAAGGGTTTGTAATATTCATAAACTATCTCCTCTGTCATACTATTCTGAAAGTTTTTACCTGGAATGGTGTAATATTGAATGTTATTTTATTTCCGTCTGCTTTAAGCTCAACATCGTCATATTCCATAAGGTTACACTCGTAAATTTTTGTGAATGGAATATTTATAGTCAATGTTCTTTCACCGCGTACGCGTCTGCTCTGGTAAACACGGATTATTGTTCCGTTACCATCCTGTGCGGCTTTTACTGTATCAATGATAATATCATCGTTATCGCAGGAAATGAAGCTGTAGCTTTCAGGTAATGTACCGGCCTGAGCACTCACAGGAACAGCCTTAAGCGGAACATTGAGCTTGAAGGCTTCCTTAACAGTATCGCCTGTCTGCCATGTGCCAGGGTGTGCATAGAAGGAATAGGTGAATTTGTTTATACCAAGGTCACCCATTCTGTCAGGGCAGGTAGGTGCACGAAGGAGAGTAATTCTCATTGTGCTGTCAAGAATATCGTAGCCGTATTTGCAATCGTTAAGAATACTCACGCCGTAATCACCTTCGGAAAGGTCTGCCCATTTGTGTGCGCATTGCTCAAAGCGTGCAGTGTCAAATGAGGAGTTGCGGTGTGTTGGTCTTTTAATTGCGCCGTGTGCCGCTTCAAAGGTAGCCTCTGTGTTAAGCACATTAACGGGGAATGTGGCTTTCATAACCTTGTCGCGCTCCTGCCAATCAACCTCTGTTTCGAAAAGAAGCTGTCTTGAATCTGCATAAAGGATAATGTTCTGTGTGATTGTTGATTTATTGAATTTTCTTACAACTCTGAGCACAGCTCTTACAGGTGAGCTTTCAACAATTTCAACACTTTCAGCCTTTTCAAGTACCCACTTTTTCTTTTCGTAATTCTGCTCTAAATTCCAGGCAGTTTCGTGAATACACTTATCAATGAAAACAGAGATAACATTACCTTTACCTGTTAATGTTTCGCGGTTATTTTCTTTATCAAATACAGATGTGAGATTACCATCTTCATCGTAGCAGACTTTAAGAATGCTGTTTTCAATAATGCCCTTTTCAATTTTTACATTTTCCGCCTTTTTCTCGTCTGCGAATGGGTAGAATTTGTAACCCATGGGCGGGATATCTGTTGCAATAAATTCTGTGTATTGCTCACCATCTTTTTCAAAATGCCTTGAAATCTCGTTAACTGTCTTATCACCCTTGATAGTAACAGCGGATGTGTTTTTGTGAGGGAGCATATTCCAAACAACAACACCATCCTTTTCTGCTTTTACCTTTTGCGTAAGGGCACTAAGAGAATTGTCGTATTCCTTGTTTGCATCTGTTAAAAGCTCGTTGAAGGCAACTCTGCAATCCTCCATTGCTTCGTGGATAGAGGTGCCGGGAAGAATATCGTGGAATTGGTTTGTAAGAAGCTTAAGCCACATATCCTTTAAATCTTCAGCACTGTAGCCACCACTAAAGATTTTTGCCATCTCAATTCGGGTAAGCAAAAATTCACTTTGTCTGTTGCCTTTTTTAATAAAGCCCTGGCTTGTATATGTGCCACGATGGTTTTCGTAGTAAAGCTCGTCGCAGTATGTGGGAAGCTCATCTCTTATTTTCTCTGCTTCACTGAAAAATTCCTGAGGATGTCCCATACTTGAGGAGGGAAGTCCGGGGAAGTTTTTAAGCCTTTTTGCATTTTCAAGCATTCTGTAGGTGCTTCCGCCGCCACCGTCACCATATCCGAACATACCGAAAGCAGTTTTCATTACACCCTTTAAGTCGTTTTTGTATGATGCGGTATGCACCTGTGCAGGATCAAAATCACCCTGATAGTGTGAACGCTGATTAAGAGCAAGAATTTCGGAGCCGTCGTGACCCTTCCATTTGAAAAGTGTATGAGGGAATCTGTTTGTATCCTGGTTTAAAAGCTTTGTGGTGATGAAATATTTCATACCGCTGTTTTTGATGATTTGTGGTAATGCGTGTGAAAAGCCGAAGCAGTCGGGGAGCCAATATGTATCTGATGATACACCAAACTCTTTAAGGAAAAATTCTCTGCCGTAAAGGAGCTGTCTTATCATACTTTCACCGGAAGCAATGTTTGTATCACATTCAACCCAGGTGTTGCCTACAATATTCCATTGGCCGTTTTTAACCTTTGCTTTGATTCTCTCGTATAATTCAGGGTAGTTTCTTTTAATCATATCGTAAACTACAGCCTGACTTTGTGTGAAGGTGAATTCAGGGTAAACATCCATAAGTGCAAGGTTATTGGCAAATGTTCTTGCGCTCTTCCTTTCGGATTCCTGAATTCTCCAGAGCCATGCAACGTCAATATGGCTGTGACCATCCATAATAACGTGAGATTGTGCAGTGTAGGGTATTTCTGCAAGCTTTTTGTCGAAATGCTCACAAGCAACAGTAATTGATTTTCTTACCTCTGCTTCCTCGAAATCAAAATCAACAAGGTGAAGAGAATCATCAAGCACTTTATATACACTTTCTCTTGTGAATTCGTCGCTTATAAGCTTAAGAGTATCCCAAGCGAGTATGCAGTTAAGATAGAATTTTTCGCATATTTCGTCAATTACACAGAATTCTGCAAATTTTAATGTGTACTCACACTCTTTTTTACCTGCCATTGCATCATCGCAGAATGCTGCAGAGTCAAGCGCTGCCTCAAGCTCGATTTCCATAGGCTCACCGAATTTTAAAAATTCAGGAGTGATATTAACAGTTTCTCTGCCAACCCAACCACTTTTTTCGCGGGAAGAAACAGAGTTTGCAATTCTGCCGTCTATTCTTATAATAATCTCTCCGCCAAAATCAAGCTTTAAATAAATTTTCTTGTTCTTGTAGCTTTCGGGAAGAGTAACCTGTGCTTTGAAAATTCTTGCGCAGTCATAACGAGCCTTCCAATGGTCGCCCAAAGCAATAATCTGTGCATCAGCTTCATTGAACTCGTATTTTCCGCCACCAAAATAGTTGCCGTCATAAGTAACCCATTGGGGAATGCTTATGCTTTCTGCAACAGAGTATTTTTCTAATTGTTTAAGCATATCAAAAAGTACGCCTTCTTTAGGTGTTCTCATAAAAAACCTCCAAGATTCCAGATTGATTTAATAATATCATTAATATTGACACACTTCAATATTTTATGGAATGGTTATTTAATTTCGGGTTTAGAATATAAAGGACAAACTTTAGTAAAAATTAACAAAAACTGACATTTATTCTTTCATAAAAATGGTAGCGGAAAAAGGTGCTGTTGTATTGACTTTAAATAGGCAATATGATAATATTATTAAGGTCTTTAAGTCGATACGAGATGTCGGCAAGATGAATAGAAAAAATGTAGGTACAGGTTAGTCTGTATCAATCTTTTTGTGTGTTCAGCCTTGCCGAAGTGCAAGGCTTTTATTTTTGTTGAAAGGAAAGAGTTTGATTATGTCACAGCAACTCAAAGCTAAAACAATAAACCTCACAGCAACTCATGAGGACGGAAAGCCGTTTTATTCAGTTGTTGAGGGTCATTT
This sequence comes from Acutalibacteraceae bacterium, assembly GCA_045530855.1. Lineage (GTDB taxonomy): Bacteria > Bacillota > Clostridia > Oscillospirales > Acutalibacteraceae > DTU089. The sequence goes on from JAZSCV010000074.1 coordinate 36,836, forward strand.
ATTTTCTGTTGATGCTCTTTCTGTTTTCAATTCTCCCAAATATATTATTTTTCCCGGTTTTTGCGATGTGCATGTGCATTTTCGTGAGCCGGGTTTTTCTTATAAAGAGACGATTGAAACAGGTTGCAAAGCATCTGCAAGGGGAGGCTACACCGCCGTTTGCACAATGCCCAACCTTAACCCTGTTCCCGATAGTGCGGAAAACCTTAAACAACAAACCGACTTGATTGAGCAAAATGCAACGATAAATGTTTACCCTTATGCATCTATAACGGTTGCGCAGAAGGGTGAGGAGCTGTCAGACTTTGACGGTATGGCACAAAACTCAATTGCTTTTTCTGACGATGGCAGAGGCGTTCAATCAGAAGAGCTTATGAAGCAGGCAATGCTCAAAGCAAAGTCCTTAGGTAAAATGATAGTAGCACACTGTGAAGATAATAGCCTTTTGTATGGCGGGTACATTCACGATGGTGAATATTGTAAAGCTCACGGTCACAAGGGTATATGTAGTGAAAGTGAATGGAAGCCTATAGAAAGGGACCTTAAGCTGGTTAAAGAAACAGGCTGTAGCTACCACGTATGCCATATATCAACAAAAGAAAGTGTTGAGCTTATACGAAAAGCAAAAAAAGAGGGGTTGGATGTAACCTGCGAAACAGGACCCCATTACTTAGTGCTTGATGATAACGATCTTGAGGAAAGTGGTTCATTCAAAATGAATCCGCCCTTGCGCTCAGAAGAGGACAGGCTTGCACTTATTGAAGGCATTAAAGACGGCACAATAGATATGATAGCTACCGACCATGCTCCCCATTCTGCAGAAGAAAAGAGCAAGGGGCTGCAGGGAAGTGCTTTCGGAATTGTAGGTATAGAAACCGCATTCCAGATTATGTATACAAATCTCGTGAAAACAGGTGTAATAACATTAGAAAAGCTTATTGAACTTATGGCAATCAATCCCAGAAAAAGGTTTAACATTCCGCTTGGTACAGACTATACTGTGTGGGACCTTGAAAAGGATATTGTTATAGAGTCTAAAGATTTTTTTTCAAAGGGTAAAGCAACACCATTCGAAAACACACCGGTAAAATCAGAGTGTTTACTTACAGTATGTAATGGTGAAGTTGTTTACCAAAAATAAATCAGTTAATAATATACGCTAAATATATAGGAGGCATCTCTAATGGCAAAGAGAACAGACATCAAAAAGGTTTTAATTATTGGTTCAGGTCCGATTGTTATCGGTCAGGCAGCAGAGTTTGACTATGCAGGTACACAGGCTTGCCTTGCACTTAAAGAGGAAGGCTACGAGGTTGTTCTTGCAAACTCCAACCCTGCAACAATTATGACAGACACAATTATTGCAGATAAGGTTTATATGGAGCCGTTGACTCTCGAATATATTGCTAAGATTATCCGTCACGAGCGTCCTGATGCTATTATTCCCGGTATCGGTGGTCAGACAGGTCTTAATCTTGCTATGCAGCTTGAGAAAAAAGGTGTTCTCAAGGAATGTAATGTAGAGCTTCTTGGTACTTCAAGTGCTTCTATTGAACGCGCCGAGGACCGCGAATTGTTCAAAGAACTTTGCGAATCCATCGGTGAGCCTGTTATTCCGTCAGAAATCACATATTCCTTAGAGGAAGCAAAAGAGGCAGCAAAACGTATTGGTTATCCCGTTGTTGTTCGTCCTGCATTTACCCTTGGCGGTACAGGCGGCGGCTTCGCATACAATGAAGAGGAGCTTATTGAAATCGGTACAAATGCATTCAAGCTTTCTCCTGTTTCACAGGCTCTTATTGAAAAATCTGTTAAGGGCTACAAGGAAATTGAGTTTGAGGTTATGCGTGACTCAAATGACCATGCTATTACAATCTGCGGTATGGAAAATATTGACCCTGTTGGTGTTCATACTGGCGACTCCTGTGTTGTTGCTCCTATTATGACGCTCAGCAAGGAAGACGAAAAAATGCTCAATGATTCAGCTATCAAGCTTATCAAGGAGCTTAAGATTGAAGGTGGCTGTAACGTACAGTTTGCTCTTAACCCACATAACTCTGAGTATTACCTTATTGAGGTTAACCCACGTGTTTCCCGTTCTTCTGCACTTGCATCAAAGGCTTCAGGTTATCCTATTGCCCGCGTTACTGCAAAGATTGCTGTAGGTATGGCTCTTGAGGATATACAGATTGCTAACACAAATGCCGCATTTGAGCCAAAGCTCGACTATGTTATTGCTAAATTACCTCGTTTCCCGTTTGATAAATTTGCTTCAGCTACTAATAAGCTCGGCACTCAGATGAAGGCTACGGGCGAAATTATGGGTATCGGATCAAATCTTGAAGAAGCTCTTCTTAAAGGTATTCGTTCACTTGAAATCGGTGCTAACCATATGTACCTTTCAAAATTTGATAATATGAGTGTTGACGAGCTTCTCGAATACATTTCAGAGTTCCGTTCAGACAACATATTTGCAATTGCAGAGCTTATTTACCACGGTGTTTCTCTTGAAAAAATTCACGAGATTACAATGATTACACCATATTTCCTCGAAGCAATCAAAAATATTATTGATATGGAAGAAAAGCTTCGTGTTAATAAGGATGCTGACATTCTTGTTGCTGCAAAGAAGATGGGCTTCAGCGATAAATACATTGCCCGTCTCTGGAAATGTGATGAGCTTGATGTTTACAATATGCGTAAGGAAATGAATCTGTTCCCTGTGTTCAAAATGGTTGACACATGTCACACAAATGCATACATTCCTTACTTCTACTCTTCATACACAGGTGAGAACGCTTCCCGCCTTACAGATAAGAAAAAGATTATCGTTCTTGGTGCAGGTCCGATCCGTATCGGTCAGGGTGTTGAATTTGACTACTCAACCGTTCACGCTGTTATGACTATTAAGAACGCAGGCTATGAAGCTATTATTATCAACAACAACCCCGAAACAGTTTCTACAGACTACACAACTGCAGATAAGCTTTATTTCGAGCCTCTTACACCCGAAGATGTTATGAACATTGTTGAGTTTGAAAAGCCTGAGGGTGTTGTAGCTTCTCTCGGCGGTCAGACAGCTATCAACCTTGCACAGCCACTCCACGACCGCGGTGTTAAAATCATTGGTACTGATTGTGCCGCTATTGACCGCGCAGAGGATCGTAACGCATTCGAAAATCTTCTTAACGAATTAAACATTCCTCGTGCAAAGGGTAAGGCTGTTACTAACCTTGAAGACGGTATCGCAGCTGCAGCTGAAATCGGTTATCCTGTACTTGTTCGTCCAAGCTTTGTTCTTGGTGGCCGTGCAATGCAGATTGTTGCAAACGAAGACCAGCTTCGTCATTACCTTAAAACTGCTGTTGAAATTGATGAGGACAAGCCCGTTCTTGTTGATAAATACATTCAGGGTAAGGAAGTTGAGGTTGACGCTATTTGTGACGGCAGAGACGTTTTCGTTCCCGGTATTATGGAGCTTGTTGAAAAAACAGGTGTTCACTCAGGTGACTCAATCAGCGTTTATCCTTCCTTCAGTATTTCAGACAAGGTTAAAGGCATTATTCTTCAGTATGCAAAGAAGCTTGGCCTTGGTATAGGCATTGTAGGTCTTTACAATATTCAGTTCATCGTTGACGAAAAAGACGATGTTTATATTATCGAGGTTAACCCACGTTCTTCAAGAACAGTTCCTTTCCTTTCAAAGGCAACAGGCTACTCTCTTGCAGATATTGCAACAGAGGTTATTATGGGTAAGAGCCTTAAGGAGCAGGGTATATTCGATATTTATCCAACAGAAAAGAATCGTTGGTATGTAAAGGTACCTGTATTCTCATTCAATAAAATCCGTGGTCTCGATGCTTACCTCTCACCTGAAATGAAATCCACAGGTGAAGCAATCGGTTATGATAACAAGCTTAACAGAGCTCTTTACAAAGCTCTTCAGGCATCTGGTATGCACCTTCAGAATTACGGCACAGTATTTGCAACAATCGCAGATGGTGATAAGGAAGAAGCACTTCCTCTTATCCGCCGTTTCTATAACCTTGGCTTTAACATTCAGGCAACTGAGGGTACAGCTAAATTCCTTAAAGAGCATGGTATCAGAACTCACGTTCTTAAAAAGCTTTCAGAGGGTAGCGATGAAGTAGCAGATGCACTCCGTCAGGGTCATATTGCTTATGTTATCAATACTAAGGATATCAGTGCAACAGGTCAGGCTAACGATGGTATGCTTATCCGTCGCTACGCAATCGAGAACAATGTAAATATCTTTACAGCACTCGATACTGTTCGTGTTCTTCTTGATGCACTTGAAGAATCCACAATCACAATTTCAACAATTGATGCATAATTTTATTTGAAGAAAAGAGAAAATTATGAAACAAAGTATTTTTACAATTACTGAAAACACACAGCTTACAGCTACTGTTTTTAAAATGAAGCTTACCGGGGATGTGAGTGATATCACATCTTCAGGTCAGTTTGTAAATATTAAATTAGACGGACTTTACCTTCGCAGACCAATTTCTGTTTGCGATAGTGAAGATGGCGTGCTTACTCTTATCTACAAGGTGGTAGGTAAGGGCACAGAGCAAATGTCAAAAATGCAGGCAGGAGAAAAGCTCGATATCCTTACGGGCTTAGGTAACGGCTATAACACAAGTGTTTCAGGCGATAAGCCTGTGCTCCTTGGCGGTGGTGTAGGTGTTCCGCCACTTTATATGCTTTGCAAAAAGCTTATTAAAGAGGGTAAGTCTGTAAGCGTTGTTCTTGGCTTTAACACTGAAGATGAAATTTTCTGTGAGGAAGATTTCAAGGCATTAGGCGCAACTGTTTATGTTGCAACAGCGGATGGCTCCTATGGTATTAAAGGCTTTGTTACAGATGCATTAAAGGATATAGATTATACATATTTCTATACCTGCGGTCCTGAGCCGATGCTTAAGGCTCTTTATAAAGCCACCAACACAAGCGGTCAGTTCAGCTTTGAAGAAAGAATGGGCTGTGGCTTCGGTGCTTGTATGGGTTGCTCCTGTAAAACAGTAACAGGCTACAAAAGAATTTGTAAAGATGGCCCCGTTCTCGAAAAGGAGGAGATTTTATGGGCAGATTAAGTGTCAACCTTTGCGGAATAGAGCTTGATAACCCTATAATCCCCGCCAGCGGAACATTCGGCTATGGTTATGAGTTTGCAGAGCTTTATGATATAAATGTATTAGGTACATTTTCTTTCAAGGGTACAACCAAAGAGCCTCGTTTCGGTAATCCCACACCACGAATTGCTGAATGTACAGCAGGCATGATTAATGCTGTAGGTCTTCAGAATCCCGGTGTTGAAAAGGTTATCAGTGAAGAGTTACCAAAATTAAAAAAATGCTTCAATAAAAAGGTTATGGCAAATGTCAGTGGCTTTGCTGTTGAGGATTACGCATATACTTGCGAAATGCTTGATAAAGAAGAACAGGTTGGCTGGCTTGAGGTAAACGTAAGCTGTCCTAATGTGCACGGCGGCGGAATGAGCTTCGGCACAAATCCCGATGCGGCGGCAGAGGTAACAGCGGCAGTTAAAAAGGTTACAACCAAGCCTGTTATTATCAAACTTTCACCAAATGTTACAGATATTGTTGCTATTGCGAAGGCTTGTGAGGATGCAGGCGCAGACGGTATCAGCCTTATAAATACACTCTTAGGTATGAGAATAGACCTTAAAACCAAAAAGCCTGTTATTGCTAACAAAATGGGTGGTTTTTCAGGTAGTGCGATTTTCCCTGTTGCCGTAAGAATGGTTTACCAGGTTGCTAATGCTGTTAATGTGCCAATTGTAGGTATGGGTGGTGTTACAACAGCAGAGGATGTTGTTGAGCTTATGCTTGCAGGTGCTACCGCTGTAGAGGTTGGTGCGGCAAACCTTATTGACCCTATGGCAAGTAAGAATATTATTGAAGATTTACCAAGAGTTATGGATAAATACGGAATAAATAATCTTTCAGATATTATCGGAGGTACAAAATAATGGGAAAAGACGTAATCGTTGCTTGCGATTTCGCAAGTGCTGAAAAGGTTTACGAATTTCTTGATAAATTCGAAGGTGGCAGAAAGCCATTTGTTAAAATCGGAATGGAGCTTTTCTATGCGGAAGGTCCGCAGATTGTAAGAGAAATCAAAAAAAGAGGTCACAAGATTTTTCTTGATCTTAAGCTTCACGATATTCCTAACACAGTTAAAAAATCTATGGCTGTGCTTTCTAACCTTGATGTTGATATTACAAACCTTCATGCATCGGGTACAATCCGTATGATGGAGGGCGCTCTTGAAGGTCTTACAAGACCTGACGGCACAAGACCACTTCTTATTGCTGTTACACAGCTTACATCTACAGATCAGGAATCAATGGAAAACGATTTACTCATAAAAGAGCCTATTGATAAGGTTGTTATGCACTATGCACATAATGCAAAGCTTGCAGGCCTCGGTGGTGTTGTTTGCTCACCTCTTGAAGCAGGTAAGGTGCACGAAACCTGCGGTAAGGAATTCCTTACAATCACTCCAGGTGTTCGTTTCGCAGATGGTGATATCGGTGACCAGAAGAGAGTTATGACTCCTGCACAGGCAAAGGAAATCGGCTCTGACTATATTGTTGTAGGCAGACCTATTACTGCTGCAGAAGATCCTGTTGCGGCATATAACAGATGCGTTGAAGAGTTTTGTGATTAATTAAGGAGAGTAAGTTTATGGAAAGCTACAAAAGAGAATTTATACAATTTTTAGAAGGTGCAGGTGTTTTGAAGTTTGGTGATTTTACAGCTAAGAGCGGCAGAAAAATCCCTTACTTTATTAATGCGGGCGATATAAAAACAGGTGAGCAGATTTGCAAGCTCGGTGAATTTTATGCAAAGGCATACTTTGAAAAAGTAGGTAACAAAAAAACAGTTCTTTACGGCCCTGCATACAAGGGTATTCCGATAGCAGTTTCTGTTGCAGTTGCTTTGGCAAAAAATGGCCTTGATGTTCCTTTCTTCTTCAATCGTAAAGAAGAAAAGGACCATGGTGAAGGCGGCGTTTTTGTTGGCTACAAGCCACAGGAAGGCGAAGAAATTGTTATTGTTGAAGATGTTATCACAGCAGGTACAGCAATCCGTGAAAGTATGTCTATCCTTTCAGGTCTTAATGGTACAAAGGTTGCTGCAACATTTGTTATGGTTGACCGTAAGGAAAAAGGTCAGACAGAAAAATCTGCAATGGCAGAGGTAGGCGAGGAGTACGGCTTCCCGGTATACTCTGTTGTTGATGTTTACGATATTATTGAATACCTCGAGGAAGACGAGAAGAATCGCGAAAATGTTGACAGAATTAAAAAGTACCTTGAAGTAAATGGTGCAAAAGAATAAAAATTCTGTTAACGAAAGGGAGTTCATTTTATGAGAAGCCTTATTGATATTCTGGATTTTACAACAGAAGAGTTAGACGAGCTTATTGATTCAGCTAACGATATTATTGCAAATCCTCAGAAATATGCTGAAAGCTGTAAGGGTAAAAAGCTTGCAACACTTTTCTTTGAGCCTTCAACAAGAACACGTCTCAGCTTTGAGGCGGCAATGCTTGAGCTTGGCGGAAGTGTTCTTGGCTTTTCCGAGGCGAACAGCTCCTCTGCGGCTAAGGGCGAAAGTGTTGCAGATACAGCAAAAACAATAAGCTGTTATGCAGATATTATTGCAATGCGCCATCCTAAAGAGGGTGCACCCCTTGTTGCGGCGCAGAATGCAAGTATACCTGTTATAAATGCAGGTGATGGCGGCCACAACCACCCCACTCAGACTCTTGCAGATCTTCTTACAATAAGCCGTGAAAAGGGTACATTCGAAAATCTTACAGTAGGTTTTTGCGGTGATCTTAAATTCGGCAGAACAGTGCATTCACTTATAAGCGCTCTTTCAAGATACAAAGGCTTGAAGTTTGTGCTTATTTCACCTGATGAGCTTAAATTACCAAGCTACATTAAGAAAGATGTTTTAAAGAAAAATCATATTCCATATGAACAGACTACAGACCTTGAAAGTGTAATGCCACAGCTTGATATTCTCTATATGACACGTGTTCAGCGTGAGCGTTTCTTTAACGAAGAGGATTATTTAAGACTTAAGGATAGCTACATTTTAGAGCCACGAAAGCTTAAAAATGCAAAGCCTACACTTTCAATTATGCATCCGCTTCCACGTGTTAACGAGATTTCTGTTGCGGTGGATGATGATCCGAGAGCATGCTACTTTAAACAGGTGCTTAACGGCAAATATATCCGTATGGCACTTATACTCAAACTGTTGGAGGAGGCAAACAAATGAATATAGATTCTATTACCGACGGTTTTGTCATAGATCACATTATTGCAGGTCGCGGTATGCGTATATATGAGCTTCTCGGTCTTGATAACCTTGATTGTTCAGTTGCAATTATCAAGAATGTAAACAGTCATAAACGTTTTAAAAAGGATATTATTAAAATCGATGCATTGATAGATTTGAATTTTGATGTTATCGGCTATGTTGACCCGGGTGCAACAATTAATATTATCCGTAATGGCAAGCTTGTGGAAAAGAAGGTTCTTGAGCTTCCTGAAACACTTACAAATGTTATAAAATGTAAAAATCCCCGCTGTATTACAACAACAGAGCAGGAGATAAATCACATATTCAAATTAACAGACAGAGACCACGGAGTTTACCGTTGCCTTTACTGTGAAACACAAGCAAAATAAAAGAGAATTTGCTATTAGCAATTTGACTATAATAAGAGCATTTTATATGGGTTTTTTAGACCTTTCGTGCCTTGACCTGATTTTATCAATATGGTAAAATTAGATGTAGTTAAAAGTCTGCCTATGACTGACGGAATATAGTGGAGTTTACCACGAAGGAATAGGGTTGCAAATGCAATAACAGACTTAAAGCCGACCGTCTGGGCACACTTGTTCTTTTAGGGAATAAGTGTGCCTTTATATGTTTTACAATTTACCGAATGAGAGGTTATGTTATGAAAAAAGTCGGAATTATAATGGGTAGCGACAGCGACTTACCCGTTGTAGAAAAAGCAATCAGCACACTTAAAGATTTTGAAGTTCCTTTTGAGGTACATGTTTTCTCAGCTCACAGAACACCTGTTGAGGCTAAGGAGTTTTCAGAAAATGCGCGTAAAAACGGCTTCGGTGTAATTATTGCGGCAGCAGGTATGGCAGCGCATCTTGCAGGTGCAATTGCAGCAAACACAACATTACCTGTTATCGGTATCCCGATAAAGTCTCAGAATCTTGGGGGAATGGAAGCGCTTCTTTCAACAGTACAGATGCCTTCAGGTATCCCTGTTGCAACAGTTGCAATAGATGGTGCAGTAAATGCGGCTTTACTTGCAATTGAAATGCTTTCACTTTCAGACGAAGGCTTAGAGAAAAAATTAGCAGATAAAAGAGCAAAAGATACTGCAACAGTTTTAGAGAAAAACAAAGCAGTTGAAGATAAATACAATAACTGATAACAGTATAAATACAGAGGTACTTAAATGGGCGGTTTTTTTGGAGTAGCATCAAAAAATGATGCTGTGCTTGATACTTTTTTCGGTGTTGATTACCATTCCCATCTGGGAACACGCAGGGCAGGTATGGCTGCTATGGATGCCGAATTGGGTATGCAAAGAAAAATTCATAAAATTGAAAATTCACCATTCAGAACAAAATTTGAAAGAATTCTTGACGAAATGGAAGGTAATTCTGCAATCGGTTGCATAAGTGACTCTGATGCACAGCCTTTGCTTATTCGTTCAAACCACGGGCTTTATGCTATATGCACAATAGGTATTATCAATAATAACGATGCACTCGTTAACCAATACCTTTCATTCAGCGGTGGTCACTTCGGTGCTATGACAACAACAGGTGTTACAGGTATTAATGCTTCCGAGCTTGTTGCAGCAATGATAGACCAGAAGAGTGATTTTGCCGAGGGCATAAAATTTGCTCAGGATGTTATTGATGGTACGGCCTCAATTCTTATTCTCAAAGAGGATGGTAATCTTATAGCAGCAAGAGATAAGGTAGGCAGACTTCCTGTGCTTATCGGTAAGCGTGAGGATGGTTACTGTGTATCTTTTGAGGATTTTGCATACAAGAAATTGGGCTATGAGGATTATAAAGAATTAGGCCCCGGTGAAATAGTAGAAATTTCTGCAGATAAGGTAGAGGTTTTATCTGCACCAAGAAAGAAAAAGAAAATATGTGCATTCCTTTGGTCATATTACGGTTATCCTACATCTTGCTATGAAGGCATAAATGTTGAGGTAATGCGTTACAGAAATGGTCAGATAATGGCTAAAAGAGATAAAGAGCTTGGCATCGCACAGGATATTGACTACGTAAGCGGTGTTCCTGATTCAGGTACTCCACACGCAATTGGTTATTCCAACGAAAGCTCAGTTCCTTTTGCAAGACCATTCATCAAATATACTCCAACCTGGCCAAGAAGCTTTATGCCATCTAACCAGAAGGAGCGTAGCAGGGTAGCAAAAATGAAACAGATTCCTGTTCACGACCTTATCAAAGATAAAAAACTTCTTTTTGTTGACGATAGTATCGTAAGAGGTACACAGTTAAAGGAAACAGTAGAGTTCCTTTACGAAAATGGTGCTAAAGAGGTTCATATGCGTTCAGCTTGCCCACCAATTATGTATGGCTGTAAGTACCTTAACTTCTCAAGAGCAACTTCAGAAATGGAGCTCATTTCAAGAGCAACTATTATGGAGCTTGAAGGTGAAGAAGGTTTCAAGCATCTTGATGAATATAGTGATGCATCAACAGAACGCGGTCAGAAAATGAGAAAAGCAATTTGCGAAAAACTCAATTTCGCATCTCTTGAGTTCCAGACTCTTGAAGGCATTGTTGAAGCAATCGGCTTACCGGCAGATGAGGTTTGTACCTACTGCTGGAACGGAAAAGGTTAATTAACAGACTATAAATATAAAAATAACTGTTCGAGAAGGAGAATAGATATGAATAATTCAAGATCAGAAAGCTACGCAGCAGCAGGAGTTGATATTACAGCAGGTTACAAAGCTGTTGAACTTATGAAAAAACATATTGCAAGAACACGCAACGAAGGCTCAATGGATGATGTTGGCGGCTTCGGCGGTTGCTTCGATCTTAGTGCTGCTAAGGGCATGGAGCATCCTGTGCTTGTTTCAGGTACTGATGGTTGCGGTACAAAGGTTAAATTGGCTATTCTTATGGATAAACACGATACAATTGGTATCGATGCAGTTGCAATGTGCGTAAACGATATTGTTTGTGTTGGTGCAAAGCCATTATATTTCCTTGACTACATTGCTTGCGGTAAAAACATTCCTGAAAAAATTGCTGAAATTGTAAGCGGTGTTGCAGAAGGTTGTGTGCAGTCAGGCTGTGCCCTTACTGGTGGCGAAACAGCAGAGCACCCGGGCTTAATGCCTGTGGAGGATTACGACCTTGCAGGCTTTGCAGTAGGTATTGTAGATAAACCAAAAATGATTGATAACAGCAAAATGGCTGTTGGCGATGTTGTTATTGCTCTTCCTTCAACAGGTATTCATTCAAACGGCTTTAGCTTATGTCGTAAGGTTTTCGATATTGATAATAATAACCCTGAGCTTTATGTTAAGAGAGAAGAATTAGGCGGTAAGAGCATTGCCGAAGCTTTACTTGTTCCTACAAGAATTTATGTTAAGTCTGTTCTTGCTCTTATTGAAAAGGTTGATGTAAAGGGTATTTCACACATTACAGGTGGTGGCTTCTACGAAAATATTCCACGTTCAATTCCTGATGGCTTGTGTGCAAAAATAAATAAGTCAGCTGTTAAGGTTCTTCCTATTTTCGATGCAATTGCAAAATGGGGCAATGTTCCTGAGCGCGATATGTTCAATACATATAATATGGGTGTTGGTATGAGCGTTGTTGTACCTGCAGACCAGGTAGAAGAAGCACTTTCAATCCTTAAAGCAAATGGCGAAGATGCATACGTTATCGGTGAAATCATCGAAGCAGAAGACAAAATTATTCTTGAATAATTGAAAGAAGATTTTAAAATGAGCAAAAAAGCAAAAATTGCCGTTCTTGTTTCAGGTGGCGGCACAAATCTTCAGGCACTTATAGATGCTCAGCACAGTGGCATTATTTCAGATGGTGAAATTACACTTGTGATTTCAAATAATGAAAATGCCTACGCTTTAGAGAGAGCCTCAAGGGCAGATATAAAAACTGCTGTATTTACCAAAAAAGCTTGTGGTTCACAGGAAGCTTTTGAAGATGCAATTAAAGGCGCTTTAACAGAAAATAAGATTGATATTATTGTCCTTGCAGGCTTTATGTCAATTTTAAGTGAGAGCTTTACAAGTGCTTACCCAAAAAGAATTATAAATGTTCATCCATCGCTAATACCATCCTTCTGTGGCAAGGGCTTCTATGGTCTTCGTGTTCACGAGGCCGCCCTTGAGAAAGGTGTTAAAGTGACAGGTGCAACAGTTCACTTTGTTAATGAAATTCCCGATGGCGGGGAAATCATTATGCAAAAGGCAGTAGATATTCTCCCTGAGGACACTGCAGAAACTCTTCAGAAAAGAGTTATGGAAAATGCAGAGTGGATAATACTTCCGCAGTCAGTCCAGAAGGTAGCAAAAGAAATTACAGACAATAACTGAAAGGAATAGATAGCATGGAAATCAAAACTCTTGAAAACGAACTTAACTCTCTTCCGTATCACGGCAGAGGAATTGTAATCGGTAAAAGTGCAGACGGCAAAAAGGCAATTACTGCTTATTTCATTATGGGCAGAAGTGAAAACAGCCGTAACCGTATTTTTGTAGAAGATGGTGAGGGCATCAGAACACAGGCTTTTGATGAGTCTAAAATGGTAGACCCGCATCTTATTATTTATGCACCTGTAAGAGTGTTAGGTAACAAAACAATTGTTACAAACGGTGACCAGACAGATACTATCTATGAGCTTATGGATAAGCAGATGACTTTTGAACAGTCTCTTCGCACAAGAGAGTTTGAAGACGATGCACCAAACTACACACCTCGTATTTCAGGTATCATCCGTCTCGAAAATGGTGATATGAATTTTGCAATGTCTATTCTCAAATCAGCAGATGGCGATGGTTCATCATGCCAGAGATATACATATGCTTATTCCAACCCACTTGCAGGTAAGGCAAAGTTTATCCACACATATAAATGCGATGGCAACCCTCTTCCAAGCTTTGAGGGTGAGCCAAAAACACTCGAGCTTCCTGATACAGATATTGATTCACTTACAGACCTTATCTGGAAAAACCTTAATGAAGATAATAAGGTATCACTTTTCGTAAGATATATCGATCTTGCAACAGGCAAGTACGAATCCAGAATAGTAAACAAAAATTAAATTTGAGTAAAATTGACCACAGCACAGCCTTACGCTCGGGGCAGTATCTGCATACGGCACTATTCGCGTAAAGTGTACTGTGAACAATTTTCTTTCAAAATTTAATTATCGTTTTTATAGTATTGAAAGGTATGGTAACAATGAAAGAATTTGAATTAAAATATGGTTGCAACCCAAACCAGAAGCCTTCAAAGATTTATATGCAGGATGGCACAGAGCTTCCAATCGAAATTCTTTGTGGCAGACCTGGTTACATAAACTTCCTTGATGCATTCAACTCCTGGCAGCTTGTTAAAGAGCTTAAAGAAGCTCTCGGACTTCCTGCTGTTACATCATTTAAGCACGTAAGCCCTACATCAGCTGCAGTAGGTGTGCCTCTTTCAGATAAACTTAAAAAGGCTTGCTTCGTTGATGATATTGAAGGTCTCGATGATTCTCCACTTGCTTGTGCATATGCAAGAGCAAGAGGTGCCGACAGAATGTGCTCATTCGGTGACTGGGTAGCTCTTTCAGATGTTTGTGATGTTACAACAGCTCTTATGATTAAGCGCGAGGTTTCCGATGGTATTATTGCTCCGGGTTATGAGCCTGAGGCACTTGAAATTCTCAAATCAAAGAGAAACGGTAACTACAATATAGTTAAAATTGACCCTGATTATGTTCCTGCGCCAATCGAAACAAAGCAGGTTTACGGTATCACATTTGAACAGGGCAGAAACAATTTTGAAATTAACAGAGAGTTACTTTCAAATGTTGTTACAGAAAATAAGGATATGCCTGAAAGTGCAATTCGCGACCTTATAATTGCTCTTATTACTCTTAAATATACACAGTCAAACTCTGTTTGCTATGCAGTAGATGGTCAGGCAATTGGTGTTGGCGCAGGTCAGCAGTCAAGAGTTCATTGTACTCGTCTTGCAGGTACAAAGGCAGATACATGGTTCCTTCGTCAGCATGAAAAGGTGCTTAACCTTCCTTTCAAGGATACACTTGGCAGACCTGACAGAGATAATGTTATTGATGGCTACATCAATAAGAATGAAGAAGATGTTTGTGCAGATGGCAACTGGCAGAAATATTTCACAGAACAGCCTGCACCTCTTACAGATGAGGATGTTAAAGCATACTTTGCAACTATTGATGGAGTTGCTCTTGGTTCAGATGCTTTCTTCCCATTCAGCGACAATATTGAACGCGCAAAGAAGAGTGGCGTTAAGTACATTGCAGAGCCGGGCGGATCAATCCGTGATGATATAGTTATTGAATGTGCAAACAAGTACGGAATGGCTATGGCATTCACAGGTATGCGCCTCTTCCATCACTAAAATTCGAATAAATTTGTCCGTAGCTTCCTTTTTGTGCTCTGGGCGGTATCTTCAATAAATTGAGGTATATATATGAAAATAATGGTTGTTGGTGGTGGCGGCAGAGAACACGCTATCATCAAAAAAATAAAAGAAAATAAAGCAGTTACCGAGATTTTTGCTCTTCCCGGTAACGGCGGTATGGCAAAGGATGCAAATTGTGTAGATATCGGTGCTAAGGATATTGAAAAAATCGTTGATTTTGCAGTATCAAATAAAATTGATTATGCAGTTGTTGCTCCTGATGACCCGCTTGTTTTAGGATGCGTAGATGCTCTTGAAGAAAAGGGTATTCCTTGCTTCGGCCCAAGAGCAAATGCAGCAATAATTGAGGGAAGTAAGGTTTTCTCAAAAAACCTTATGAAGAAATACAACATTCCTACTGCAGAGTATGAAGTGTTCAATGATATGGAAAAAGCACTTCAGTATCTTGAAACTGCGCCAATTCCTACAGTTATCAAGGCAGATGGTCTTGCATTAGGTAAAGGTGTTATTATTGCAAACACTCGTGACGAGGCTAAAGCCGCAGTAGTTTCAATGATGCAGGATAAGGCTTTCGGTTCAAGTGGTGACAATATTGTTATTGAAGAATTTCTTACAGGTCCTGAGGTTTCCGTTCTTTCATTTACAGACGGTAAAACTGTTGTCCCTATGATTTCTTCAATGGACCACAAGCGCGCAGGTGATAATGATACAGGTCTTAATACAGGTGGTATGGGTACAATTGCTCCAAACCCATATTACACAGCAGATGTTGCTACAGAATGTATGGAAAAAATCTTTATCCCTACTATAGATGCAATGAATAAAGAGGGAAGAACTTTTAAAGGTTGTCTTTACTTCGGTCTTATGATTACACCAAAGGGACCCAAGGTTATTGAATATAACTGCCGTTTTGGTGATCCTGAAACACAGGTTGTTTTACCTCTTCTTGAAAGTGATTTGCTCACTATTATGCAGGCAACAACAAACGGTACTCTTGCAGAAACCGAGGTTAAGTTCAGCGAAAAAAGTGCGGCTTGCGTTATAATGGCTTCAAAGGGTTATCCTGTAAGCTATGAAAAAGGCTTTGAGATGACAATTCCTGAAGAAATTGAAAACAATGTTTATGTTGCAGGTGCTTCTCTTAAAGACGGTAAGCTTCTTACAAACGGCGGTCGCGTTTTAGGCGTAACTGCAGTTGAAAACGATTTAAGATCTGCTGTTAAAGCATCTTACTGTCTTGTAGAAAAGATTCATTTTGATAATGCTTTCTATCGTAACGATATTGGTGCGAAAGCCCTTGCAGTATTGGAGGATTAAAAATGGTATATAGAGTATTTGTAGAAAAGAAAAAAGAACTTGCTCACGAAGCAAAAGCTCTTTTAGGCGATGCTCGTACACTTTTAGGTATAAAAAACCTTGAAGATGTTCGTGTTCTTAACCGCTATGATGCAGAAAATATTACAGAAGAGCTTTTTAACTATGCAATCAAAACAGTTTTCTCTGAGCCTCAGCTTGATATAGCAACAGCAGAAGCAGATTTAGCCGGTGCAACTGTTTTTGCAGTAGAGTTTTTGCCGGGTCAGTTTGACCAGAGAGCAGACTCTGCCGCACAATGTATTCAGATTATCTCACAGGGAGATCGCCCTACAGTAAAGAGTGCGAAGGTTTATGCTCTTTATGGTAATCTTTCTGCAGAAGATATTGCTGAAATCAAAAAGCATGTTATTAACCCTGTTGAAGCAAGAGAGGCAACACTTGAAAAGCCTGAAACCCTTGCAATGAATTACGATATTCCTACAGAGGTTGAAACACTTAAGGGCTTTATTGAGCTTGACAGAGCAGGTCTTGAAAGCTTTGTTAAGGATTATGGTCTTGCTATGGATGCAGACGATATAGCATTCTGTCAGCAGTATTTCAAATCTGAGGACCGTGACCCAACAATCACAGAAATCAGAATGATTGACACATATTGGTCAGACCACTGCCGTCACACAACCTTCCTTACTGTTATTGATGATGTTAAGTTTGAAGATGAGCTTCTTCAGGCAACATACGAAGAATATCTTAATACAAGAAAAGAGTTAGGCAGAACAAAGCCTATCTGCCTTATGGATTTAGCAACAGTAGCTGTTAAATATCTCAAGGTTAACGGCAAGCTTGATAAGCTTGATGAATCAGAAGAAATCAACGCTTGTACAGTAAAAATCAATGTTGATGTTGATGGCGTAACAGAGCCTTGGCTTCTTCTCTTCAAGAACGAAACACATAACCATCCTACAGAAATCGAGCCTTTCGGTGGTGCCGCAACATGTATCGGTGGTGCTATCCGTGACCCACTTTCAGGTCGTGCATATGTTTACGGCGCAATGCGTGTTACAGGTGCCGCAGACCCATTAAAGCCTGTTTCTGAAACAATAAAAGGTAAGCTTCCACAGCGTACAATTGTTACAACAGCTGCCGCAGGTTATTCTTCATATGGTAACCAGATCGGTCTTGCAACAGGTATTGTTGATGAGCTTTACCACCCCGGCTATGCCGCAAAGCGTATGGAAATCGGTGCTGTTGTTGCAGCTGCTCCACAGGAAAATGTTCGTCGTGAATGTCCTGATCCGGGCGATATTGTTATACTTCTCGGTGGTTCAACAGGCCGTGATGGTTGTGGTGGTGCAACAGGCTCTTCAAAATCACACACAGCATCCTCTCTTGAAACATGTGGTGCAGAGGTACAGAAGGGTAATGCTCCTGAAGAAAGAAAGCTTCAGAGATTATTCAGAAATAAAGAAGCAACACAGATGATCAAGCGTTGTAATGACTTTGGTGCAGGTGGTGTTTCTGTTGCTATCGGTGAGCTTGCAGATGGTCTTAAAATTGACCTTAACGCAGTTCCTAAAAAGTACGAAGGTCTTGATGGCACAGAGCTTGCGATATCCGAGTCACAGGAAAGAATGGCAGTTGTTATTGAAAAGGAAAATGTTGAAAAATTCCTTGAGCTTGCTGCAAAAGAAAATCTTCAGGCTTGTCCTGTTGCAGAGGTAACAGCAGACCCAAGACTTGTTATGACTTGGAATGGTAATGTTATCTGTAACATCAGCCGTGAATTCCTTAACTCAAATGGTGCAGATAAGCACGTTAATGTTGAAGCTGCAAAGCCTGAAAGCTACGATAAAG
>JAZSCV010000038.1:0-16202 GCA_045530855.1 Acutalibacteraceae bacterium
GATTATGCAACTGGGTTTGTCGGTTGGTGAAATAGCAGTATATAACTATCTGAAATATTGTGAAGACAGAAAAACATATCAGTGCTATCCGAGTTACAGAAAAATTGGTGAAGCATTGAGTATCAGTAAAAAGACAGTGTACAAGTATGTAAAAAGTCTTGAGAAAAAGCAGTTGATTTCGACTGAACCTACAACAGTAACTTTGAAATCAGGCAAAAAACAAAATGGTAATTTGCTATATACGATAAGACCAATTCAGGATGCTACCGACTTTTATTACGAAAAGCAAATGTATGAATTAGAGAAAAAATCACGGGAGCAAGAAGCACTTGAAAAACTCAGGAAATTCGAACAGAAGCACCCCGAAATGAACGAATTGGAGTGGTTAATATAAGAAGCAGGTTAAAGCGAGGCGTCTCCTCGCAAATCACATCAGACGGCAGAGCCGACTGTTTCAAGGTTTCTGAGAAAAAACGAGAGGAGTCTATCAGATTATGAGTGAAAATAAGAAGAAAATTGCATATTGGATGACACCTACAATGATAGCTGAAATTCAAAGCTTCGTTGATGAAGGGTTTTCTTCATCAAAAGGTGAGTTTGTGCGTGAAGCTGTTGAGTTCTATATGGGCTATTTAAGAAGCGAAAAGAACATGGATTATCTCGCTCCGTTAATTTCAACTGCAGTACGAAAAGAGATTGAAAGCTCGGAAAAGAATATCAGTGAAATGCTCTTCAAGCTCGCTGTTGAGTCGGCAAAGCAGAACCATGTCATAGCGTATGCGTTCAATGTTGATGAAGAAAATTTAGATGGATTGAATAAAGCTTGTTGTGGAATAGTTGCTCGTAACAATGGTGTAGTTTTGTTTGAAGATGCATATGAAATTCAATCACAAGGTAAAGGATAAGGCATGGCAAAGATAATATTTACAAGCAGATACTTTCGGAATCCTAAAGGTTCAAACTTAGGTAAGCTGGTTAAGTATATGGGAACACGTGAAGGTGTTGAAAAACTGCCTGACGGTGAAGACCATTCTCCAGCAACAGTTCGTCAACAAAGGTTGATAAACCAAATCATTAAAACCTTTCCTGAAACAAAAAACTATCTTGAATACGAAGATTATCAAGCAGAACAATCAAAATATTTTGCAAGTGAATTCATTGATGCTGTCATTGAAAGAAACGCTGACAGAGTTGAAGACAGCAAAAAGTTAGTTCAATATATGGCAGAACGACCGGGCGTTGAAAAATTAGGTTCACATGGTCTGTTCAGCTTCGATGATGAAAAAATCGATTTAGATTCTGTTGCTGATGAGGTTTCTAATCACGAAGGATTGGTCTGGACTCATGTTGTGAGTCTCAAAAGAGAGGACGCAGAAAGACTTGGTTACAACAATGCGAATGCATGGAAAAGTTTGTTGCAGAGAAATATTTTTGATATAGCACAAGCTCATAAAATCAAACCAAGCAATCTAAAAATGTATGCAGCCTTTCATGATACTACTCATCATCCTCATATACATTTGCTTGTGTATTCTCAGGATGTGAAGGAAGGTTATCTCACCAACAAGGGCATAGAAAATCTGCGTAGCAGGTTCGGTAATGACATATTCCGTAACGAGCAATTCAAACTCTTTCAGGAAGAAACCCATCAGCGTGATGAGGTCAAGTCTCTTCTTCGCCAGATGCTTGATGATAAAGGTTATCATTTTAATTCCACACCGGAGTTGCAAAATATGTTCGTGGAGTTGTCAGAAAAGCTTTCATCCATAGAAGGTAAGAAACAATATGGTTACTTGCCGAAAGATATTAAAGCGTTGGTTGATAAAATTCTTGTTGAGTTGTTCAAGGATGATAATCTATCTGAGATGTATGAAAAATGGAATGACATCAACAGAGAAAAGCTATCGCTCTACTATGATTCAAAAGAGAAACCTGACATTCCTATTGAAGATAATAAGGAGTTCCGTAGTCTTAAAAATATGATAATAAAGTTTGCAAAAGACTATGGCGAAGCAGAACACAAAGAATATATATCAAAAAACTTTGCAAGTGATTATGCTTTTACAAACATTGCAAAAGCATTTTTCAAATTGTTTGAAATCAGTTATCAGGAGAAAAGTAGTAAACTCAACTCAAAAATTGATAGCAAGTTAAGAGAAAAAATCAACGAAAAGAAGCTTGCTCAAGGTCTTAAAATCAATGTTCCCTTTGATGAGGATGAGGAAGAGTACTTTGGGCTGAGTATGTAAAAAATTCTGGATATTCTAAAAAACTTATGGTATATGTTTGTGTTGCGAAAGGAGTGATATGATGGCAAAGCGAAGACCGAGCGGTGACGGTATGGTTCGCAAGAAGGACGGAAAATGGGAAGCACGAATTGTTGTTGGTCATAAGAATGACGGCTCACCTATTTTCCGATATGTGTATGCTAAAACTCAGAAAGAGCTTAATGAAAAACTGCTTAAGAAAAAGAATGAGTATCACGGCATTGAGCTGACTGAAGACAGTAACATGACTGTTGGTGAATGGTTGGATAAGTGGCTTGAGAAATATGCAAGTCTTACCTTGCGGGAAAACACCTTGACCGGTTACCGAAGAATAGTTAATAACTATGTGAAGCCTAACATTGGTGACAAGCCTATTGCATTCATAACTGCAAACGACTTGCAAAAGCTTTATGTAAAACTAAAAAACAGTGGCAGATTGCATTACCACCCTGAGTTCAAAAGAGAGCTTTCAAATGGTTCGGTTCTGCGAGTTCACACTATGCTACATAAAGCATTTGAGGATGCCATAAAGGAAGGTCTCATTCCTAAAAACCCAACACTCAATACAAACCCACCAAAGAAGAAAAAAACTGAAATGAAAGTTCTCAACGATGAGCAGCTTGAGAAATTCATGAAAGCCATTGAGCAGGATGAAATATGGTATGACTTCTTCTATACCGAGCTTACAACGGGACTTCGCAGAGGTGAAATCTGCGGTCTGAAATGGGAAGACTTTGATGAAAACGAAAACTCCGTTACTGTTAAAAGAAGCCTGACCACCGTAACTGACGGTAAGGTTATTCAGAGTGAACCGAAAACTGCTGACGGTAAAAGAAAAATATATCTGCCTGAAAGTACGGCAGAGCTTCTGAAAAAGAGAAAGCAAAGCTCAAACAGTGAATGGATATTTGAAAATCCCCTTGACCCAAAGCTACCTGTGGTTCCCTACTCTGCATACCACAGATTAAAAACTATTCTGCAACATGAGGATTTACCGATTATCCGTTTCCACGACCTGCGTCACACCTTCGCAACTCACGCCCTGACAAGTGGTGTTGATGCAAAAACGCTATCAAGAATCCTGGGTCACACAAATGCTTCCTTCACTCTTGACACATACACTCATGTAACAACCGATATGCAGAAACGAGCATCTGAGGTTGTTGATAATTTCATAGAAGACCTGTTCGGAAAGGATTTTGAAAACCTTGGCTAAGAAAAGAAAAAGCGGAGAAGGAACTCTCCGAAAAAGAGCAGACGGACGTTGGGAAGGCAGAGTTGTTGTTGGCTATGATGAAAACAACAGACCAATCACAAAATCCGTTACTGCCAAAGAACGATACAAATGCCTTGAAAAATTAGAGCAACTGAAATTAGAATGTGGCATTGCAAACCATAAGACAATAAACTCAAATATGCTCTTCGGTGAATGGATTGATTTCTGGTATCAGAACTATTGCAAAATGCAGCTGAAGCCATCAACCCAGGCAGGTTATGAACGAAGAATTTATCAGCATATAATTCCGTCCATCGGTAAGATACCTCTTAAAAGCTTAACTCAAAATGACTTACAGCAGTTCTATGCAGACCTGAAAAAATCAGGCAGATTGCAATACACCGAGCTTAAAGGCGAAGGTGTTTCGGATATGCTTGTGAGAGCAATTCACGGCAACTGCAGGTCGGCACTTGAAAAAGCAGTTCAGGAAAACCTGATACTTGTAAATCCTGCAAACGGATGCAAGATACCGCCAAAAGTCAAACGAGAAATGCAAGTGCTCACACCTGATGAAATTCAAAGATTTCTCATACAAGCAAAATATGACGGGTTATTTGAACTGCTCCTTGTTGCTCTGACAACAGGTATGCGAAGAGGTGAAATTCTCGGCTTGCAATGGGATGATATAAATTTCAGAACAGGTGAACTGCATATACAACGGCAGGCTCAATGCGTTGATGAAAAGTTAGTTATCAGCGACCCGAAAACAGAAACATCAAAGCGAACAATAATACTACCGAATTCTGTTCTCAAGGTTCTGTCGGACTTAAAAGAAAAAACAGCTTCCAAATGGGTTTTCCCATCCCCTGTTAATGAAGATATGCCGAGGAATCCGCAGACGGTTTATAAACGAATGCAACAGATACTTGAAAGAGCAGGTTGCAAGAAGGTCAGGTTCCACGACTTGCGACATACATTCGCTACAACTGCACTTGCAAACGGAATGGATGTTAAAACTCTTTCCACTATGATAGGTCATGTTTCGGCACAGACTACTCTTGACATATACTCTCACAGCACCGAGGAAATGAAACGGAATGCTGCCAAGAAAATTGAACGGACTATCGGCAGAAATGAGAGCATTAAGGAAGAAGACGAGGAAACACCCGACCAGGCTTCTAAAAAGCCTGAAATGGCGAAATTTGAGCCAACCAAGGGCAAATACAGAAAGCCCGGAACAGGTTGCATAACAAAAATCAACGATAACCTTTATGAAGGACGATATTCACCAAGACTGCCAAACGGTAAACGAGTTTCAAGAAACATTTACGCCAAAACAAGAGAGGAATGCGAAACACTCCTTGCAGAGCTTATAAAGGAGATGAAAGCCGAAATTCAGGCAGAAAAGGAAAGACTAAAACAAGAGCAGAGCATGTAAAAATTTTTACTGCATAATACAAAGAAAGAAGAACGCTAAAAATTAGATTTACTGAAGTATAAAATATTATAGAAAATTTCTCGTGTTCTTATTTTACAAGAAAAGAAAAACAACAAACTAATAAAAAGCAAGAGATAGGCTAATGCTTATCTCTTGCTTTTTATTCAAGAGTTCGTAACGAACTTTATCGTTTTCTTAAATTTCTTCGTGATTATTCATATCAACTATATAATTCAATTCAAATCTATTGCCCTCATTTATTATTTTATAAATGTTATCATATGTATAGCTTTTTGTTGAAACAGTATTTTCAAACAGAATTTTATTTCCACACTGTCGTGTTCAAATATTATAGCTTTTTCAGCGTGTTGTATAGCTTTTTCTGTATTTTGTTTTGGATAAGCAATTTTACCTATTCTAACATAAATCTGACTATGACTATAATTATGAACCCAGTTTTTATCGTGGTCAATTAATCTTGATTTTATAGAGCTGATACTTTCTCCTACATACAGGCTTTTTTCGATGCCGTTATACTTTCTTGTGATATAATACAAGCCAATTTCATTATTCCTTAACGATTCAATGACATCGTTTATTAAAATTGGATTACTCCAAATAATTCTTATCGTTTTAGTTCTCATAATTTTGCTCCTGAATTTATTATATTTATTATATCATAAATAAGAGTAATTAACAACAATCTGATTAAGACGAAAAAATTTGCCGCCGCAGTCTTATTGTGAAAAGCACAAAATTGTGCTATAGTAAAAATGAGGTAAACACATATATAATAATGAGAATTACATGAAAAGGTGATCCGAATTGAGTAAACAAATGTCAGCAGGAACAGGACTAAGCGAACATTTTATAGACAGAGAAAACAAGAGAGTAGCAATCGATTTTTCTGGAAAAGCACAAAATGGCGAAAATTTCAGAAATGATTCATCTATTCTATTTTTCTGTGCAAATAGTTATAAAAGCGCATTTCTTTGTTTAGACAATGAACTCAAATCACGATTCGAAAATCACACTGTTGATAAAGATATCGAACATATGATTTTACCATATTATTTTAACTTTAGGCATTATGTAGAATTATCTTTAAAGGCATTAATAATTGCTTTAACAAAAGAATCGCCTACGCTAACACATGACTTACAGGAATTAATGACTTGTATTATTACGGGCATTAACGCTATTGAATTTGATGAAAAAACACCTGCCATTTTTTGTACAAAAGATAAGTTCGAAAAAGCAAAACATGAAGCAATTGAAATTACGAATGAGCTAAAGATAAAAATAAGCGAATATCAGGAACTTGAATGTGCAGTAGAATTTTATAGATATATTTTTGAAAGAGAAAATAAGCATTTAATCTTAAGGCATCATTCAATAGAATTAGATTACAACAAAATACATTTACTATTTATTGAAACAAGAGATTTGTTTGATAAATTATCGGTTAAACTTAGAGATATCACATACATTTATTCAACATTATAATTCACAAATATTTCAAGCAAGAACCCATATAAGCAATTGTAAAAGAATAACAAAACGGATAGCAAAACTGCTATCCGCTTTGTTTTTGGTCGGAGTGAGGTGATTCGAACACCCGACTTCTTCGTCCCGAACGAAGCGCTCTACCAAACTGAGCCACACCCCGAAGTGTAAAATATTTAGTTTTTGATGAATTTCTGTTTGTGGGATGCTATGTGGTCATTTCGTATTTTTGACTGATTTTTCAAAAATTCTGAAACGCTTTAATCCCAAGTGTATCAAGGCTTATAGCGATTTTCGAGTTTTGGTCGAACCTTGTGAACTGCGTTTTCCCGAAGGTCGCGCTCTTCCTGTTGCAATATAGTCGCCTCGCTCGTTATTCACTTCACGATACTCCTTATTGCGCCACTCCTTATCCCTCTCTGTATCCGCCACCGGCGGCGCTCGGAAACGTCCCCAAACTGAGCCACACCCCGATGTAAAAAACCAGGAACCAGGAGTTGGGAATTGAGGGCTGCAACTATATTTATAAGCCTCGCATCCATCTGCTAATTACTAACATATACTTGCTAATTGATACCCTCTATTTACAATCATAACGCAGTTCTGAAGTTTTGAATCTTGAATTTTGAATTTTCAATTCCCCAAAAGGCACAAGTAGCATTATACTCTAATTTGTCTATAAAATCAAGCCATATTTGACTATTTATTTTTTCTGTTAAAACTTTTCATAATAGCAATGTTATTCTTCTGTAATTTTTCTTTTATCTACCAACATACCTATATAAATTAACCTTTAATTTTTTGAAAAAATAACTAAAATTTCGCACATTGTTTGTAGCAAATTTACACTACTATTTTCTTGCTTTATATATAGTTGTATATTATAATATATGCAATTATAATTATTTTTTCGAAAGGGCGGAACGGTAATGAATATAATTGTAATTGGTATCGGTAAGGTTGGGTATACTGTTGCAGAGCAACTTGCACAGGAAGACCACGATGTTACCATTATTGACACAAACGAAGATGTAATCAATGATACTTTGCAAGATATTGATGTTATTGGTGTTATCGGTAATGGTGCTGTTTCAAAAACACTTGTTGGTGCAGGTATTGAGGACTGCGATATCCTTATTGCCCTTACAGGTAGTGACGAGCTTAACATTTTAGCTTGCTTACTTGCTAAAAAACTTGGTGCAAAAAACACTATTGCCCGTGTAAGAAATCTTGAATACAGTAACGATTTGCACATTATCAAAGATACATTAGGTCTTTCTCTTGCAGTTAACCCTGAAAAAGAAGCTGCTGAAGAAATCCAAAGAATACTCAAATTCCCTACCGCCCGTAATGTTACATTCTTTGGGCGTGACCAGGTTGATCTTTTAAGTTTTATTGTAAACAAAAACTGTTCATTAACCGACAAAGCCATTAAAGATTCTTTCTCCAGACATAAAACACAGGCACTCGCTTGTGCTATTGAACGCGGTAATGAAGTATTTATTCCAACCGGTGATTTTGTTATAAAAGAAAATGATACTATTGCCGTGCTTACACCTACAAAAACAGCCCCTGAATTTTTTAAGCAGATAGGCTATAAAGCAAACGATATCAGAAATATTATGATAATCGGTGGCGGTAAGCTTGCAGTATATTTAGCAAACTCATTAAATAACATTAATATTAACACCACTATAGTGGAAAAAGATCTTGAAACTGCAAAGAACTTAAGCGAAAAATTCCCAAGAATCAATATTGTTCACGGTGACGGTACAAACCGTTCTCTTCTTCTTGAAGAAGGGCTCCTTGAGGCTGATGCGTTTATTTGCCTTACAGGTATTGATGAAGAAAATATTGTTCTTTCTCTTTTTGCAAAAAACACATCACCTAAAATAAAAACTATTACAAAGGTTAATCACACACTTTTCAGAGAGGTTATAAAAACCCTTGATATTGATAGTGTTATTTACCCTAAATTCACCACAGCAAACACCATTCTTACAACAGTTCGTGCTAAACAGAATGACGATGAGCGTAGTGAGGTTACTCAGCTTACACGAATTATCAATAACAAGGTTGAGGCAATTGAATTTGAGGTTGCTGAGGATTGCCGTCTTATAGGTCAGACACTTACAGACCTGAGGATAAGAAAAAATATTCTTTTAGGCTCAATTACAAGGGGTAATACCGTAATAATTCCTAAAGGCTCTGACACACTTCAGGTAGGTGATACAGTTGTAGTTGTTACTACCACAGAACGCCTTTCCGCCCTTGATGACATTTTGGAGTAAAATGCTATGAACAAACGAATGATTGCATATGTATTAGGGCTTTTAATGCTATGCGAAGCCGCCTTATTACTTTTACCTCTTATAGTTGCATTAATCTACAGTGATACTACCATTTCAAGTTTCTTATGTACAATCGGCATTTTATGTGCCATAGGTTTAATTCTTGTGAAATTTAAGCCACAGGATAAAACCATTTATGCTCGAGACGGACTGGTTATTGTTGCTCTCGGTTGGATTATCTTGAGTCTTTTTGGTGCACTCCCCTTTTATATTACGGGAGAAATACCTAAATTTATAGATGCCCTTTTTGAAACTGTTTCCGGTTTTACAACAACCGGAGCAAGTATTCTTTCAGATATTGAGGCAATGAGCAAATCTCTCCTTTTTTGGAGAAGCTTTACTCACTGGATAGGTGGTATGGGTGTTCTTGTTTTTGTTATGGCAGTTCTCCCTCTTGCCGGTGGCGGAGGCGATCTACACCTTATGAAAGCAGAAAGCCCCGGTCCAAGTGTCGGAAAGTTACTGCCTAAATCAAACAAAACTGCTCGAACATTGTATCTTATTTACTTTGTTCTCACAGCTCTTTGTGCCTTTCTCCTCTTTGTAGGAGGTATGTCATTATTTGAAAGTATTACTCTCTCTTTCGGCACTGCAGGCACAGGTGGTTTCGGTGTTTTAAATGACAGTATGGCAAGCTACTCGCCTTTCTGCCAAGGAGTAATTACCATATTCATGGCATTATTCGGTATAAACTTTAATATTTATTTCCTTATTTTAATAAAGCGTTTCAAAGATGCTGTGAAAAGCGAAGAACTTTGGACATATATCGGTATCCTTATTACTTCCGTTGTTTTAATCACAATAAACATCAGCAATCAATTTGAAAACATTTTTCAGGCAATTCATCATGCGGCATTCCAGGCAAGCTCAATTATGACAACTACAGGCTTTTCAACAATTGATTTTAACCAATGGCCTGAATTTAGCAGAACCATTCTTCTTATGCTTATGTGCATAGGTGCATGTGCCGGAAGCACCGGTGGTGGCTTTAAAGTTTCAAGGCTTATTCTCCTTGTAAAATATGCCGCAAAAGAACTCAGATCCATATCTCATCCCCGAAGTGTAAGCGTTTTAAAATTCGAGGGCTCTCGTGTTAAGGACGAAACCATCAGGGGCACAATGGCATATTTCATTGTATATGTTGCCATTTTCTGCTTATCTCTTGTTATCGTATCATTAGATAAGACAGATATGACAACAAACATAACGAGTGTTGCCGCAACACTAAACAATATCGGACCTAATTTAGGCCCCAGATTAGTTGACGGTGCAACAGCCGGATACGGCGCAGGCGGACCTTTTTCAAATTACAGCACTTTCAGTAACATATCTAAAATAGTTTTCATTTTAGATATGCTCTTCGGAAGGCTCGAGTTCTTCCCTCTTATAGTTTTATTATCACCATCAAGAAATCTAAGACAGAAAATATCAAAAAGAAAGAGGTTATAATATGAGAAATATTAAGTTAATTAACGATAACTGGCTCTTCTCAAATACAGCAACAGCTATTCCTCAAGCACTTCCCGGTGATTGGGAAGCCCTGAATCTACCTCATACATGGAACGGCACAGATGGTCAGGATGGTGGCGGAGATTATGTAAGAAAAGCCTGCTTCTATGCTAAAGAAATCAGCAAAGCTGATTTAGACAGTGAAGAAAACTACCTTGAATTTGATGCAGTTAACTCCTCTGCAGAAGT
Organism: Acutalibacteraceae bacterium; assembly: GCA_045530855.1. GTDB lineage: Bacteria > Bacillota > Clostridia > Oscillospirales > Acutalibacteraceae > DTU089. Next base: position 10,477 of record JAZSCV010000038.1, read on the forward strand.
TTTCTGGAATGGCAAATCATTAGCTGTTCACCACGGCGGTTACTCCCGTTTCAGAGTATTAATTCCAAATGCAGACATCAAAGAAACAAACCTTCTTGTTGTTTGTGCAGATAACTCACCAAATGAAACTGTTTATCCACAGGTTGCTGACTTCACCTTCTATGGCGGTATTTATCGTTCAGTTAAGCTTGTAGGTGTTCCTTCTTCTCATTTTGACCTTGAATATTTCGGTGCACCCGGTTTACAGATTACACCTGTTGTAAAGGGTGACAATGCAGAGGTTACAGTAAAAACCTTTATTAAAAATCCTACAGACACAAAGGTTGAATACAAAATCTACGAGGGTGATAATGTTATTAAATCAACTACTGTTGATGGTGAAAACACAGAGGCTGTTTTAATTATTGAAAATGTTCACCTCTGGAACGGTATTAAGGACCCATATCTCTATTGTATGGAAGCAACCCTTATTAAAGATGGTGAAGAAATCGACGAGGTTTGTAACCGCTTCGGTTGCCGTTCATTTAAGGTTGACCCTGAAAAAGGCTTCATCCTCAATGATGCAGAATACCCACTTCGCGGTGTTTCAAGGCACCAGGATTACCCACAAAAAGGTAATGCCATTTCTTATGAGGACCACAAAAGAGATATTGAGCTTATTTGTGAGGTTGGTGCAAACACAATCCGTCTTGCACATTACCAGCACGCACAGGAATTTTATGACCTTTGCGATGAAAAGGGTCTTGTTATCTGGGCTGAAATTCCATATATTTCCCGCCATATGCACGGTGGCTACGATAACACAATAAGCCAGATGACAGAGCTTATAGCACAAAACTACAACCACGCATCTATTTGCTTCTGGGGTCTTTCTAACGAAATTACCATTGCAGGTGCAGATGACCCACATCTTATCAAAAACCACAAGAACCTTAACGACCTTGTTCATAAGATGGATAAAACACGTCTTACAACCATCGCATCGGTTACAATGTGTTCAATAGACAATGAGTATGTTCATATAGGCGACGTACTTTCATACAACCACTACTTTGGCTGGTATGGTGGCACTACCGATATGAATGGCAAATGGTTTGATGATTTCCACAAGAAATACCCAAACAAGGCTATCGGCTTAAGTGAATATGGTTGTGAGGCTCTTAACTGGCACACCTCAACACCTACGCAGGGTGACTATACAGAGGAATACCAGAGCTACTACCACGAGGAGCTTATAAAGCAGATTGCAGCGCGTCCGTACATCTGGGCAACACACGTATGGAATATGTTCGACTTTGCCGCAGATGCCCGTGCTGAGGGTGGCGAAAACGGTATGAACCACAAGGGTCTTGTTACATTTGACCGTCAGTACAAAAAAGACTCCTTCTATGCATACAAGGCGTGGCTTAACCCTGAGCCAATGGTACACATCTGTTCAAAGCGTTATGTTGATAGAGTTGAGGATGTTACAAAGGTTACTGTTTACTCAAACTGCCCTGAGGTTGAGCTTTTTGTAAACGGCGAAAGCATTGGAAAGCAGGCTAAAGGTGATTTCCCATTCTTCTACTTTGATGTTAAAAACGTTGGCACATCAACTATTGAAGCAAAGGCAGGAGAGCTTTCCGATACAGCAACAATCAACAAGGTTGATAAGCCAAACGAAGCTTACATAATGAAAGAAGAAAACCAGGTTATTAACTGGTTTGAAATCACAACACCTGTTGGCTACTACTCAATCAACGATACTATTGGTGACATAATGTCCACACTCAAAGGAAAAATCGCTCTTGTAAAGGTACTTCTTATGTTTAAGAAGGTTATGTCACAGGGCACTAAAGACGGCAAGCCCGAGGTTATGGGCTTCAGCTTTGGTGGAGTTAACAAGAGTATGATTCAGTCATTACTTGGTATGGTTAAAGGCTTTACAATTAAGCGTACATTTATGATGACAGGCAATAAGTTCTCAAAAGAACAAATTCTTGAAGTAAACGCAATGCTTAATAAGATTAAGAAAAAATAATAAAATAAGTGCTCCTGAAATCAGGAGCACTTTGTTTGGATGTGATTTTTTGGCACAAACGCTTGCTACCATTATGGCTGTTTTTGCTGTAATTGGTGCTTTAGATAAGGTTTTTGGCAACAAATTAAAGCTGGGTGATGAATTCGAAAAAGGGCTTCACACATTAGGTCCCCTTTCCCTTTCAATGCTTGGTATGATGACCATTGCCCCTGCCCTTGCAGACTTACTTATACCTATCGTTACACCTGTAGCAACTGCTTTGGGCTTTGACCCATCTGCCCTTGCAGGTATACTTATTGCAAATGATATGGGTGGTGCCGCCCTTGCAGACTCAATTGCAGCAGATAGTAAATTAGGTGCATTCCATGGCTTATGTGTGGCATCTATGCTTGGTGCAACAATATCCTTTACTATACCTGTTGCCCTCAGGTCAACAAAAAAAGAAAACCACAACGATGTACTTTTAGGTTTGCTTTGCGGTATAAGTACAATCCCCGTTGGTTGCTTTGTTTCAGGTCTTTGTATGGGCATAAATCCCCTGGTGGTACTTATAAACCTTGCCCCTGCAATTTTAATATCTGTTATTATAATAATCGGTCTTTTGAAATTCCCGGAAGGAACTATCAAGGTCTTTTCTGTTTTCGGAAAGTTCATTTCAATACTTATAACCTGCGGTCTGGCGCTTGGAATATTCCAGACTCTTACAGGCAAAATAATATTAGAAAATACTGCACCCCTTATGGAAAGTGCCGCAATAGTATTCACAATCTGCATTACACTTGCAGGTACATTCCCCCTTATCGCATTAATATCAAAGCTACTGAAAAAGCCACTATCTGTATTAGGAAAAAAATTGGAGCTTGACGATGCCTCTGTATTAGGTCTTATTGCAACCCTTGCAAACTCTATTGCAACCCTTGAAAGTGCAGACAAAATGAACAGAAAAGGAAGAATTATAAACCTTGCTTTTGCCGTTTCTGCCGCATTTGTTTTTGGAGACCATTTAGCATTTACACTATCATACAATGCCGAGCATATTGTTGCTGTTATAGTAGGAAAGTTGGTTGCCGGTGTTACCGCTATTATTGTAGCAAGTATTTTAAGTAAAAAAATAAAATAATAACACATATGCCCCATTGTAGAAAATGAACTTCTACAATGGGGCATAAAGTTTTATCTTAAATTTTTAATTGCTTCCTCTGCCTGCTTGTAGTCAAAGCCACCGGGACTGTTATCGAAGTTTTTGTTACCCATTTCCCAACGGGAGCACCACTTTTCTATATCTTCGTCTGATGCCTGAATTTTTACGTCTGTAAGGCTTTGTATTGTTTCTTTTAAATCAAACTCGTTAACGCCTACCGCTCTTAAAAACTTGTGGAATTTTTCTGAATCTTTTCTCTTTGCCTTCTCTAAAAAAAGTGGCATAAAAGCTGTGCATGCTTTTCCATGTGGAATGTTAAACTCTTCAGTCAAAACATATCCCACAGTATGGGGAAAGGCTGCACCGCAAACATTCAACTCCATACCTGCATATATAGAGCCCGTATAAAGCTCTTCACGAAGCTTTTGGTCAGGTGTAGTCTTGGTTGTGTTTAATGCGTCAAGTCCTCTGTAAAGGAGCGGCAGAGCCTTTTGCGCATACATCAAGGCATACTCTGTACATTTAGGTGAGAAAAAGCCTTCAACAGCGTGTGCAAAGGCATCTAAAGCAGTTGTAACTGTTACATCATAGCTCATTGAGTGTGTGTATTTGGCATCGCAAAAAGCAACTGCAGCATAGCAATCTGCACCGCCAATACTTTTCTTTTGCATAGTGTTATCATTAGTCAGAACAGAAACACCTGTTACCTCACTACCTGTACCGCTTGTTGTTCCAATAAGAATAACAGGGAGTGCTTTGGATGGATTTTTTCTGTTATACAAGCCATCGATGTCATACTCAGGATTTTTTGCACATATTGCAACTGCCTTTGCGCCGTCAAGTGGTGAACCGCCACCTATGCCAATAATAAAATCTGCATTCACTTCGCGTGCTTTCTTTCCACCTTCAATAATAGTGGATATAAGTGGATTTTCTGTAATTTTATCGAAAATGCTATATGAAATTTCAAGAGAATCTAATACATTACAAACATCCTGCAAAGCGCCGCTTTTTATTGCTCCGCTTTTACTTGTTACTATAAGACAGCTCTTACCAAAGGAAGAGAACACATTCGCATTGTTTATAACACAATTCTCACCACTATAGATTTTTGGTGTTATATAAAGATCAGTATACACAATTTAACCTCCTAAAATGAAAAGACCTATTCTGTAAAAGAACAGGTCTTTAAACTTACTATCAGAAAAGTTTTTTGTCAAGCTTCTTCTCAATAACAGGAACAATCTTTGGCATAAAAACCTTTTCAATAAAGAGCCAAACAATTACACCACTAATTAAACCTACTACTGCACCTGCAATAACATCTGTAGGATAGTGAACGTGAACATAAATTCTTGAGAAGCCTACAAGTAAAGAAAGAATAAATGCAGGAATACCTACACCAAGATACTTTTTCTTACAACCAAGCAAGAGTGCAAAAGCCGCGCCAATAGAGGTTGAAGTATGACCTGATGGGAATGATGGACTTGAGCTTTTCTTAATAAGATTCGGCCACTCATAAAGGTAGCCTGCTTTTTCCCAAACGGAAGGATCAAGGTTGTATGGTCTTGGTCTGTCAATAATCTCTTTAAGGCAAAGGTTATTGATTACAGAAGATACTGCAAGACCTGCGAAAAGAAGAACACCTAACTTTCTTGTCTTTTTAGGGATTAACAAGCAAATACCTAAAATGCACCAGATAATGCCGGGTGTATCACCAAGATGGGTAATAAAAGTAAAAATAACGTCTAAGACAGGATTCATAATACTATCAACAAACTGATAAATAGCAACGTCGATATTTACTATGAATTCATTTAAAAAGAATTCTGCCATAATTTCCTCCTAAATACTAAAACTTATGAAGATATTTTACTATTTATTACAAAATAAGTCAATAAGAACAGGCATAAAAATACACCGATGATTTTCTGTGTTTTCATTTTCTTTTTTTGTGGGGAATTTTTGATGAGAATGGTGCAAGACGATAGGATTTTTGAGCGATGCTGTACAAAGGTACTGCGAGTGAAAAAAGACAGAGTATTGCGCCATTATCGTCAAAAAAATAAAGCGTAATCCGAAGATTACGCTTATATTTTTAGTAAAATTATTCGATAATGTCTGTAACAGCACCTGAACCAACTGTTCTACCACCTTCACGGATAGCGAAACGGAGACCCTTTTCGATAGCGATTGGAGTGATAAGTTCAACAGTCATTTCAACGTTGTCACCAGGCATGCACATTTCTGTGCCTTCTGGAAGGAAGATTGTACCTGTAACGTCTGTTGTTCTGAAGAAGAACTGTGGACGGTAGTTGTTGAAGAATGGTGTATGACGGCCACCTTCATCTTTAGAAAGAACATAAACCTGACCTTTGAACTTTGTGTGAGGCTTGATTGAGCCTGGCTTACAAAGAACCTGACCACGTTCAATACCCTTACGGTCAACACCACGAAGAAGAGCACCGATGTTGTCACCAGCCTCTGCATAGTCGAGGAGCTTGTGGAACATTTCAACACCTGTACAAACAGTCTTGCTGCTTTCTTCTTTAAGACCAACGATTT
>JAZSCV010000021.1:0-60867 GCA_045530855.1 Acutalibacteraceae bacterium
TGCGTATTTCCTTGCACTTGAAGGCTATAAGGTTACCGTTTTTGAGGCTCAGTCAAAGGCAGGTGGTATGCTTCGCTACGGCATACCTGCATACAGATTGCCTAAGGATATACTTGATGATGAAATTAAGTGTATCGAAAAAATGGGCGTTGAGTTTGTTTATAATAAAAAGCTTGGTGTGGATTATACGGTAGAAGCCTTAAAAGCAGAAAATGATGCTGTTTTTATTGGTGTTGGTGCTTGGTCATCTTCAAGTCTCGGTTGTGTGGGTGATACTGCACAAGGCGTTGTAGGTGGCATAGATATGCTCTACAGCGTTGCGTGTGGTGAAAAGGTTGAGTTAGGTAATAACGTTTGTGTTGTAGGTGGAGGTAACACAGCCATAGATGCTGTGCGCACTGCAGTAAGGCTTGGTGCTGAAAATGTAACACTTATATACAGAAGAACAGAAAAAGAAATGCCTGCTGAGGTTGATGAAATAGCAGATGCAAAGGCAGAGGGTGTCAATTTTAAATTTCTTTCATCACCTGTTGAGGTTATTGCAGAAAAAGGCAAAGCTGTTGCCCTTAAGGTGCAGAATATGGAATTGGGTGAGCCTGATGCATCTGGCAGAAGAAGTCCTGTGCCTATAGAAAACAGTTTTGATATAATCCCTTGCGATACAGTAATTTCTGCGATCGGGCAGAAGGTTGTGGCAGAAGATACAGATAGTGTGGAGTTGACTAAAAAATCAACGATAGCTGTTGACGAGCATACTTTTATGACATCAGTTGAGGGGGTCTTTGCCGCAGGTGATGTTATCAATAAGGGTCCTGATATTGCCGTTCGTGCTATTGCAGGCGGTAAATATGCCGCACAATCGATAGATTGTTATCTTAGGGGGGCGAAAGTACCTGCTCAGCTTCCACCATATTCAGTTAACCAAAGCTTTGATGAAAATATTCTTGCAGGCACACCTGTTGTGGGAAGATGTGATGTTAAATTACAGCCTGCAGAGGAAAGGAAAAACAATTTTACACAGGTTGCCTGTACCTTTACGAGGGAAGAGGCTATGAAAGAGGCTTCCAGATGTCTTGAATGTGGGTGTGCAAAGGTTTACGATTGTGAATTACTTCCGCTTGCTGTTTCATACGATGCATTCAGCAGTAAGCTGTCCGGTAAAATAAGGCAGTACTCAAAGGATAAGAGCCATCCGTTTATGGTAAGAGATAATTCAAAGTGTATTCTTTGCGGTCAATGTGTAAGAGCCTGCAAGGAGCTTTCCTGCACAGAAAATCTCGGGCTTTTCGGCAGAGGCTTTGCCACTGTGCCTATGAGTGCATTTGATTTACCTCTTAGCGAAAGCAAGTGTGTCTCCTGTGGCGCATGTGTGAATGTCTGCCCTACAGGTGCAATAGCTTCCCGTGTGCCTGCAGTTAAAAATCCGCCATTGCCTTTCACAGAGGAAAAGTACATATGTACCTTATGTGAGCAGAATTGTGCTTTTACAAGAAGAATGGTTAACGGCAGAACAGTAAGAATGATACCCGAAAGCTTGTCAGAATGTTGCTCTTTGGGTGTTTTCCTTAAGCCTATAGCAGAAAATTGTAGTGCAAAGGATTTGTTGAAAAACAGAGATAACATGAAAGAAAAGCTTTTAAGCAATATGAAAGCATATAAGGGTGCAAATTTAACTGAAACCAGCTTAGAAAAACTTCTTTCTTTGTAATTTTCAATATTCACACATGTACAAAATATGCTTGCAATTTTGGTTAAAATGCCGAATAACAATAAAAATCGTTATATACTGCGGTTTTTTGTTGTTTGATGCTTTAAAATAAATATTAAATAAATATAATAAAAAGCGAATTATATGTTGACATTTGGGTGCTGTTGTAATATAATTATTTCAAACTATGAGTGTCGGTATAACTATGCCCGCTCAGTACAAACGGGATTATCCCAAATTTCACTTAAAAGGAAGATATCAATGAAGAAAGTACTTGCGATTTTTCTTGCCGCTCTTCTTATCTGCATTACACTTGCACCGATAGGCTCTGCGGTAAGCGGTCCTCAGCTTTCAACGAAAGTTACAGAGGGCAAATACTCAAGCTCAGCATCTGCGGTTGCTGCTGTTACCAAAACAAGGTTCACAGTAGTTATTACTGCACCAAAGAATGTTAAGAAGCTTGTCGGTGTTAACCTTTATTATGAATTCGACCCAGCAGTTCTTACAGTTGTTAAGGCTGGCCTTGCCGGTTCAGTAGATGCTGCAGGCAATGAGTTACCAAACTTTAGCGGTCTCCTTGTTTCAGGTCTCAAATCAGGTTCAACAAGCGAATATGCTTTAGCTTGGATCCCATCAGGTGAGGGTGTTTCAAAGAGTCAGGCTAACGATCTGATGTATATTACATTCGATGTTCTTGATACAACTGTAAAACAAACTTCATTGAATCTTTATGTCGATGAGTTCCGTACAGAAGATGGTAACGCACAAAACGACATAACAGCTACTCAGCTTTATGAAAATACAATAATTAACCTTAGCTTCCCCGGTAATACACCACCTGCTTCAACAGCTCCTGCTGCTGAGGATGATGAACAGGAATCAGCAAATAAGGTTAACAATCTCCTTCAGTTTATCAGAGATTTACTTAATGGTAATGGTGTTACATTCGCAGACTTTACAGATGCAATCGTAAACAGCCTTGGTAATGCTGAAATGGCAGACATTATCGAACAGCTTGTTGATGGTAACGTTGATGTTTCAAATGGTTTCATCGGTTTCCTTAAGAGCCTTGGCATTGACTTTGATAAGTTCCTTGATTTCATCAACAAGATTATCGATTGGCTTTTAGGCCTCTTCGGTGGCGGTGATGATGCTACAACAATTGCTCAGACAACAGCTGCAGCTGGCACTGAGGCAAACACAGCAACAACATCTCCCGGTTCAGGTATAGGTTCTGAACAGACAGGTGATGTAGGCGTTGCTCTTTCAGCAGCAGTTTGTGTACTTTCAAGTGCAGCATTCGTACTTACAAGAAAGAAAAAAGAAATCATCTAAAGATATCGCAAGTATCTGAATTAATTGATTAAAGGGCTGTAAAAAAACGCAAGTTTTTTTACAGCCCCTTTTTGTATGCGTGGTTGAGTTTATATAATAAAGCTGTTATAAGAAAAATAAATTTACACTATACTATTATATATAATATATAGTACAGCAATATATAATACCCCATTCGTTTTTATAAACGAATGGGGTATTGTGTTTTACATACCAAGCATTGAAGAGATCATACCTTTTTTCTTTTGCTTCTGAGGCTTGTAAACGGGTGGGTGTTCAAGTCTCATTTTAGCACCCTTGCTCTTTGAAAGGTATGAGATGATTTCTGTTAAAGGTGAGCTGATTGTTTCACTGAAATATTCTTCGCAGCGGCTTACCAAATCAAGGTTATCTGAAAGAGTAACACCAAGGATTGTAACAGCAACAAGGCTCTGTGTATCGTTTGTTCCGTCTTCATAAATATCGTTAAAAAGGTTGAAAAGCTTTTTCATTTTTTGCTTATCGTTTTCGCGGATTGTTTCGAGCACAACAGCATTACCATGGTTTACAAAGAAATCCTCTGCAAGGAATTCGTCATAAAGCTCGATGTTGTTTTTATATTCATCGCGAAGCTCTGGGTAAAGCTTTGTGAAACGGTCGCCTAAGGTGTTTGCATCGTATGCGATAGCACCGCTTTTTGCCTGAGTTCTTGAAACGGGTGTAGGCAACTTCTTGCCGGTAGATGTTGATTTGCTACCGAAAGTTTTTTCGATTGTTTCAATATATTCCTCAAATATATACTTAAGGTCTCTTTCGTCGAACACCTCAAGGTCTAAAAGGTTAAGTGACATTCTTGGCATATCGTCATCAGGAGCATCTGCTTGGTCAGCTTTAGCAATGTAAAGGGAAAGCTTATCATTTTCGTGCTCGATTCTTATACGGCCGTTTTCACCGCGGTACATAATAATTGATTTGTTGCCGTTAGTTGCAACAGGGAGCTCAGGTGGTTGAATGCCGTCAGGATATTCAACGCTTAAGCCTGCGTTTTTTATAGTGCCCTCAATTCCCTTCATAATAAGGTTAAGAGCATAACTTTTTTCAAGCATCAGAGTTACCTCACTAATTTATAATATCATAGTACAATAGTATAGCATAATAATATGGATTTGTAAAGTTGGTTATTGAACACCTTTCATTGTAAGGGAAATGCGCTTTTTCTGAGAATCAACAGAAAGCACCTTAACTTTTACAATTTCGCCAACCTTAAGCACTTCTGATGGGTGTTTGATGTATTTATCGCATATCTGTGAAATATGAACAAGTCCATCCTGATGCACACCGATATCAACGAAAACGCCAAAGTCGATGACATTTCTTACTGTGCCGGTAAGCTCCATACCTTCGCGCAAATCGTTCATATCCATAATATCCGAACGAAGCATAGGCTTTGGAAGGTCATCACGGATATCTCTGCCGGGTTTCTCAAGTTCAGATAAAATATCTGCAAGTGTTAATGTACCAATACCACATTCTTCTGCAACCTTCTGAATACCATATTCCTGTACCTTAGCAGAAATTCCTCTTGCACCGCTTTCAGCAACATCCTTTTGAGAGTAACCAAAAATTTCAAGAAGCTTTTTAGCCGCATCGTAGCTTTCGGGATGAACACCTGTATTATCGAGTGGGGTTTTACCCTTTGGGATTCTGAGGAAGCCTGCGCATTGCTGGAAGGCTTTCGGACCTAAGCCCTTTACTTTTTTCAAATCTGTACGGGAATTAAAACCACCGTTTTCTTCGCGGTATGCAACAATGTTTTTAGCTGTTGCAGATGTGACACCGGAAATATATTTTAAAAGGGAAACGGATGCTGTATTAAGGTCAACACCTACCGCGTTAACACAATCTTCAACAACGCCTGTTAAAGATTCGTTAAGCTGTGCAGGTGGTACATCGTGCTGATATTGACCAACACCGATGCTACGAGGCTCAATTTTAACAAGCTCTGAAAGAGGGTCTTGAAGCCTTCTTGCAATAGATACGGCAGAACGTACGGAAACATCAAAATCGGGGAATTCTTCGGCACCAAGTTTAGATGCTGAATAAACAGATGCTCCTGCTTCGTTAACAACCATATAAGACACAGCACGGGATGCTTTTTTTATTGTGTCAGCAATGAAAATTTCGCTTTCCTTACTTGCGGTGCCATTGCCTATAGAAATGCAATCAACACCAAACTTATCAATAAGGCTTAAAACAGTCTTTTCAGACTCGGCAATTTTAGACTGTGGCGGAGTAGGATAAATAACACCTGTGTATAATACACGGCTGTTTCCGTCAACAACAGCCAATTTGCAACCTGTTCTGTAAGCAGGGTCAACAGCAAGAACTGTTTTGTTTTTGATTGGAGGTTGCATAAGTAATGGCTTAAGGTTTGAGCCGAACATTTTAATCGCCTGCTCGTCTGCTTTTTCTGTAAGGTTAGCACGTGTTTCTCTTTCAAGAGAGGGGAATATAAGCCTGTTATAGCTGTCCTCTGCGGCGGCTTTACAGAATTCTGTGGAAGAACTGCCTTCCTTAATAAATAATTGGTAAAGCAGCGAGAGTGCGGTTTCTTCTTCAACCTCAACAGTAACTTTAAGAAATTCCTCTTTTTCACCACGGTTAATTGCAAGAATTCTGTGGGATGGAATTTTTGCAACAGGCTCCTGATATTCGTAGTACATAGCATAAACGCTGTCATCTTCTGTTTTTGCAACAGAGCGGATAACGCCACGCTTCTGAATTAAATCCTTTAAAACCTTTCTTCCGTCAGGAGAGTCAGAAATGATTTCAGCAATAATATCTGAAGCACCTTGTAAGGCATCTTGGGATGTTTCTACACCTTTTTCTGCATCAATATATTCTGATGCAATTTCTTCAAGGTCAACGCCTTGTAAGGTGAACGAGAAAAGTGTTTCTGCCAAAGGCTCAAGACCCTTCTCTTTAGCAACAGATGCGCGTGTTTTTCTTTTTTGCTTGTAGGGTCTGTAAATATCCTCAACCTCTGCAAGTGTTACCGCAGATGCAACAGCCTGTGATATTTCTTCTGTAAGCTTGCCTTGCTCTTCAATTGATGAAAGAACCTCTTCCTTGCGCTTTTCAAGGTTTCTCAGGTATGTGAGCCTGTCGTTGATATCACGAAGCTTCTGGTCATCGCAGGAGCCGGTCATTTCCTTTCTGTATCGTGCAATAAATGGGATAGTATTTCCGTCATCAATGAGTGCAACAATGTTTTTTGTGTGCAACTCACTTATGCTGAATTCTTCTTGCAAAATCTTTAAAATGTCCATGTAATCGTCCTTTATATATAATAGTATAGCAATAATATATCAATAATATCACAAAAAACATCTTTTGTCATCTTAAAGTATTGATAAAAATACAATTTTTTGATAGCATTAAATTAAACAAATTGAAAGGTATGGTTATATGAAGGTTTTAGCATATAGATCTAATCTGATTTTTATAACCGCTCCCATACTTGTACCCATATGCTTTTTTATTTTTGCTTATATGGTAAAGGATATTGCCGGTTCGTGGTGGCTATACAGTGAGTTGTGGTGGAGTATTTTTATAACTGATTTTATGATAATGCTATCACAAACTATAGGCTTTGTTGAAAGACTTTTAATGCCGAAGGTATTGATAGAGTATGATGACCATGGCTTATATATTTATAAGTATAAAAACAGCGAGCCTATATTGTTGAGATATGAACAGATATGGGGCTTTTGCGCTCACACAAATTACGGGGCAGAGGACTATCCTTTAAGCGAAACATTTAACCCTAACACAATGGATAGCTATGAAAAGGTGGCTATATCTGCCAAAGAATTTGTAGGGATGTTAAAATTCAATACCCCCCACGAAATAGTAACTGTTCACGGAATAAAAGATGTGAAATCTGTTGAGCGGGAATTATCTGCATTAAAATATGATTTTAAAGAGAAGCAGGAAGCGTGGCTTGACTATAACATAGAGCGCAGTAAAAGGGAAAAAGAGCTTGAAGAACTGGCAAAACACGATGTTAATACATAATATAAATAATGTAAAAAATGAATTGTTTACAATTTGTTCACATTTTCGCGACAAGATTGCAACATTGTTATGTTATATAATATATAGACAATTTGATTGCTTAAATTAATCATTTCATTTTCTCTTTCCAAAAGATATGAATCCATACTGTAATAGGTATGGGTTCATTTCTTTTTATAAAAACATATCCCCGTTTCAATAATATGAAGCGGGGATATGTTCAGTATTATATTTTTTATTCTTATTACAGCCACTTAATATAATCAATAACCTTTTGCGGAACCTTAAGGCGTACAGGTGTTTTTTCTTTAGTCAGAATAAAATCAAGGAAGAAGAATTCGTCACCTTTAACGATTGTTTTTAACTTTTTCTTAAGCTCCTCTTCATGTTCGGCGTCACCCTCGTGCCGGGCAACAATAAAGGATCCCAAAGCCTCATACAAGCGGTCATTACGATAACCTAAATCATATTCACCTAAGCTGTGGCGGAGCTCTTTTTCAAGCTGATCTGAGTATTTGAAGTTGTCACGTAGAATAAGTGCGCGCAAAAGGACAGAATGAGTACCATCATTGATAGTATTGTTAAGAGCATACTTTTCATAGTATGTGTATGCCTTAACATAGTGGTTAAGGTAATGCTCATAAAGTGTGCCCAAAGCATAGTAAACAAGAGCCTTGTAGTTTGTGTCGCACACATTCATATAATGCTGTGTGGCATGAATTAATACTATTTCTGCGCTGAAATAGTCAGCTTCGCTACCTTTTGCCATTAACTTGTTTGCAAGGTCTGTTACTATTTCGCATTTATCCTCGTTTTCAAATCCTTCAAGATATTTGAAAAGTGCGCTATACAGTGCTATGTCTCGGCTTTTTGTATTTAAAAATCGTTCAATCATAATTAAACCTCAGGAGGAATACAAGCGGCAATAGTCAGATTACCCTCTGACTTTGCTTTTATTTTATTATTGCAGGAGTAAGGCATAAAGAAGTAATCACCTTTTTTGATTTCCTTTTCGTAACCATCACCATAAAGTGTGCCGTTGCCTTCTGTTACAACATATATACGTGGAGCTGAAAGTGCTTCTGTTTCACCATTATTTACAACATAGCGCTCTACACTAAAGCAAGGTGTATCGGCTTTACTGATAAGGCTTTCTTTTCTGCAACCTGAATTTTTGTAAAGAATTTCGGGTGTTTTTTTACATTCGTTTTCAACTCTTTCGAGGTTGTAAGAGTAATCGAATACAGAAAGTGCAGTTTCCTTATCTAATGTAAGGTACATCTGCTGGTCAGAAAGCTTGTAGTCACCGCACCAACGCTCAGGCTGAATAGTGAAATCTGTAGGCTCCTGTACCTCTAAAATAAGGCAACCATAGCCGATTGCGTGCACAGCCTTTGCGGGAATAAAGTAAACATCACCCGGTTTTACAGGGATTCTGTTTAAAAGGTTTTCCATTGCTGTTTTATCTGTTTCACTATCTTCTACGGCTTTTCTTAAATCTTCTTCTGTAATGCCGTCCTTAAAGCCAAAGTAAATACAAGCATTTTCTCTTGTTGCAAGTACGACCCATGATTCTGCTTTGCCGAAATCAGAGTTGAAGTGTGCACGGGAGAATGCTTTATCAGGATGTGCCTGCACAGGAAGGCGGATAGCAGAGTCAAGACCTTTAACAAGTACGTCAAGGCTGTCTCGGTTACCAAGCATAAGCTCTTTTTCTTCTTTAAGAAGGTCATCAAAATATACATCTGTACCAAGAACCTTTGAAATACCCTCGTGAATATCGGTGCTACCCTCATTCAAAGCCCTTGTAGAAGAGCAAATCCATTCTTCGGGGTAAAAACAATCTTCACTGTCATCACCAAAAAATTCTGAAAAAAGCTTACCGCCAAGATATACTCTGAAAACTCTGTTTTTTTCAAAGAATATGGGAGCTGAAGCTATTGCTTTTTTATCCATAATATCACCTCAAGAGGATGCTTTGAGCATCCTTAATGTTTTTATAAATTCCGCTTGCGGCACCTGCAAAAACACAAGCACCAACAGCGGCTTCCTCTGAATTTTTAGGTAAGCAAGCAGGCATATCGAAATCTCTGCTGAAAATTTCTCGCCAGATATTGCTTTTTCTTAATCCGTTACCTGAACAAACAAGCATTTCGGGGTTGAATGTGAGAAGATTGTCAGCGCTTTCGTACATAGCCTTAAGCTCTGCAGAAACGCCCTTTAAAACACCGCAAACAAGCTTCTCAGGTGTAAAATTATCTGTGCCGATATTCTCAATAAAACCGCGCTTTGATGGGTTTTCGCGGCTTCCGCAAAATTCACAGTTTACTGTTAATTCGTCTGTAAGAGAGAAAACATTTTTTGATAATGCATCCATCTTTTTGTAAAGGTCGTTTTTGTCACCCCCAAGCATATCTGCACAAAGAGAAAAGAAGTTTTTCAGAATTGCATATGCTCTGCCACCGCAAAGGGATGCACCAACATAAATGTATTTATCCTCTGTTAAAGGACGGATTTCACCTGTTGCTACAGGCTTTACATCTTTCGTAACAAAAGAAACCTGACTACCTGTGCCAACGTTTACGAGTACAGATTTTTCGGGCTCTGCAACAGACCCTAAAAAGCTTGCCTGATTATCACCGATAGCCACACTTACAGGAATATCGTTTTCCAGAAAATCGCAATTTGTTTTACCTGCAATTTCTGTACCTTTTATAACCTCAGGTAGAAAGCTTTCGTTAATTCCTGCGGTTTTCAAAGCGTCAGGGGAGAAGCAAAGATTTTTCAAATCAAAAAAGCCTAAGCTTGCACCATCACTTGTGTGGGTGACGGGCTTACCGCCTGTAAGCACACTTACGAGGTAATCGTGAATTGTTGAAAGCATAACGGCATCAGAGGGTACAAGATTATTTTTTATGTTGTAAAAATGTGTTGTTAAACCGAAGCCTGTTGATGCCTTTATTCCTGTTTTTTCTGTAAGATACTCTGCATAGGTTTTATTGTTTTCAAAAATTTCGTTGCCTCGTTCATCCTGCCATATCATAAGAGGGGAGCAAGGCTTATAATCTTTGTTAAGGTAAACAATGCCGTGCATCTGACCTGTTACACCAACGGCATCAATTTTTATGCCGTCTGTAACTGTGGTAACTGCTTTTTTTACAATTTCAATAATTTTATTTGCATCCTGCAATTTTTCGAATGCTTTTCCATTTATAAAAGTATCGTTAGAGAGGGTGCAATTTTTTGTAACATTTTTCGTTTCTGTATCAAGCACAAGCGCCGTAACGGTGGTTGTACCAATATCAATTCCTAAAATATTCATAGCTTTAGCACATAACTGCTGTTGAAGCAGGGTCAAGTCGTTTAATAATATCTTGCTGTATTGCAGGTGAGAGGTCAAGGAAGTTAACAAATGTACCATGAATTCTCATAATATAAACACCGTTTGGTGCGTATTTTTTAGGCTCTGCAAGAACTTTCTGAAGAATTTCAGCAGTTGTAACATTAACGTAAAGATAGAATGGTGAAACACCATCTTTATATTCATTGAAGAAAAGAGGCTTTATAACCTTGTTTTTGAATTCTATACCTTTACCCTCATTGTCTTGTGAGCTGAAATATTTAGGGTCAATACCAAAGTGAGATGCATAGCCGCCACACATTTTTTCAAACGGAAGCTTCATGAGGCTTAATGTTCTGAAGCCTAAGCCGTTCTGTGCATCACCATATAACGGGTCAACACCATAGTTAAGCATATCGCGGGACTTTCTTCCGCAAGGAAGAGCACCTACCCAATAGCCGTATGTAAGGTGTGTTGATGGTGTAGAGAAATCGGGGCGGAAGTTGTTGCCGAGATAGTTTTTCTGTGCTCTTACCATATCCGCGATTTTAGATGTTACCTCTGCAACCTCTTTATCAACAATATCAATATTATTACCGAATTTTGGTGCAGAAAGTAAAAATTTACGAAGCTCCTCGTAGCCTTCGAAATTGCACTTTAAAGCCTCAAGGAGATTTTGTGCATCCTGTGGGCGCTCAGCTAACAATTTATCTATAGCAATAAAAGAGTCTGCAACAACGCTTGTGCCGTGAATAAGGCAACCGCTACCATTGTATTTTGTGCCCTGGTTAACGGTATCTCTTGTGTCATAGCCTGTTTCAATACCGCCCATTATTGTACTTAAGAATGGCACGGGAAGATGTGAAATTGCCGTTGACGCGCCATTTGCGGCTTTTATCATGGCATCACAGTAATACTGAGCGTTTTTGTAAAAACGTTCTCTTATGTTTTTAAGTGCATCAAGAGCATCTGTTTTTTCACAAACTGTACCAATTTCTTTGCCTGTAATAAGTGAGCAACCATCGTTAAGTGTAAGCTCAAGGATTTTACCTAAATTAAACCAGCTGTTTGTTGTGTTGCCGTTGTCTTTACCCATAATGAGTGGCTCCTGACAGCCGGCAATTGAGGTATCAGGTACATCATTTACATCAACACCTGCAAGAGGGAGAAGTGTAAACAAAGAATCATCATTGAAAAGTGATGGTGTAAGGCAACCGGGTGTAAAGAAAAATCTTCCAAGCTCCTCATAAAGCTTATCAGGTGTGTTTTTGTGGAGCTTAACAGAGAGTATCGGTTGAGGAAGATTCATATCGTAGTATGCATCAAGAAGTGCATATGTAGAAAGGTTTGTAAGGTCGTTGCCTTCAACATCTCTACCGCTTACAATAAGGTTTTGCGAAATAGCCCAGCTTCTGTCTGCAACATTGAAGAATACAAGAAAATGCTTGAAAAGAGCAGCAGTTTCTTCTCTTGTTAAATCATCATTTGCTCTGTAGGGCTCAAAAATTCTGTCTGCATTACCAACAGAAAAAGCGAATGGGTTTGGTGCCTGCTCGAGGCACATGATTTCCCACATAAGAATAAAGCTCTGTATTGCCTCAAAAAGAGTTTCGGCACCATTGAAAGGTACTTTTTCAAGAGTTTTTGAAAGTAACTCCAATTGCTCTTTCCTTTCACCCTGTGCATTATTCAATTTATCATCAACAATAGCTTTGTAGCGCTTAGCTAAAATCAAAACGCAATCGAGAGAAATTTCCATTGCCTCGTAATTTTTCTTCTGCTCGTCGTTTGCAGAATGCTTTTTCTCTGAAATATCACTGAGCATTGTTTTTACACCATACTTTAATGCATAGCGCATATCGGGGATAAGGTGACCTGTAACCTGCTCAATGAAATATGCAACCTCACCTGTGTGGTTTTCGCAGGATGAATATACCTTTGAAAGTGACTTGATATAATCAGTTTCTTTATCAAGCTCACGTAAAGTGTCTATTCTTTCTTGTGTGAATTCTTCTGTAGCGTCTATATCGTTATAAACTGCAGTAGGGTCGCAGTAGCCCGCAAAGGTTTCAACGCGGAAGCTCGGGTTAATAAGTGCATAGCTCCTTGCAAAGGCATCACGCTGTGTGCCTGCAAAAACTGCGTTGTCGCTTACGGAAAGAGGAAGAACCTTTATAGCCTCACGGAATTTTTCCGCAGCCTTATTCATAGGTGGCAGATTTCTGTATTTTTCTTCTGCTTTTTGCTCTTCTTCCTTGAGTATAAACCAACCTTCAAGATGGTTTATTGCTCTTTCTTCCTTGAAAAGCTCTTTTGCCATTTTAGTTGTTTCAACAGGATTGAATTTGTACATAAAATCACCTCAGGTGTTAACAATTTTTAAATCAAATGCTTTTATTTTATCCTTTAAAAGCTTTACATCTTTTTCTGTTACAAAGCCATCGGTAACAGAATAATTTTTGCCAATTTTTTTATACTTATCTTTTCCGAATTCGTGGTATGTAAGAATTTCAAAGTACAGCTCTTGGGAATTGCTTTCTTTTTTTAGAAAATTAAAAAATTCTGCGAATGCAGTTGCGTTTTCCTCACCGCAATTAAAAAAATGAATAAGTGGTATGCGTACGAGCAAGGGCTTTTTCGTTTTAGCTCTGAAAAGCAGATTGTTTTTTATTACGTCAATATCTCCGTCTGTGATTTCTTTCAGAAACTCCCTAAAAGGAGATTTGAAATCTGCAATCATATAATCAACTTCATTAAAAAGCTCTTCGCATTGAGGTAGAGAAGCGTTTGTTTCTATACAGGTGGATATTCCTTTTTCTTTAAGTAGCTTTACGGCAGATAAAACTGCTTCTTTTTGTAAGGTTACCTCACCGCCTGTGAAGGTTACACCGCCACCATCAATCATAATCATTCTTGAAGCTTCCGCCTCGGCTACAAGGTCATTTACAGATAAAACAGTGTTGCTTTTGCTTTGGGTCAAACCTTCGGGATTTGAACACCAAGGGCAACACATATTGCATCCGCTAAGGTGGTAAACAAGCCTGTTTCCCGGACCATCCTGGGAATAATTAAAGCCCTTTTGAAAAATCATAAGATTATCATTATTTATCTTACTCACCACCTAAAAACTCTATTATTTTATTTTACAACAAAAAGTCGGTTTCTTCAATTGTGAATTGCTATAAAAAAGATAATATAAAATAGGAAGAATATACAATATTAATTCGTAATGCGTAATTTTAAATTGCGTTGCGATTATAAATAGCAGATAGTAATTGACTTTGACTTCAAAAACCCTTTATTTTGCACAAAAGGAGGAAATCATTTTTGTTTATTAATGATATTGGTTGTTTCGCAGTTATGATGTAAAATGAGCTTGAAATAATGTGTAACCTTAATCTTTTTTACATGGAGGGGTATTAGTATGAAAAATGTATTGAAGAGAAGCATATCATTTTTGTTTGCCATAACTCTCATCTTCTGCTTTGTTTACATAGGGCTTAATGATGTTGATTTTAGTAGGTTTTTTGTTGTTAAAACTTATGCCGCATGTGATCACATAGCCTCTGATTGGATTATCGACACAGAGGCTACATGTAATGAGGAAGGTGCTAAACATAAGGAGTGTATAGATTGTAAAAAAATTCTTAAAACCGCAACTATTCGCGCCACCGGACATGATTTTGCGAGGAAGGTTGTAAAAAAAGCAACCTGCAGTACGGATACCGAGGTGAAAGAGTATTGCAAAAAGTGTGGTGTGTCCCATATATTTGAAAGATCTGGAGACAAGGGTCATAAGTATATAAAAATAACTTCGGGAAAAAATGCAGGACGTTGTAAGTGCGTACAATGTGGTACCGTTGTTGATAAAATACGTTTTTCAAGCAGATCTAATGATATATGCTCATTAAATCCGCAAAATTATGTTATATGGTCATCGGAATATCATATGTGGTGGGATGGAGAAGCCTCTGCAACAAATATTGATTTTATTTTGTTTTATATGAGTAAGTTGTGTATGTCTGATGAAATCCAGATGTTGCCAGCGGAATTTCTTGAGGCAAAGGCAAAGGCTTATTTTGATGTGTCTGTAAAAGAACTTCGGGAAACTGAGAACCGTTTCCTTAAATATAACCCTGATAACAATACGTATGAAAATATACATGATATGTCATATCGTGATGGTATCAGAGCCGGTGAGATTTGCTTGGAAGGTTATACAAAAATTGGGAATCGTTACACTGTTTATGTTGAGAGGGGTGAAGTTGACTGGGGTGAATTGCATCTTGGTAGATATAAATGTATCCTCGAATACGTTGATAATAAACCCAGATTTGTTGCGACTAAATCAATGAATTCCGCAAAATTCCCCGATAACTTAATTAAAGACCATGTTTCCTCAAATTGGATTGTTGATAAACAGGCAACAGTAAACAGTGTAGGTAAAAAGCACAAGGAGTGTATCGAGTGCGGTAAGGTACTTGAAACTGCTGAAATTGCTCGCCTTAAGGTGTCCATTCCAAAGCTTTCAAAAATTGAGAATACCGGCAATTCTGTAAAAATTACATGGAGCAAGGCTTCGGATGCCGATGGTTACTATGTTTATCGCAAAATTCCCGGTGTAGGTGAGTGGAAGAGAATTTCCACTATAAAGGGTAATACAAAAATATCCTACAAGGACACAACAGTAACAAGTGGTAAAACATATGCTTACAAAGTAAAGGCATATGATGATAGTGATACTTCACCATACTCGGCAACAGTTAAAATACTTTATTTAGGTGTTCCCAAGCTCAATAGAATTGAAAATGTAACCTCAGGCATAAAGGTAACCTGGGGTAAGGTAACAGGTGCTACAAGCTATAATGTCTACCGCAAGGTGAAAGGTGCTTCAAGCTGGACTTACCTTGCAAATACAAAAAGTGTGTCTTACACAGATAAAACTGCAAAGTCAGGTACAACGTATTACTATACTGTAAGAGCAAAGTCATCAACTTCTGTTAGTGCATATAACTCAGATGGTATAGGTACTAAGTATCTTGCAGTGCCAAAAATCAGCAAGGCAGAAAATTTGAATAAGGCAATAAGAATTACTTGGACTAAGGTAACAGGTGCCGAGGGCTACTATGTATACCGCAAAGCACCGGGAGAAACCGCGTGGAAGAAAGTTGCTACCATAAAGGGTAATGCAAAGGTTACATACAAAGATACAAAAGTGTCAAATAATAAGGTGTATACATACTCTGTAAAAGCATATTACGGTACGAGAACCTCCTACCTTGCATCAAGTCTTAAAATCCGTTACCTTGCAGCACCATCACTTACAAAGGTAACATCAACAACAAGTGGTGTTAAATTTACTTGGGGTAAGGTTGCGGGTGCAGATGGTTACTATGTATATCGTAAAACAGGCTCAGACAGCTGGACAAAAATTGCAACTGTTAAGAGTGGTGCAAGCTACCTTGATAAGTCAGCTAAAAAAGGTACAACTTACTACTACACAGTAAAAGCCTTTAAAGGTAGTCGAACAAGTTACTACAATACAACAGGCTTGAAGGTTACAGATAAATATTAATCATAAAATTCATTAAACTTTTTCACAAAGAAGGGAGCGGTTAAAACCATTCCCTTCTTTTTTATTTACTTATAAAATATTTCGTGGTATAATATAACATCAATCATTTATAATGGTAAAGTAAATATATTAAAAATTTTTTGTGCGAAATGGTGGTGAGAACATGCCTGACAAATTCATTTTACATTCTGAATACAAGCCCACAGGCGACCAGCCTGAGGCTATTGAAAAGCTTGTTGATGGTCTTAATAAGGGATATATGGAGCAGACACTTTTAGGTGTTACAGGCTCAGGTAAAACCTTTACAATGGCAAACATCATAGAAAAGGTGAACCGCCCTACACTTGTGCTTGCTCACAATAAAACCCTTGCGGCACAGCTTTGTTCGGAATTTAAAGAGTTTTTTCCCGAAAATGCGGTTGAATATTTCGTGTCTTATTACGATTACTATCAGCCTGAGGCCTATATTCCCACTACTGACACTTATATAGAAAAAGATAGCGCAGTTAACGACGAAATTGATAAATTACGCCATTCTGCCACATCTGCTCTTTCTGAAAGGCGCGATGTTATAATCGTTGCAAGTGTTTCCTGTATATACACTCTCGGAGACCCTATTGACTACAGAAATATGGTTATTTCCTTAAGAACAGGCATGCAGAAGGACAGAGATGAGCTTATAAAAAAGCTTGTGGAAATTCAGTACGAGAGAAACGATATAAGCTTTACCCGTAACAAGTTCCGCGTTAAGGGTGATACTGTAGAAATATTCCCTGTTTACTCTTCGGATACCGCCTACAGAATAGAATTTTTTGGTGACGAAATAGATAGAATTTTAGAAATTAATCCTTTAACGGGTGAGGTTAATTGTGCAAGAGCCCATGTGGCAATTTATCCTGCATCACACTATGTTGTTGATGGGGATAAAATGGAAAAAGCTCTTGCCAATATATATAACGAAATGGAAGCCCGTGTAGAAGAATTCAAGTCACAAGGCAAGCTTCTTGAGGCACAACGCATTCAGCAAAGAACACTTTACGATATGGAAATGCTTCGTGAAACAGGCTTCTGCAAGGGTATTGAGAACTATTCTCGTGTTATGTCGGGCAGGGAGCCGGGCTCAGCGCCCTTTACACTTCTTGATTATTTCCCCGATGATTTTGTGCTTTTTGTAGACGAATCTCATGTTACATTACCACAGGTGAGGGGTATGTTCGGTGGTGACCGCTCAAGAAAGGAAAGCCTTATAGAATTCGGCTTTCGTCTACCATCGGCATACGATAACAGACCTTTGATGTTTGACGAGTTTTATGGTAAAACACATCAGAAAATATTTGTAAGTGCTACACCGGGCGACATTGAAAAAGAAAAAAGCGCACAGGTTGCAGAACAGGTGATAAGGCCAACAGGTCTTTTGGACCCGGAAATTTCTGTACGACCAACACAAGGTCAGATTGATGACCTTATTTCTGAAATCAATATGAGGGTTGAGAAAAAGGAACGTGTTCTTGTTACAACCCTTACCCGTAAAATGGCAGAAGACCTTACCGATTACCTCGGTAATTACGGCATCAAGGTAAGGTATATGCATTTTGATGTTGATACAATTGAACGAATGGAGCTTATAAGGGATTTACGCTTAGGTGAATTTGATGTGCTTGTAGGTATCAACCTTTTAAGAGAAGGTCTTGATATTCCTGAGGTTTCTCTTGTTGCAATTCTTGATGCAGATAAAGAGGGCTTCCTCAGAAGTGAAACATCACTTATTCAGACCATAGGCAGAGCCGCAAGAAATGCCAATGGACAGGTGATTATGTATGCTGATGAGGTAACAAGGTCTATGGAAAACGCCATAGATGAAACTTATCGTCGTCGTGAAAAACAAATGAAATTCAATGAGGAAAATGGTATTGTTCCTCAGACTATAAAGAAGGATGTAAGAGAGATTCTTGAAATAAGCTCTAAGGATAACGTTCAGGAAAAAATGGCTAAAAAGCGTCTTTCCGCAAAAGAAAAATCAGAGCTTATTGAAAGACTTACTAAAGAAATGCGTGCGGCGGCAAAGCTTCTTGAGTTTGAGCATGCCGCATATTTAAGAGACCAAATCGCAAAATTAAAAGGTGAAAAGTAATTTTTATGGAAAAAAATCTTATCGTTAAGGGTGCAAGAGAGCATAACCTGAAAAATGTAGATGTAGAAATACCAAGAGATAGCCTTGTAGTTTTTACAGGGCTTTCAGGCTCGGGTAAATCCTCTCTTGCTTTTGATACAATCTATGCTGAAGGTCAAAGGCGCTATATGGAAAGCTTATCTTCCTACGCCCGTCAATTCCTTGGTATAATGGAAAAACCCGATGTTGACAGTATTGATGGTCTTTCTCCTGCTATATCCATAGACCAGAAAACAACCTCTAAAAATCCACGTTCAACAGTTGGTACAGTTACGGAAATATATGACTATTTAAGGCTTTTGTATGCCCGTGTTGGTGTGCCTCATTGTCCTGTTTGCGGAAAAGAAATCAAAAAGCAATCCATTGATCAGGTTGTAGATAAAGTTCTTAATTTGCCCGAAGGTACAAGGTTTCAAGTGTTGGCGCCTATTGCAAAGGGCAAAAAGGGTGAATTTCAGAAGGAATTACAGGGTGCGCAGAAATCAGGCTTTTCAAGGGTGCGCATAGATGGTATTGTTTATGACCTTTCTGAAAAGATAAAGCTTGAAAAAAACATAAAGCACAACATAGAAATTATAGTTGACCGTCTTATTATGAAAGAAGGAATCGGCTCAAGGCTTACGGACTCTCTTGAAACAGCCTTTTCTCTTACAGACGGCACAGCGGTTATTGATGTTATAGATGGTGAGGAAATTCTATTCTCACAGAATTTTGCTTGTCCTGAGCACGGCTCTTGTATGGATGAGCTTGAGCCTCGTTTGTTCTCTTTCAATAATCCCTTTGGCGCTTGCCCCACTTGTTCAGGTCTTAGTGTTTTTATGCGCGTAAGCGAAGATTTGCTTGTACCTAACAGAAAGCTTTCAATAAATGAAGGTGCTATCAAGGGTAGTGGCTGGGGAAATGCTGATGCAAGCACTATTTCGGGTATGTATTTCAATGCCCTTGCAGATAAATATGGTTTCTCATTAGATACACCTTTTGAGAAAATTTCAAAAGAGGGTCAGGATGCCATTTTCTATGGTACTAAGGGCGAAAGAATAAAAATGATTCGTCAGAATGAGTACGGAAGCGGTACCTATATGACCGAATTTGAGGGTGTCATAAATAATCTTGAAAGACGATATAAGGAAACAACATCAGATTGGTCAAGAAGAGATATTGAACAGTATATGACTCAATGTCCTTGCCCCGATTGTAATGGTGCAAGGCTGAAGCCCGGCCCTCTTGCAGTAACAGTTGGCGGTAAGAATATCAAAGAATTTACTGATATGTCAATCCGCGATGAGCTGGAGTTTATAGAAAATCTTAAGCTTTCAGAAAAGGATAAGCTTATCGGTAGTCAGATTATAAAGGAAATCCGTTCAAGACTTGCTTTTCTTTGTAATGTTGGTCTTGATTATCTTACACTTTCAAGAAATTCAGGCACACTTTCCGGTGGTGAAAGTCAGCGTATTCGTCTTGCAACGCAAATCGGCTCATCTCTTATGGGTGTTCTTTATATACTCGATGAGCCCAGTATCGGTCTTCATCAGCGTGATAATGAAAAATTGCTTAAATCCCTTAAAGAGCTTCGTGATTTAGGTAACACACTCATTGTTGTAGAACACGACGAAGACACTATGAAAGAAGCCGACTATATTGTTGACGTGGGTCCCGGTGCAGGTGTGCACGGTGGCGAAATTGTGTGCGCCGGTACTGTTGAAGAAGTAAAAAAATGCAAAAAATCACTTACAGGTCAGTACCTTTCAGGTGAAAAGAAAATACCCGTACCCGAAAGTCGCAGAAACGGTAACGGCAAATTCCTTGAGATAAAGGGCGCAAAGCAAAATAACCTTAAAGATATTGATGTTAAAATACCATTAGGTGAGCTTGTTGTTGTTACAGGTGTTTCAGGCTCGGGTAAATCATCACTTATTAATGAAATTCTTTACAAAAAGCTTGCGGCAGAGCTTAACAATGCCCGTAAATTTGCAGGTAAGCACGATGAAATACTTGGTATGGAAAATCTTGATAAGGTTATAGATATAGACCAATCACCGATAGGCAGAACACCTCGTTCTAACACAGCAACATACACAGGTGTTTTTAACGATATCAGGGCATTATTTGCACAAACTGCAGATGCCAAAGCCAAAGGCTACGATATGGGCAGGTTTTCCTTTAACGTAAAGGGTGGCAGATGCGAGGCTTGTGAGGGTGACGGCATAATCAAAATAGAAATGAACTTCCTTTCGGATGTTTACGTGCCTTGCGAGGTTTGTCGTGGTGCTCGTTACAACAGAGAAACTCTTGATGTGAAATATAAGGGTAAAAGTATCAGTGATGTACTGAATATGACAGTTGAAGAGGCTATGGAATTCTTTTCAAATATCCCGAAAATCAGAAGAAAGCTTGAAACTATTTTCCAGGTAGGCTTGGGCTACATTACATTAGGTCAGTCAGCTACAACCTTGTCAGGCGGAGAGGCTCAACGTGTTAAGCTTGCTACAGAATTGTCGAAGTTATCAACAGGAAAAACTATATATATTCTCGATGAGCCTACAACAGGTCTTCACACAGCCGATGTTAAAAAGCTTATTGAGGTGCTCAATAAATTGGTTGATGCAAACAATTCTGTTGTGGTTATTGAACACAACCTCGATGTTATCAAAACAGCGGATTACATTATTGATTTGGGTCCCGAGGGCGGAGACGGCGGCGGTACAATTGTAGCGCAGGGCACTCCCGAAGAGGTTGCCAAGGTAAAGGAATCATACACAGGAAAGTATCTTAAGCCGTTGCTGTGATTTTAAATTTCATCATACGGGTATTGATATAATCTGGGAATTGTTATATAATTTCTTTTTGTTAAGATTTTATTAATCAGAGAATAGAGGGGAAACATTATGAAATCAAACGAATGTATACCAAATTTTGATGTGAAGGTAAGAGAGTACACAAACTACTCTATTAAAAGCATCAAAAATGTCTGCAAAAATTTCGGTCCTCGTCCTGTAGGTAGCGAGGCGGAGAAAAAGGCTCAGGAATATATGCAGGCAGACCTTGAAAAATGGTGCGATTCAGTAGAGCGCCAGGAGTACAAGTGTAGCGATAAGGCTTTTATGGCTTGGGTGCCTATCGGTGCTACTCTTCTTATATTGGGTACAGTATTCTTTACATTAGGTCTTGCGGCACTTTCACTTGCTTGCTCAGCAATTGCATTATTCTTTATTGTAGGTGAATTTATTTTCTACAAGCCTGTATTGGATGGCTTCTTCCCTAAGAAGACAAGCGGTAACGTGTATGGTGTAAGAAAAGCAAGCGGAGAAACTAAGAAAAGAATTATTTTCTCAGGTCATACAGACTCTGCTTTTGAGTGGACTTATACATACAAGGGTGGCAGACCTGTAGTTGTAACAATTATTGTGGTTGCTATTGTAAGCATTCTTTTAGGACTTGGTGCAAATATCTATGCTATGGTGCATTTTGGCGAAGCTTTCGGCTCCATTGTGTGGGGTGCAGAAGGTAATCTTGCCCTCAGAATATTAGCAGTTGTTATGTATTTAACCCTCCCGATTCTTGTGATGGCATTGAAATTTGTTAACTACAAATTACCTGTTATGGGTGCAAACGATGACCTTACAGGCTGTTTCATCAGCTGTGCAGTAGCAAAATTCTTAAGTGATAACGATATTCGTTTTGAAAATACAGAGGTCGCTGTGCTTTGTGCAGGTGGTGAAGAGGCAGGTCTTCGTGGCTCAAAGGCATTTGCAAAGGCAAATAAAGATATGCTTAATGACGGTGTTGAAACTGTTTTTGTAGGCTTTGATACGATTCGTGAGCCTGAATTTATAAAGGCATACGATAGAGATATGACAGGTGTTGTTAAGAATGACCGCCGTGTTGCAGAGCTTATTCAGTCAGCTGCTAAAAATGTTGGTGTTGATGTGCCTATTGGTGCCATCGAATTAGGTGCAACAGATGCAGCGGCAATGTCTCAAGCAGGTATTCCTGCATCATCTTTAACAGCTATGGACCCATCTCCTGCAAGATATTATCATACAAGACTTGATAAGGAAGATAACCTTTCAGCACAGGCAATTGACCTTGGTGTTAAAATTGCTATTGAAACAGCATTCTTGTACGATGAAAAGGGGATATAAGCTTTGTTGAACAGAAACCACAAAATTCAGGGTAAGGGCTTACTTCTGAATGAGGACGGCTCTTTAAAGGAGCCGGGTTGGGCGAACAGGCTTGTTTTCGATTATGATCCACAAATGGTTAAGGAGCCAATGCGACTTAAGGAGTGGGATTACTATCTTGTTATTGACAGTGAAGGTAGATATGCGGTTTCATTTACCTTTGCAGATAACAGATATATGGGGCTTGTTAATTGCGCAGTTTTCGATTTCGAAGAAAATAAAAAATACCCTTATATGGAAGTTAAAGTTTTTCCCATGGGGAAAATGAATTTGCCTAAAACAAGTGAAGAGGGGAATATAGAGTACAAATCTAAGTTTTGTGATTACCATATTGATCGTAATAAGCACGGAAGGCATTTCTATTGTAAATATTATGCGATGAAGCATAGGGGCGAGCTTGAGGCAGATATTTATCTATCTCAGCCTGATATGGATACCATGGTAATTGCAACTCCGTGGAACGAGAAAAAATCAGCCTTTTACTATAACCAAAAAATTACCTGTATGCCTGCATCAGGATATGTGAAGGTGAACGGAAGAACCTATACCTTTGACAGCTCAAAGGATTTTGGCATTCTTGATTGGGGAAGAGGTAGCTGGACCTACGACAATACTTGGTATTGGGGTATCGGTTCAGGCATAGTCGATGGTAAGCCTTTCGGCTACAACATCGGCTATGGCTTTGGTAATACTAAAAATGCCAGTGAAAATATGATTTTTTATGACGGGAAATGTCATAAGCTTGATCTGGTCGATTTCGGTATACCAACAGGTAATGTTATGGATAAATGGTATATGACATCTAACGATGACCGTTGGAAAATGGAATTTACGCCATTTTTTAATGACCGTGCAGATTTATCATTGCCCTTTGTCTGCCAACATGCGGATAAGGTTTTTGGCCGATTGAACGGACAGGCAGTCCTTGATGATGGAACAGTACTCCAAATAAAGGATTTAGTAGCTTTCCACGAAAAAGTTCATAACAGATGGTGAAAATCATAGATTCACCTTTGGCAACACTAAAAATTTCACATAATAAAGAAGCAGTTCAACAAATAAATATTGTTGAACTGCTTCTTTTATTCTGGTCTTGTGTGCTTGAATTTTTTCTTGAATAAAGTGTAGTTTCCGTTTCTTAACTCCTCAGCAAGCTCTTGTGGAGTAGTTATTTTCTTTTCGAAATAAACACCACCATGGCCGGCATCTTCAGGCTCGTGAAAATCTGAGCCGGATGTTACAATTGCTTTGTTGTGGTATTTTGCCCATTGTTCTGCCATAGGGTTACAGGAATAGTGACGAGGATTTCCGTTGAAAATTTCATATCCGTCAAGAATTTTCCAATCTGTAACCAAGGAATCTCTTCTGAACGGGTGAGCTTGTATAAAAATTATATCGTTTTCACGAGCAAGTTCTGAGAATCTTTCTGCACCCATCGCCATAAGGTCGCCGTGAGCGCGTAAAAATTCTTCTGTTATGCCGTAAACAAGGTAATCGTTGGGGTTGTCGTAAAAATGAATTTCCATTGCCAAAATAATAATAAGTTTGTCGCCAACAGCCTTTTTTACTGCTTCATAGCCTGTGAGGAAATGGTCAATCTTTTTATCCCATGGGGCATCTTTGAGACCTTTCTTGTTAAATGTATCAAAGTTCATATGGTCTGTGAGTACAATACCTGTATAGCCTGTGTCAACATAAAGGCTTGCAAGCTTTTGGGCATCTGAGCCGGCACAGGTAGAAACCTCTTTTACATGGGCATGCATTTCGTATAAATAGGACATTTTAAAATCTCTTTTCTTAAATAATTATTTTGTTATGAATTATAAAACAAAATAATTGATTTGTCTATATAACTATTGCGAAATTTCTGACATAATGATATACTTTATTTGTCAAAATACTGATAAATATCAGGAGGTAAATTTATGAAACAGCTTAAAGCCGCCGTCATTGGTGTGGGTGGAATCTCAAACGAGCACATTAATGGTTATATTAAAAATCCAAATGTAGAATTATATGCATTTTGCGATATAAATGAAAAACAGCTTAAGATAATGGCTGAGAAATACGGTATACCTGAGGAGCGTTGTTTCCTTGATAAAAACGAGATGCTCCAAAAATTACCTGAAATAGATATTGTAAGCGTATGCACATGGAATGCTGCACATGCAGAGTGTACAATTGCAGCCCTTAATGCAGGTAAAGATGTTATATGCGAAAAGCCTATGGCAATGAATACAAAAGAGGCAGAGGAGATGCTTAAAGCCGCAAAGGATAACGGCAGACATCTTCAGATAGGCTTTGTGAGACGTTACGGCAACGACGCAGACGTTATGCGTGATTTTATAGAGTCGGGAAAATTTGGTGAAATTTATTATGCAAAAGCAACATATCTTCGTCGTAATGGTAACCCGGGCGGTTGGTTCGGTGATAAATCCCGTTCAGGTGGCGGTCCACTTATAGATTTGGGTGTTCACGTTATTGACCTTTCAAGGTATCTTTGCGGTAATCCGAAGCCGATTTCCGTTTACGGTGCAACCTTCCAAAAGCTTTTTAACCGCCCTGATATCAAGGTGGATAAAGGTTATCAGTCAGTTTCAGCAGGTGCAGAGGATATCTGTGATGTTGAAGACCTTGCAACAGCGCTTATACGCTTTGATAATGGTCTTGTGCTTTCTGTTGAAGCAAGCTTCTCTCTCAATATCAAAAACGGTGAGGGTAATATTCAATTCTTCGGCACAAAGGCTGGTGCAAAGCTTGATCCACAGGTTGAAATTTTCAGCCAGGAAAACGGCTACCTTGTTGACATGAGCTTTAATAACGATACAAGCCTTTCTTTTGATGGTCTTTTCTGCAGAGAAATCAATCATTTTGTTGATTGTGTTCTTAACGGTACACCATGTATTGCTCCTGCAGCGGATGGTGTTGAGATTATGAAGATTCTTGATGCTGTTTATGAATCTGCACGCACAGGTCACGAGGTAGTTATAGGGTAATGAAAAAAACTAAGCTTACCGCCCTTTGCGGAATGATGACGGCACTTTCCGTTGTGCTTATGTTTTTAACAACGTTTCTTCCGGTTTTGATGTATGTTTTGCCTATAGTTACAGGTATCATAGTCCTTTTGGTTAAAGAGGTAAGTGATAAAAAATGGGCTACAGGTGTTTATTTTGCAACAGCTTTTCTGTCACTTGTGCTCATAACTGATAAAGAGGCTGCCTTAACATATGCATTGTTTTTTGGCTATTATCCACTTGTAAGGGATTATATACTCAAGTTACCTAAAGTGCTTGCCTGGTTAATGAAAATAATTTTATTTAATTGTGCCGCGGTTTTGATAGGTCTTGCAGGAGTCCATATTTTCGGGATTCCTGCAGAGGAGTATAGTGAATTTGGCAAGGCTACAATACCAATACTTCTTGGTCTTGCGAATGTTATGTTCCTTATGTACGATGTGATTTTCAGTAAGTACGATTTCTTTTTTAAATATGCATCAGATAAATTGAAAAAACTATTCAGATGACGGGTTTTAAATACCCGTCATTTCTCTTTTTTTGCATACTCCAAAAATAGTGAATTATTTAACGAATTTCCGTTGACAAAATATGCTAAAATTTTTATAATTATAATGTATAAAAATAAATGAAATTCGGAGGGGTTTCTTATGCAGAAAAAAACAGTTGCGCTTACAGGCTCTTCAGGTACTATGGGTTTCCAGGGTTTTTTAGAGTTGTACGCAAGAAAAAATGAGTTCAATATTGTTCTCCTTAACAGAGACAGCAAAAAGAATCGTGAAAAATTTGCTCAGTACATGGACGATCCTGCTGTAAGATTTGTATGGGGTGACCTTACAAATTATGAGGATGTTCTTGATATGGTTAATGGTGCAGACTATGTTCTTCACGTTGGTGGTATGGTTTCACCTGCTGCAGACTATTATCCTGTTAAAACACAGAAAACCAATGTTGCTGCCGCACAGAACATTGTTAATGCAATCAAGGCTCAGCCTGATCCTGATGCAGTTAAGGTTGTTTACATAGGTACAGTTGCTGAAACAGGCGACAGAAATGCTCCTATTCATTGGGGTAGAACAGGTGACCCGCTCAAGGTTAGTGTTTATGACCACTATGCAATCAGTAAAATCAAGGCGGAGGCTGTTTTTGCAGAATCAGGCCTTAAGCATTGGGTATCTCTCCGTCAGTCAGGTATTCTTTATCCTGCAATCCTTAAAAACCTTGAGCCTATTATGTACCACGTTCCGATTAACGGTATGCTTGAATGGGCAACAGTTGAAGACTCAGGCCGTCTTCTTGCAAATGTTTGCGGTGACGATATTCCTGAGGAATTCTGGAGACGCTTCTACAACATCGGTTCAGGTGAAGAATACAGAATCACAAACTACGAATTTGAAGAACTTCTTCTTGGTACTTTAGGCCTTGGTTCACCAAAGAAGCTCTTTGACCCACATTGGTTTACAACACGTAACTTCCACGGTCAGTGGTATTATGATGGTGATGAGCTTGAAAAATATTGCCACTTCCGTGCAAATATTCCTGTTAAGCAATATTTCAAGAGTATGATGAATAACGTTGAATCTTTCTATAAGTTAGCTTTCCTTGCAAAGCCATTTGCACCAATTCTTAAAAAGCTTTGGATGAAGAAAATTGCTGAAACACCTGAATATGGTACACTCTGGTGGGCGGCAAACAAAGTTGATGTAAGAATGAAGGCTTACTATGGCAGTATGGAAGAGTACGAGAAGCTTCCAAGAAAGTGGGAAGATTTCGAGATTATTATTCCATCAAAGAAAACAACAGCAGACGATGTTAAGGTTCTTGATCATGGTTATGACGAAACAAAGCCATTTGACTCTCTTACTCTTGAAGATCTTCAGAAGGCAGCAGAATTCCGTGGCGGTAAATGTCTTGCAACAGAAATTGTTGATATGTACACACCTGTTAAATGGGTAAGTGCAAGAGGCAACGAATTCGAAATGTCACCAAACCTTGTCCTTAAGGGTGGTCACTGGTGTCCTGCAGAGCTTCCATGGCCTTGGAATTATGACGAAGAAGCAAGAATCAACCCATTCTTTGCTCAGGTTTGGGACCGTCAGGGTGAAAATAATGTTTATGGTCCCGAAATCTTTGATAACTTTAAGGAGAAGGTGACAGAATGAAAGTGTTTATGATTGGCGGTACAGGTCTTTTAGGCTGTGAGGCTGCACGTATATTCATTGAAAGAGGTCATGAGGTAACAAGTGTTGCTCTTCCTCCTCTTCCTGAAGGAGCACCTATTCCCGAAGAAATGAAAATTGAGTTCTGCAACATTTACGAAAAGTCAGATGACGAAATCCGTGAAATGTTAAAGGGGCACGATTGCTTCGTTTTCGCAGCAGGAATAGACGAAAGAGTTGAATTCCCTGCACCTGTTTACGATGCATACTACAAGTACAACATTCAGCCTCTTGAAAGAATTCTTCCTATCTGTAAAGAGGTTGGTATGAAAAATGCTGTTATTCTCGGCTCTTACTTTGCATACCTTGCAAAGGAAAGACCTGATATGAAGCTTACAGAAAAGCATCCATATATCAGAAGCCGTATTGACCAGGAAAATGTAGCATTCTCATTTGCAGACGAAAGCTTTGATGTTTCCGTTCTTGAGCTTCCTTACATTTTTGGTACTCAGCCGGGTAGAAAGCCCGTTTGGGTTATCCTTATTGAACAGATTAAGAGAATGGATAAGCTTCCATTCACAATGTACCCGGGTGGTGGTACAGCAATGCTTACAGTTCGCCAGGTTGGCGAGGTTATTGTTGGTGCCGCTGAAAAATCAAAGGGTGCAAAGGCTTGGCCAATTTCTATGTACAACCTTACATGGAAGGAATTTCTTAAGATTGTTTATGCTGCCCGCGGAATGGGTAACAACAGAAAGATTATTTCTGTTGCCCCATGGATGATGAGAATGGGTCTTGGTGGCGTTAAAAAAGAATATGCCGAAAAGGGTATTGAGAGCGGTATCGATGTAGACGGTCTTGCAGATATTATGGGAATTAATCTCTTCATTCCAGACCGTTTCTCAAAGGAGCTTGGAGCTACTGATGACGATATCGAGGCAGCAATTTTTGATTCAATCAAGGTTTCACAGGCTGTTTACGACGGAACAGTAGAGCTCCTTGGTATGAAAGGTGAATAAACCTTTATACAGTTAGTGTGTTAAGTAATTGCAAAATTTCGGTATAACTACTTGTGGGGGCTGTTTAAACAGTCCCCATGATAAAATTAGGAGAAATAATTATGAGTGATAAAATCAGTTTGGTAACCGGTGCAACAGGTCATATAGGTTATGCACTTCTTAAAGAGCTTGTTGACAGCGGTGAAAAAGTAAGAATCCTTATAAGAAAAGACAGTAAACAGTTTGATGGTATTGACTGTGAAAAGGTTTATGGTGACGTTACAGACCTTGATCAGCTTCGTGCGGCTTTTGAGGGTGTAGATGTTGTTTACCACCTTGCAGGTATTATTGATATTAATGCCGACCAGGAGGATATGATCTGGAATGTTAACGTAGGCGGAACAAAGAATGTTGTTCAGGCATGCGAAGAAAAAGGTGTGCGCCGTCTTGTTTACGCATCTTCAGTTGATGCTTTCGAGCCACTTCCTGATAATCAGGTTATGAGAGAAGTTGATAACTTCCCTATTGACAACCTTGAGGGTACATACGCTAAAACCAAGGCTACTGCAACACAGTTTGTTCTTGATGAAGTAAGAGCAGGCAAAATTGATGCAGTTGTTACTCATCCCGGTGCTTGCCTTGGTCCATACGATTTTAAAAAGTCGAATGTAGGTGAAATGGTAAGAATGTTTGTAAACGGCATTTTTCCTGTAACACTTTCATTTGGTGCATACAACTTTGTTGATATCCGCGATGTTGCACACGGTATGTATATGGCGGCAAAGCAGGGAGGCAAGGGTGAGTGTTATATTCTTTGCGGTGAGCAGATTTCTGTTGCAGATTTTATTGCGGCAACAGCAAAGGCTTGCGGTAAAAAAACACCCAAAATCCCACTTTCATATGGCTTTGCAAAGGCAGTTGCACCTGCTGCAGAGGTTTTCTATAAGGTTGCAAAGAAAACTCCTCTTTTCACAAGATATTCAATCCGTAAGCTTATGTCTAACTGTAATTTCTCTATTGAAAAAGCAGAAAAAGAGCTTGACTACCATCCGATGACAGTAGAAAAATCTGTTAAGGATATGGTTGATTGGATAAAGGAAAACGAATAATATTTTTGTTATATATATTTCTACAAGGCGCGGTGTAAAACAAACATAGTAGCTCTTGATATGAAATGATTTAATACTACTGATTTACAGAAGGGCTGACGATGAAGTTAGTCCTTCTTTTTTCTTTGCAAAATACGGGTGTCTGTGATATAATAAGCAAAACAGACTTGCGAGGTGTTTTTATGAAAAAAGTATTACGAATTATTGGTTGTATTTTTTGTGTGCTTATTGCTGTTACATTAATTTTTACAGTAGTTACAGGATATATTTCATATCCGCTAAGCTTTTTAGAAGGAAAGCTCCACACAACATTTGAGATTGAAGAGAATTATGATACTATGAAAGATTTTTTAGCGAGTAAAGAAACAATAAAATGTGAATGGTTTAACTATTATGGTATCCGCTACAATGCAGATTGCCACTTTAAAGGCACAATAACATATAAAAGCGGAGTTGAAGAATATTCTGAAGATTTCTTTCTTGAGCCCGGTAAGAATATGGCGTTTTGCTCCTTTATTGACGAGTTTCTCGGAAAACGAAAAGCCAACGAGTTGTGCGATGTTAAATTTCAGCCATTAGATAAAGACGAAGGAAATATTAATATTATAGGTATATCAACCTTCAATAGAGAAATTCCTGAAACCGAAGTGTACATAGAGTCAGAGAATCTTAAGTTGGGTGTAAATTTACTCTGGGGTGGAGCCCTCAGTTATCTTGAAGATCTTAACTCTGATGTAGAGGCTGTTGTTGTTGATGGCAAAATAAAGGTGGATTCCAATGCCTCAAAACGCTACAACACAGAGGCGGTAAATACTAACGTAAACCTTATAAACAGAAACGACACAGGCAGACTTGTACAACAATCTTACTACGGCACTTTAGATTATGATTTTGCTAAATATAATGATAACGATTGGCGTTATAATCCTGTGCAGGGCGGTAACCAATATAACGATGCAAGTAAAATTGTTGATTTGAGAATAACTGATGAATCGATTTATATTAAGTGCAGACCATTGGATTGGGCTAAGCAGAAGGAATACATAACACCATCATATATGGAGGCTACATATACATTTGAGAATGGTTTGGTGCATGCATCCTGCAGATTTGTTGATTTTTCAGGCTATGCTCCGGCAACGGCAACTCAGGAAATACCGGCATTTTATTGTGTAGAGCCTCTTGGCAGGTTTGTGTACTATGGCGGAAAAAAGCCCTGGACTAACGATAAATTAACTGTAAATGACGATTTGATTTTCTGGCCGGACGCAAATTATCCTACCTTTGAATCATTGGAGAATTGGGCGGCATTTACAGGTATGTTTGATGATAGCTTCGGAATAGGTCTTTATGTGCCTGAAGAAACAAAGTTTTTGTCGGGTATTTATGCTAAGGGTGAAACAACAAATGAGGACCCGTCAAGGGATGGACCAACCTCATACATTGCAGTAGTAAAAGATATGGAATTTAAAAGCTTCGCTCCTTTTTCTTATGAATTTTACCTTGCAACAGGTAGCGCAGAGGAAATCAGAGGGCAGTTTAAAGCCATTGATAAATAACATTTTTGTGGGAGTTGTTTATGAAAAAGATAATTATAACATCAGTAATAGTCTTGTTGGTTGTAGCCATTACAGTTGGGGTTGCGGTTATGCCGAAAGGTATATGGAATGGTGAAGCCTCAGCTGATTTTGTGATTGATATTTCGCAAGAAAATGGTGTGGCATCAAATGTTGTAAGCAACAATAATCTGTGGCATATGGGCGAAAGCTTTTATGACCCGAAGATAAATGAAGAGTACAATGTTTTTGAGTTTGTAGAATATGTTCAGCTTATGCAATGCTCGGGCGGTACAGAGGACAGAGATTTGTTCAAGGACCCGATGAATTTTGATGTCCTTGATGATTATGATTTTGAACCACTTATTAAGAACTGTGCAGGTATATTGAAGTTAGGTGCTAAACCACATCTTAAACTTGGCGGTGTTCCGCTTAAATATACAAAAAATTATCTTCAGGATGGCTTCGGTATGAATGTTTACCCGCCTGATGATTATGATGTTTATTATAATTATATTTATGCCCTTGCAGATGCACTTGTTAAAGAGTTCGGCAAAGAAGAAGTTCTTAAGTGGCGCTTTGGTGTAATGACTGAATACGAGAATTGGGATTGGTTCAGAACAAGGGATGAGAAGCCCGAAAGTGCCGCAACAGAATTCTGTAAGCTTTACGATTACACCGTTCAGGCACTTATTGATGCAATTGGTGAAGATGTTTTTGTAGGTGCTCACTCAATGACAGTTACAGAAGGTCATTGGGACGAAACCTTGTTTATTGAGCATATAGCAAAGGGGAAAAACTATGCTAACGGCAAAACAGGTACAAGAGTATGCTTTTTATCTGCATCCTTCTACGATCATTCCCCTGAGGAATATACAGAGGGCTATACGTTGCCTGAAACTATAGATTTTATCCGCTCAGCGGCAGAGGAATATGGCTTGAAGGATCTTATATATGGCGTGGATGAAGGACGTTTCCTTGTTGGACTTGAAGCAGGTAAGGATAACGATGAGCTTCTTTCAAGAACAGTAGGTCATACGTATCAGGCGGCATACGATGCCCGTCTTTGGAAGCAATGCCTTGATAATAATATAGATTATTTTTCATCATGGAGCTTTTTAACAGGTGGTATTAATGATGGTTACCCTACAATTTCTTACCATGTAGCAAAAAATATATCTGCTTTCAAAGGCTCTCAAAAGGTGGGTACAAAGGTAGTTAAGTCGAAACCAACACAATTTGGTGTGGAAATGGATGGTGTTTCTGTTTATGATGAAGAAACAAAAACACTGCGTATAATGGCATATAACTATAAAAATAAATTGGCATACAAAGAAAATGCAATATTCACATTTAATATCGATGTAAAGGATTATGGCTTTACGAAAGCGAATGTGAAAACAAGCTTTGTAACTGATAGCTGTAACTTCTTCGATGAGTGGCAGGAGGACAGAGCAAAGTATAATATTACAAGTGATGCTTTCAGCTGGTCACCTGATGACCCATGCCTTGACAGTGAAATAACACTTGCAGACCCGAAAATTCAGGAGCTTTACAGAAAAGAGCTTCGCGATAAATACATTGATTGTTCAAAAGCCAATTCAGTTAATCAGGAATATGAGCTCCAAGATGGTGTTTTAAGCTACAATAATGTTATTGAAGGTAATTCAGTTGTATTTTATGAAATATCCTTTCAATAAAAAGTCAAAATAAATCATAAATTCAAAAATCCTCTCATATAGTTTTTTAGAACTCTATGGGAGGATTTTTATGTATAGTGATTATGAAGATAGAGCAGTAAAATTAGGTAGGTATATCGCGGACAGTAAATCAACGGTAAGGGGCGCCGCAAAAAAATTCGGTGTCTCAAAGTCTACAGTACATACTGATATAACAGTAAGGCTCAGGCGCATAGACCCTGCACTTTTTGGTGAAGTACGTAAGGTTCTTGATGTGAATAAAGAAGAGCGCCATATAAGAGGTGGTATTGCCACTAAAGAAAAATATAAGCGCGAGGCAATAATTTCCGGCAGATCAGGCGGTTGACAAAAGTCTTATAAAAGGTTATATTACCTTTGTAATATAACTTGAAATGAGGCGTATTAATGAAAAGGCTTTTGTTGATTGTGTTAGCAATTGTTATGGTAACTGTCTTTGCAGCTTGCGGTAAGGAAAAACCGAAGTTCGAAAAAATCGAACTTCCTGAAACTACAACAGAAGCTCCTTCGTTTTTCGTACCACAGCCTACCAAATCAGACGAGGAGCTTACAAGCACCATTACAGATGAAAATAATGCAGCTTTTGTTAAACGATATGAAAAGTATGACTTAAGTAAGATAGGTATTACAAAACCTATTTCCGATTATCATTTTCAGCTTACAGGGGAAAGCGTTACCGCTTCTGATGGTGAAAGGGTGTATATTCTTTACCTTCTTGAAAACGGAGTTTATACAAATTATATTTTCGGCTTTACTCCCGAAAAAGATTATTACTATGACCCTGCACTTGACGAATATATTCCGTTAGAGGAAGCATTAACCCGATAATTAAAAAGCCGAGAGTTTTAAGTTAACTCTCGGCTTTTTTCTACGATTGTGTTATTTTATTATTCCAAATCCTTCAAGAAGTATTTTTAATCCTAAAATAATAAGTATTGCGCCACCTGCAAATTCGGCTTTTGATTTGTACTTTGTGCCGAATATATTACCGATTTTAACACCGATTGAAGAAAGTGTACAGGTAATAATACCTATTAAAACAAATGCAACAAAAACAAACCATTGAGGCTTAAATTCTGTGAAAGCAAAGCTTACACCTACTGCAAGTGCATCTATACTTGTGGCAATTGCCATTACAAGCATTGTTTTAAAGCCTAAAGAATCGTCACAACAATCTTCGCCCTTGGAAAGTGACTCTTTAATCATATTACCGCCGATAAGTGCAAGCAGAACAAAGGCAATCCAATGGTCAATAGATGTGATTTTATCTGCAAATGTGTTTCCTAAAAGAAAACCAACCAAAGGCATCAAACCCTGAAAAGAACCAAACCACAAACCAACAATCAAACAATTTTTAAGATTTATCTTTTTGAGTGCAAGACCCTTGCATAACGCAACGGCAAAAGCATCCATTGAAAGGCTTACTGCAAGAACAATAACTTCTGTAATACCCAAAAATATCAACTCCCGAGGGCATATTATAGCACAGTAGAAATATATGTCAACAATTACTGTTTTAATAAATAATTTATTTTATATGTTGTAATTGTTTTTAGGAAAAATATGTGATATTATAAGAATCTCAAAAGGTGGAGGTGCTGAAATGAAGAAATCAAAAGTATTAGGCTTAGGTGTGGCATCGGCTGTTGCCGTGGCATCTGCGGTGAAATACAAAAGATTTGCAGATATGGATTTTGTGGAGCGTTGCAAAATGTGTTCCGAAAAGTTTGTTAATACAATAGAAAAGCTTCATAAAGGGCTGCCTGACCCACCTGTGGATGCTTCCGGTGTAAATGAAAATGATAATTTAACAGGTCGTAAGTATCTATCAAAAGCACCCCGCAAGGCAAAATGGAGCTTAGGATATTCTCAAAAAAGTATTTTGCCTGAAGATATAGCTACAAAAAAATATTGCATAGCAGGTAACACCCGCCTTCCGGCAAATTTTGCCGCAGGAGTTCTTGATGACATCAGGGTGAGATCAATTGTTTTAGATGATAACAGTGGCAGAGGTAAGGTTGTTTTCTGTTCTGTAGACTGTATAGGCATCTCTAATAAGAACATCAGTAAAATAAGAGAAAGTCTTTCTGATTTTTCAAAGGAAAATAATGTTTCATACATAAATATTTCTTCAACTCACACTCACTCATCAATTGATACAATGGGTATATGGGGTGAAATAATTTCTGTTATTCACAATAACCGCAAATATTTCAAAAAAGGCGAGGGTGAGCTTCGTGATTCCTGTGATAATGAGTATATGGCTTTCCTTTTCGATAAAATAAGCGAAAGCATAAAGGAAGCTGTTCTTAATATGGAACAAGGCAAGCTTTATGAAAGCTATATGGGTAAAAGCTCAATGCAGGGCTTAAGTGAAAAGGATTCTTTGTCAGACAGAGGTCTTTACGGCTACGTGTGGGATAGGCGCGAGCCTTACGATTGCTCTACACAGCTTTTAAGATTGCGTTTTGTGCCCGATGATGAAACTAAAAAGCAAACAATTATACTTAACTTTGGTGCCCATCCGTATATTAATTCAATGAAAGAAAGAGGCAAGGGTACTGGAGACCTTGTTTCAGGTGACTTTGTTTATAGCCTTGGTGATTATTTCGAAAAAAACAACTATAACTTTGTTTTCTTTAATGGTCCTATAGCGGCAGTTTATCCTTCAAGGCTTTACAGTAATAGGGTTGATTTAAAAACTCAGGCAAAGGCTGTGGGCGAAGAAATCGGCAGAATAAGTCTTGCAATGACTATGAGTAAGGATGAAATTGAAAGTAATCCTGTTGTTAATCCCGGTGCTTACGAAATGCAGGCAGGCATTTTCTCTAACGATGAAATAAGCAGATATTCAAAATGGATAGAGGATAAGGGCGCTGAGATAATAGAAGAAAAAGAGCTTAAGCCTTTGCTTAACCTGTATGTGAAAAAAGCAGATCTTAAGGTTGATAACCCTATTTTCTATGTAATAGCAAAGCACAGAATCGGCTCATATACAATTTTACCTGAGGAAAACGGTAGGTATAAATCCTTTACCGAGGTAGGTCTTCTCGAGCTTGGTGGTAAAAGAAAAATTGCTCTTATACCGGGTGAGTTAGAGCCTGCAGTTTTAAGTGGCTCACAGGCTGTTGAGGATAAAGAATCCTTTTCTAAAACAAAGTTTTCTTCAACTCCGCTTAAAACCTCTGCAAAGGATGAAGAACTTGTGGTTTTCGGCCTTTCAAACGATGCCATAGGCTACATTATCCCCGATAATGATTTTTCAATGATGTTCCTTGGTACAGGTAAGCTTATGAAAAAACTTTTCGGAAACCATTATCTTGAAATTTTTTCCTTCGGTAAAAATACAGCAGTAAATATTGCAGAGACCTTCAAAAATATTTGTGACGATATTGAAAAGGAATAAAAAATGATTATCAGTAAAATAAAAGAAAACCCTGTTATAAAAAAAATTATTATAATCGTTGCAATAGCTCTTGTTGTTGCAAATATAGTGTCTGCTGTAGTTGTGAGTGAAAGCTTTCTTAACAGGGGAAGATTTCTCAAAAAAGAAGAAGCAAATAAGATAATATCAGTCCGATTATCATCAGAAGAGCATATGAAGTGGCTCAATGTGAAGGCAGAAAAAGTCAATTTAAAAGACGAGGAAGAGGTAGCTTTGTACCTAAAAAACAAAAACACCTCTCATAGCTATATGATTATTCTTCATTCCCTTACTACAAAAGTTGAGGATATGGCGTCTTATATTTATCATTTTTATGATCTGGGATTTAATGTTTATGTTCCTGAATATATGGACGAAGCTATTTCCATGGGTATTAAAGAACAGGATGTTGTTCTGAAATGGGCAGACCATATTGCTAAGGCTGATGATAAAGCTAACATATTTGTTTTTGGCTTAGGTATGGGTGGCACAACTGCCTTGCTTTGTGCAAATAATCTCAAACACGAAAATGTTAAGGGCGTAATTTCAGACAGCGGATATTCAGATGTAAAAGAAGTTTTTAAAATCAGCATAAATAATATTTATGGTGTACCATCATTTCCAACTGTTGCGTTATCTTCTTTGTATGTAAAGATCACAAAAAAATTGAATTTTAACGAAGATGATGTGCTTGAAGCTGTCAGGAAATCAGAGGTGCCGATTCTTTACATACA
This sequence comes from Acutalibacteraceae bacterium, assembly GCA_045530855.1. Taxonomy (GTDB): domain Bacteria; phylum Bacillota; class Clostridia; order Oscillospirales; family Acutalibacteraceae; genus DTU089. The sequence goes on from JAZSCV010000021.1 coordinate 37,078, forward strand.
TGGTACAGAGGATAGTATTGTACCTGTACAACAAAGCAATCGTCTCTATGAGGTAACAAAGGCAAAGGGTAGCGACCATATAACAATTCACGGTGCAACGCACGGGCAGACAATGACGGAGGATACCGAGAAATACTGGCGTGAAGTGGATGCTTTCATAAGAAATTCATTGGATTATTAAGTTTTTATGTAAAAGACTTGACAAACATATATTACTTTGTTATAATGCACTCCTGTAAAGCTAAAGTTCTTTACAGGGGTGCTTGATTTTCAGGCGCACAGAGTTAAGCTGTAGCCTGAGGAAAGGAGAGTAGTTATGGCGAAAAATCTCGATGTAGTATTACTGTGCGATTACTACGGCGAAATGCTTACGGAAAATCAGCGTAAGTTTATAGAATATTACTATAACGATGACCTCTCTCTTTCGGAAATAGCACAAAACGAGGGTATTACAAGGCAAGGTGTACGCGATGCTGTTAAGCGCGCAGAAACACAGCTTTTCGATATGGAAAAAAAGCTTGGCTTTGCAGAGCGCTCACGTAAGGTGAACGATGCCCTTGAAGCAATCATTGAAAGCACAGAGGTAATTAATAATTACAATATGAATATATCTCTTTCAAGAGAGGTCAACGATGCGGTCGTTCAGATTAAATCCATCGTTGATTCCTTGAATGAATAAGGAGGGTGCACCGTGGCTTTTGAAGGACTTTCCGACAGATTAGATAATGCCTTTAAAAAGTTAAAAAGTAAAGGTAGCCTTACCGAATCAGATGTAAGAGATGCCATGAGAGAGGTGCGCCTTGCACTTCTTGAAGCAGACGTTAACTATAAGGTTGCTAAGGATTTTACAAATTCAGTAACAGAGCGTGCAATCGGTGCTAAGGTTATGGAAAGCCTTACTCCTGCACAGATGGTTATCAAAATCGTTAATGAGGAGCTTACAGCCCTTATGGGTGGTACTCAGGCGCGATTGGCATCGGCAGCACATCCGCCAACGGTTATTATGATGTGCGGTCTTCAGGGTTCAGGTAAAACTACTCATAGTGCAAAAATTGCTCTTAAGTTAAAAGAGCAGGGTCACAGACCATTGCTTGTTGCTTGCGATATTTATCGTCCTGCCGCTATTAAACAGTTGCAGGTTGTTGGTGAGCAGATAGATGTTCCTGTTTTTGAAATGGGCACAGAAAATCCTGTTAAAATTGCAACAGAAGCAATTAAATTAGCTAAGGATAACGGCTATGACTATGTCTTTCTTGACACAGCAGGTCGTCTGCACATAGATGAAGAGCTTATGCAGGAGCTTAAAGATGTTAAGCAGGCGGTTAAGCCTCACGAAATTCTTCTTGTTATTGACTCAATGTTGGGTCAGGACGCAGTAACGGTTGCATCAAGCTTTAACGATGCATTGGGTATTGACGGCCTTGTTCTTACAAAGCTTGATGGTGATACCCGTGGTGGTGCGGCGCTTTCCGCAAGAGCAGTAACAGGCAAGCCCATCAAATTTATCGGTGTTGGTGAAAAGCTTCAGGATTTAGACGTTTTCCACCCGGACAGAATGGCAAGCCGAATCCTCGGTATGGGTGATGTGCTTTCTCTTATTGAAAAAGCGGAAACCGCTCTTGACGAGAAAAAGGCAGAAGAGCTTGAAAAGAAGCTCCGTCAGAATAAGCTTGACCTTAATGATATGCTTATGCAGTTTGAGGAAATGCGCAAAATGGGTCCTATGAAGGATATCATTGCAATGATTCCCGGGCTTAACAAAAAAGCAAAAGATGTTGATGTTGACGACAGACAGATTGATTACACAATGGCAATTATCCGTTCTATGACAATGAAAGAACGCGAAAATCCTGATATAATCAATCCGTCAAGAAAACGCCGTATTGCCGCAGGCTGTGGTATGCAGGTTGAGGATGTTAACAGGCTTCTTAACCAGTATCGTTCAATGCAGAAGCTTTACAAACAGCTTAACGGTAAAGGCTCTAAAAAAATGATGAAGCGCATGCAACGTATGGGTATGGGTGGCGGAATGCCCGGTGGTATGCCCGGTGGCATGGGTGGATTCCCAATGTAAGAAATTAGGCAGATTTGCTTAATATATAAATCAGTTTATTATTATTTTACTTTTCGGAGGTAATTAAAATGGCAGTAAAAATTCGTCTTCGCCGTATGGGCGCAAAGAAAGCACCTTTCTATCGTGTAGTTGTAGCAGATTCTCGCTACCCTCGTGATGGTCGTTTCATTGAAGAAGTTGGTTATTACAACCCTGTAAGCCAGCCTGCAGAGGTTAAGATCGATGCAGAAAAGGTTACTAAGTGGATTGAAAACGGTGCACAGCCAACAGACACAGTTCGTGATCTTCTCAAAAAGCAGAACATCATTAAGTAATTAGGTGACGATAATGAAAGAATTGCTCGAAACAGTCGCAAAGGGTCTCGTTGAGACTCCTGACGCAGTCGAGGTTACTGTTGATGAACCTAATGAAGAGGGTGTAATTGTTTATCATCTTCATGTTGGTCCCGACGATATGGGCAGAGTTATCGGCAAACAAGGCAGAATAGCAAAAGCTATCCGTACAGTTATGCGTGCGGCTGCCATTCGTAAAGATGTTAAGGTTCAGGTAGATATCGACTAAAAAAAGGAGAAGGGGCTGGTTTTCAGCCCCTTTTTTGACAATTATGATTAAAGAATATCTTGAAATCGGGCAAGTTGGCGCAACCCACGGGGTTAGAGGTGAGTTTCGTCTTAACCCTTGGTGCGATGGTCCCGAATTTGTTAAAAAGTTTAAAACATTTTACCGAGATGATAAAGGAAGCTCACCTGTTAAGGTTATTTCCTGCCGTCCTCACGGCAATGTTGCTGTTGTCAAAATAGAGGGTGTAGACACTATTGAACAAGCAAAAGAGTTGAGAGACACAGTTTTTTACATTAAGCGAAGTGATGTCAAGCTTCCTGAGGGAAAATGGTTTGTTTCTGAACTTATTGGCTGTAAGGTGATAGATGCTGACGATAACAGCAAGGAATACGGCACTCTCAAAGATGTAGAATCACTTGTGGCAAACGATATATGGTATATAGACACGCCTAATGGTGAGGTTATTATTCCTGCAATTAAAGATGTTGTCATAAGGTGCGATGTCGCAGATAACAAGGTTTACATTCGTGCATTAAGGGGGCTTTTTGAAGATGAGGATTGATATATTGACTCTTTTTCCTGAGATGTGCGAGGCTGTAATGAGCGAAAGTATAATCGGCAGAGCCCGTAAAAGCGGTAAGGTTGAAATTAATTTTCACCAAATCAGAGAATTTGCAATAAATAAGCATAATCAGGTTGATGATACGCCATATGGCGGAGGTGCAGGTATGCTCATGATGCCACAACCTATATACGATTGCTATATGAAGGTTTGCAATGAAGCACAGGAAAAGCCACATCTTATATATATGTCACCCTGCGGTAAAACCCTTACACAGGAGCGTGTTAAGGAGCTTGCAGAGCTGCCTAATATTGCTATTCTATGTGGTCGTTATGAAGGTGTTGACCAGCGCGTTATCGATGAAATAGTAGACGAAGAAATCTCCATAGGTGATTATGTTGTAACAGGCGGTGAAATGCCTGCAATGATACTTGCCGATGCTGTTTCACGTATGCTTCCGGGAGTGCTTTCAGAGCCTGAAGGATTTATGGGCGAAAGTCATTATTCAGGGCTTCTTGAATATCCACAGTATACAAAGCCACCTGTGTGGCATGATATAGCTGTGCCCGAGGTTTTAGCATCGGGTCACCATGCCAATATAAAAAAGTGGCAGAGAGAAAAAGCTCTTGAGCGTACCTTGGAGCGCAGACCGGAGCTTCTGGAAATTGCAGAGCTTTCCAAAAAAGATGTAGAATTTTTAAATAGTTTGAAAGCAAGCGATTGATATTAATTTGATTATGGCTTTAGTTATATTAAATAATATCTTTCTACATTTGTTGTAATTTTGCACAAATCTGAATCTTTTTTTTGTGAAAGGTTTAGTATTCCATCCGAATTATTGATTTTGCACAAAAAGGTTGAGCATTTTTCGTTGACTAAAAATAAAAAAATGCTATAATATAGTAAGTGCAAGGGATACTTGTGCATTTTTATAAGACTAAAACAAATAAACTATAATTAAATGTGGGAGAAATATTATGTACGTTAAAGATGTTACTGTTCAGAATCAGGTTGGCCTTCACGCACGTCCGGCAACTTTCTTTATCCAGAAAGCAAACGAGTTCAAATCTTCTATCTGGCTTGAGAAAGAAGAGAGAAGAGTAAACGCAAAGAGCCTTCTTGGTGTTCTTTCACTCGGCATTATGGGCGGAGCAGAAATTCGCATCATTGCAGGTGGTGTTGACGAGGAGCAGGCAGTTAATGCTCTTGTTGCTCTTGTTGACAGTGGCTTTGCTGAATAATCAATATAGTTTATGTTTAGTGGCAGGGGTTTCCCTTGCCACTTATTTTTTTATATGTTATAATGCAGAAGATAAAAAATTCTGATTGGAAAAATAAAGTTATGATAGCTTATAATTACGGCGTAGCCCCATAATTTTTGATTTTATATTTTGCATTTTAAACCTTAAAGGCGGTGAGTATTATGGACAAAAGACTTCAAAGGTTAAAGGATAAGGCAAATAGATTGCCTCTTACACCCGGCGTTTATATAATGAAAAATAAAGAAAATAAAATTATTTACATTGGTAAAGCAAAATCCTTGAAAAACCGTGTGAGCCAATATTTCGGTTCACAGGAAAAGCACCTTACTAAGGTGCGCAAAATGGTGGAGAATGTTGAAGATTTTGACTATATACTTACTGATAGTGAATTTGAAGCCTTAGTTCTTGAATGTAGCCTTATTAAACAAAATATGCCCAAATATAACATTTTGCTTAAGGACGATAAGGGCTTCAGCTATATTAAAATCACAAAGGGTTGGCGCAATATTTATCCTGTTTTGCAGAAGGATGATGAAAATGCAGATTACCTTGGCCCATACACCGCAGGCTTTTCAGTTACAAAGGCAGTAGAGCAAGCAAAAAAGATATATAAGTTGCCTACCTGCAGCAAGGTGTTTCCGAGAGATATAGGCAAAGAGCGACCTTGCCTTAACTATCATTTAGGTCTTTGCTGTGCCCCGTGCTCAGGCAAGCTTTCTTTAGGGGAATATCTTAAAAATGTGGATGGTGCATTGGATTTTCTGAATTTTGGCGGTAAGGAAACAATAAAAAAATTAACTGCAGAAATGAACGAGCTTTCAGAAAATTTAGAATTTGAGAAAGCCGCAAAAATCAGGGATATAATCAAAAGCATCGAGAAGGTTGGAAGCACCCAAAAGGTTGTTTCCTCAACCTATAAGGAGCAGGATGTTTTTGCACTTTCGGTTATGGATGGCAAGGCTTGTTTTTCTGTGCTCAGGTTCAATAATAACATTCTTTTCGATAGTGAGCATTTCTTCTGCGATGAAGAAGATAAGCTTGCAGAAATGCGAGGCGAATTTATAGCCTCTTACTATTCTATGAACAGAAAAATACCACCAAGAATCGAGATGGACGGAGAGCCTGAGGGAAAAGAGAGTCTGGAAAAATGGCTTTCAGAAAAAAGAGGTAGTGGTGTTAATATTGTTGTACCGCAAAAGGGTGTTCAGGCAAAGCTTGTGGAAATGTGCAAATCCAACGCTTCCCAGAAGCTTTTAGAAAAATACAAGGTGAATGACAGAAATCGTGAGGCATTGGAAGAGCTTGCGTTACTTCTTGGTATGCCGAAAATCCCGGAGTATATTGAGGCATACGATATTTCGCATACAGGTGGTACAGATAATGTGGCGGGAATGGTTGTGTTTAAAGATGGTAAGCCGCTTAAAGATGCGTACCGCAGATTCGCTATAAAAGGCTTTAGCGGTCAAGATGATTATCGCTCAATGAATGAGGTGCTTTCACGCCGTTTTGATGAATATTTTGCCCATAAAGAGAAAGGCGAAACTGTAGGTTTTGCAAGACTTCCTGATTTGATTTTGCTTGATGGCGGTAAAGGTCAGGTTAATGCTGTTTTGCCTTTGTTGGAGCAGTATGGCATAAATATTCCTGTTTTCGGCATGGTTAAAAACAGCAAGCACAGAACATCTGCTATTTCTACATCGGGTGGCAGAATAGATTTTAATGCAAGAAAAAAAGCCTTTAACCTTGTTACAAACATTCAGGATGAGGTGCACCGTTTTGCAGTTGCATACCATAGAAAAAAGAGAACTAAAACAGCCTTGACTGCTTCGCTTACAGATATTAAGGGCATAGGGCCTGCAAAAGCAAAGGCCCTTGTTATAAAATTCGGTAGCTTACAGAAAATAGGCGAGGCAACTCAGGCGGAACTGATGTCGGTTAAAGGTATAACTGAAGCCAATGCTTATGAAATAATAAAAGCATTTAAGGGTGAATAAAGGAGAAAGGAACAGGCTTTTTTGTCTGTTCCTTTCAGTTATTTATATTCAAAATTCCAATCAGGTTCACCATCGCAATTTTCTTTCATTTTTTCATTCCATTTACAAAAGATTTCTGTGTGTTCATCACTTAAAAACATAGGTAGATATTTGTCAAAATTAGGGGAAAGTGACATTCTTTTTAAGCTCTCTAAAGAAGTAAAGAAAACATCTCCTTCATCTGTGCTTTTTAAAAGCTCACCTGAATATGTATTGGTCTTATAAAAATGAACAAAATATTTATCGCCGGTATCTGTGTTGTGCCAATGAACGAAACCGCAGTGTTTCAGTTTTTTTACAGTTAAACCTGTTTCTTCTTTCACCTCGCGCACAGCACTCTCATATATACTTTCACCGTCTTCTACATGGCCGCCGGGGAAGGTAATACCGCACCAATACTTAATTCTTTTTTGTACTAAAACTTCTTTTGTATCAGGGTTTTGTACCATAATCATATTAGTTAATTCGATTTTTGACATAACCATACTCCAAGCATTTTTTCTTATTTTATCATAAGTTAAAACAGGCTTCAAGGGGTGGTTCAGTAAGTGTCTGTTTTAATAAAAACTTGACAAAAACCGCACAAAATGTAATAATAAAATGATTTTATATGTAATGATGAATCAGTATATTCTCACGGAGGTATTCTTAATGCGAGTTATAACCGGCTCAGCAAGAGGCAGAAAGCTTCAGACTCTTGAAGGCGAAAGTGTAAGGCCAACAACAGATATGGTCAAAGAGGCAATGTTCAGCATTGTTCACTTTGATGTTGAGGGCGCTCGTGTGTTAGATATGTTTTGCGGTTGCGGTCAGTTAGGTATAGAGGCTCTCAGCCGCGGTGCACAGTCAGCTGTGTTTGTGGATATTTCCCACCAGTCTATGAGTGTTACCGAAAAAAATCTTGAAACAACAGGGTTCAGAAATCTTTCAAAAACTGTAATCAGTAATTCACTTGAATATCTCGACAGAACTTCAGAAATTTTTGATATTGCATTTTTAGACCCGCCATACAAGGCAGGTATAATGGAAGATGCTATTGAAAGAGTAAGGCTTCACATGTCGGAAAATGGCATAATCGTTTGTGAAACATCAGCAGATGAATTTCTTCCCGAAGAAATTGAGGGCTTTACTTCAAAACGATACAAATACGGTAAAATTGCACTTACTGTATACAGAAAGGGTGCTTAATATGGGTAAAACAGTAGTTTGTCCCGGTAGCTTCGATCCGCTTACAATCGGCCATCTTGATATTATAAGAAGGTCATCTAACCTTTTTGATAAGGTTATAGTTGTTGTTATGCGCAACTTAAGTAAGAATGTAGGTAGCTTCACTACTGAGGAAAGAGTGGATTTTATCAAGCGTTGCACAAAGGATTTACCCAATGTAAGTGTAGACACTTATCAGGGGCTCCTTGCAGATTATATGCGTGAAACAGGTGCATCAGCTGTAGTAAAAGGCTTAAGAGCTATTTCAGACTATGACGATGAATTTCGTCAGGCACTCACTAACCAGAAATTGAATCCGGAAATGGAAACAATTTTTATGGTAGCAAATTCCGAGCATATGTTTTTAAGCTCCAGCGTTGTTAAGGATGTTTGCAAATTAGGTGGCGATGTAACAGAATTTGTCCCTGCCGAAATTTGTGAAGACATAGTTAAAAGATTAAGCAGAAACTAATAAGCTAATATTGAAAGGAAGATATATTATGAGTAACATTGAAACATCACTTGAAAGTATTGACAGACTTATTGCCGAAGCGAAAGCAATGCCATTTTCATCAAAGCTTCTTATTGATGAAGAAGAACTTGCAAGACTTGTTGAGGATATTCGTCTTAATATGCCTGTTGAAATTACACAGGCAAAGAAAATCGCACAGGAAAGACGCGATATTCTTAACGATGCAGAATCACAGGCTGAGGAGATTATTGCAAAAGCTCGTATGAGAGCAGATGCCATGATTGAAGAGCATCAGATTACAAAAGAAGCTAAAAATGCTGCTGACGGAATGCTTCAGCAGGCAAGAGATGAGGCTTCAGCAGTAAGAGCGGAAGCAAAGGCTAATGCACGCGATATTATGGATAAGGCAGAAAAATGGTCTGACGATATCCGCAGAAATGCAAGCTCTTATGTTGAAACTATTATCAGAGATACAGATGAAACTCTTACAAAGAGTGTTAACGATATCAGAAGGCTCCGTCAGAGCGTAAGAGATGCTTTAACACAGAGCGGTATGGCATCAAAGCCAAGATTTGACGACTAATATAGGGTGAATTAACTATAATGGAAAAAGAAAAATTGTGTTTGCGCTGCATGCGAAAAATCGGCAACAACACGGTTTGTCCGTATTGCAGTGGCACCAACAGCACTCCGCAAGAAGAGTATTACCTACCTTTAAAAACAGTTGTTGGCGGTAGGTATCTTGTTGGTAAAGCCCAAAGCGGCAACTCTGCAGGTGTAGTTTATAACGCGTTTGATCTTGAATTAAAGAAGCCGGTAACACTTCACGAGTTTTTCCCTAAAGGGATACTCTTAAGAGGCGAGGATAACTATTGCCTTGTTAATGTTGGTAAGGCGGCTGATTTTATTGATGCAAAGGAATCCTTTGTTCAGTTATGGAAAAAACTTGCCGATATTAATGGCTATACAGCGCTTGTTCCTGTTTATAACATTTTTGAGGATATGGGCACAGTATATTCTGTAACAGAATTCCTTGGTGAAGGTCAAAGCCTAAGAGAGTATTTATTGGGGAAGGAGCAAGGCTATATTTCATGGGATGAAGCAAGAATATTGCTTATGCCTGTTGTGTCTGCCCTTGGCGAGCTTCACTCACGTGGAATTATTCACGGAGCTATATCACCAACAAACCTTGTTATAGATACAAAAGGCAAGGTGAAGGTAACAGGCTTTGGTATTCCTGAAATAAGAGTGCAGAAAAACACTTTGGAGGCAGAATTGTTTGAAGGCTATGCCGCTGTTGAGCAGTATGGCTTGAGTAATAATGTTGGTCCTTTTACAGATATTTACGGTTTTGCCGCAGTTTTATACAGAACACTTATCGGTAGTGTGCCTATGAGCTCCGCTTCAAGACTCAGTAACGATAAGCTTATGATTCCGGGTAAGTTTGCAGAACAGCTTCCTGCGTATGTTATTAATGCTCTTGTCAATGCGTTGCAGATTCTACCTGAGGACAGAACTCCATCGATTGATTTGTTCAGAAATGAGCTTTCTGCTTCACCTGCGGCAGCAGGTACAGCTGCTGAGGCATATTCTTCATTGTATGAAAATGAATATGAGGATGGAGCCGAGCAAGAGCAGATAGTTGAAGAAGAACAGTACAAAGAATATGAAGATTACGAGCCACAGGAAGAGGTTGCTCCCGCAAGAAAGAAGAGCACAGTTGCGGCATTTATGATAAGTGTTGTTATCTGCCTTGCAATTCTTGTTGCGGCACTTGTTGGTATCAAAATGTTCTATGGAAGAGGTCAGGCTCCCGTTGAAACAACTCAGCCGTCAGAGACCCGGGCAGAAGAAGTAGTAACCAACAATAATGAAAGTCAAGCCGGATTTACTTCTATAAAGCTCCCTGATTTCAAGGGTAAGATGTATGACGACATCAAAAACAATGAGGATTATAAAAATGTTCTTATTTTCAAAACAGAGTATATTGACAGCAAAGAAGAGCGAGGTACTGTTGTTTCTCAATCTATCAATGCCGGTACAGAGGTAACCTCAATAAGCCCCAAAACAATTGTATTGAAAATAAGTAACGGTCTCGAAGTGCCTGATGTAGTTGGTGAAAAGCTTAAGGATGCTATTGATGAACTTAAAGCTAAAGGCTTCAAAAGCATTAAGAGCGAATCGGCTAAAATTGCAAGTAATGCCGAAGAATCCAATAGTGTTTACCGAATAGCATATGAAGATATTGAAACAGGTGATTGGGCAGAAATTCCAAGTGATAAACGTCTTTCATCAACCGATATAATTATTCTGTATTACTATGGTGAATACGAAGAAACTACAGAGGAAACTGTAGCCGAGAATGAGGGTGCAGACAGCAATGCGCAAGGCGAAAATAATTCCGGCAACTGATTTGAGAAATAATTTTTTTGTACTGCAAAAAAATGCTTGACAAATAAAAGCAATACTGTTATTATATTTGAGCAATAAAGCAGAACTGTTCCGTTCTCACCAAACGAGAGGTATTGTTTGGTCAATAGCTTTTTAAGTTACGCAATCTTTGCGTCATTTGGGCTTGAACGGAAATTTCCGTTCAAGCTTTTAAATTTTTCTGGAGGTGCTTAGGTATCAGCAAGGAAACACAGATCAATGAGGAAATCAGAGATAAAGAAGTAAGAGTTATTTCTGCAACAGGCGAGCAGGTTGGCATTATGTCAGCAAAAGAAGCTCTTTCAATAGCAGAAAAAAGCAACCTTGACCTTGTAAAGATTGCTCCCGGTGCAAATCCACCGGTCTGCAAAATTATGGACTATGGTAAGTTCCGTTTTGAGCAGGCAAAGCGTGAGAAGGAAGCCAAGAAAAATCAAAAGGTTATGGATATCAAAGAGGTCCGCTTATCATTGAATATTGACACAGGCGATTTTAACACTAAAGTTAATCATGCCTTACGCTTTTTAAAATCAGGCGATAAGGTTAAGGTATCAATTCGTTTCAGAGGCAGAGAGATGGCTCACACAGAAAACGGTACTGTTATTATGCAACGCTTTGCAGAAGCTTGCGCTGAAAATGGTACAGTTGAAAAGGCTGCAAAGCTTGAAGGCCGTCAGATGCTTATGTTCCTTGTTCCCAAGGCATCAAAGTAAAAGCAAAATTTAAGGAGGATTTTATTATGCCTAAGATTAAAACACACTCAGGCGCTAAGAAGCGTTTCAAATTGTCAAAGAACGGCAAGGCTATCCGTGCACATGCTAATAAGTCTCACATCCTTACAAAGAAGACAACAAAGCGTAAAAGAGGTCTTCGTCAGTCAAGTGTTGCAGACGTTACAAACCAGAAGCAGATTAAACGTCTCATTCCTTACAAATAATTAACAATCGATAGGAGGTAACTTATAATGGCACGTATTAAAGGTGCGATGATGACTCGCAAAAGAAGAAATAAAGTTCTTAAACTCGCTAAGGGTTATTACGGCTCAAAGAGCAAGCTCTTCAAAACTGCTAAACAGGCAGTTATGAAAAGCGGTAACTATGCATACATCGGCAGAAAGCAGAAGAAGAGAGATTTCCGTCGTCTTTGGATTACAAGAATCTCAGCTGCTTGCAAAATGAATGACATCAACTATTCAACATTTATCAATGGTCTTAAGAAAGCAGGTATCGAGCTCAACAGAAAGATGCTCTCAGAAATCGCTATTTCTGATCCTGAAGGCTTCAAGGCTCTTGTTGAAAAGGCAAAAGCTGCTCTTTAATAATCAATAGTTGCGCCCGGCCAATTATGGTCGGGCGTTAGATGTTTTTATCGGAAGAAAAAACACAGGTAATTTTTTATGAAATAAGGGTGAATTATTACGGAAAAGATTACAAGTAAAGCTAATGAGCGCATTAAGTTTGCAGTTAAATTGAGAGAAAAAGATAGCTTTCGCAAAAAGGAAGGTTTATTCTTTATAGAGGGCGCAAGGCTCTCAGCGGATGCATCACAAAGTGGTGTTGAAATAAAGGAGCTTTTTGTAACAGAAAACGCATTGAACAAGTATTCTGATTATGTTCGTTCGGTAGAAAATGTAGCCGAGCGTTGCTTTGTTGTGTCTGAAGAGGTTGCAGAAAAATTAAGTGACACAAAGAATAATCAGGGTGTTTTCTGTGTGTGCAAAATGCTTGACAAAAATACAAATATAGGTAAAATAAAATATAATGGGAAATATATAGCCTTAGAAGATGTTTCAAACCCGTCTAACTTTGGTGCTGTTGTAAGAACTGCCGAAGCCGTCGGGCTTGATGGCGTTATTGTTTGTGGTGGTTGCGATATCTACAATCCTAAGTCTCAAAGGTCTGCTATGGGCTCACTTTTCAGGCTTAATGTTACAGTGTGCGATGACCTTCCACAGCTCCTTATGCAGTTAAAGAAAAACGGTATGAAGGTTTATGCAGGTGTGCCGGACAGTAATGCTATAAAAATCACCGAGGCAGATATGAGTGATGGTGTGGTATGCATTATCGGTAACGAGGGTAACGGAATTACAGAGGAAACAAAAAAAACATCAACCTGTGCCGTTACAATACCCATGAAGGGCAGAGCGGAGTCCCTTAACGCGGCTGCTGCCGCATCAATTTTGATTTGGGAAATGATGAGATGAAAGCTTCACCGGTAGAGTTTTGGATATGGCTTCAGACTGCATTGGGCGCAGGTGCGCGCACCGATGAAATTCTTGCTTATTTCGAAACTCCCGAACAGCTTTATCTTGCCGGGTCGAAGGAATGGCGTCTTTCAGGTGTTCTTACTGAGAAGAAAATTGATGCACTCAAAAAATCAACTCCATCACAAACAATGGAGATTTTAAGAGAATGCCGTAATAAAGGCTATGAAATTATCACACCTGATAACGAGCTTTTCCCTAACAGACTAAGAAATATATCAAATATGCCCCTTGTGTTATATGGCGTAGGTGATTGTACCGCAATCAGCGACCCTGTTTCCATTGGCATTGTGGGTACACGAAAGGCAAGCGATTACGGTATACAGATTGCTCAAAAGTTGTCTTATCGTTTAGCACAATCGGGTGCAACCATTGTCAGCGGTGGTGCATTAGGTGTAGATAGCGAAGCACACGCAGGTGCAATGCTTGCCAAAGGCAGAACAGTTGCTTTTTTAGGGTGCGGTCTTTCTTGTAACTATCTTCAGGAAAATGCACCAATCAGAAGAGCAATTACAAGGTATGGTGCAGTCGTGTCGGAGTTTTCGCCTATGTGTGCTCCGTCTAAATCAAGCTTTCCGATAAGAAATCGTCTTATTTCGGGTATAAGCTTAGGTGTAGTTGTTATTGAAGCAGGCGTTAAAAGCGGCTCGTTAATTACTGCAGACAGAGCGGCTGAGCAGGGCAAAGATGTTTTTGCAGTACCGGGTGATATTGTAAGGTCGTCCTTTGATGGCACAAACCATCTCATAAAGAACGGTGCAAAGCCTGTGTTTTCTGCATGGGATGTGCTGTCAGAGTACGAATTTTTATATCCCGACCTGATAGATTTCGGTAAAGCTGCTTTGCCTTTAAGTGAAGTGGAGTATGTGGATTACCGAAAGCCCAAAAGCAAAAAAACAGAAAATCCACCAACAGTAGAAAAATCAGAAAATCAACCAGTCCCATCTGTAAATACTAAAAAGGTCCAAAGAATTGACATATCAGATATGGCATCAGATGAGGCGAAGCTCATTTACAATACATTAAGTGAGGAGCCTATGCATATTGATGATATTGTCAGGGCAACAAATTTAAAAATGAATATTGTTCTCTCATCATTAACAGAGCTTGAATTGATAGGCGTATGTGAATTGGTGAGCGGTAAAAAATATAAAATTATATAAAATCAGCAAAATTATACGAAACCAGATGGCGGAGCTTCTGCCATGAAAGGATGAATAAAATGTCAAAGCTTGTTATAGTTGAGTCTCCTGCAAAGGCAAAAACAATAAAAAAGTATTTGGGTAACGAATACGATGTTGTTGCATCAATGGGTCACGTAAGAGACCTTCCGGCAGCTAAGCTCAGCGTTGATGTAAAAAATGACTTTGCACCCAAATATGCAGTTATTAAGGGTAAGGAAAAACTTGTTAAGGAATTAAAGGATAAGGTTGCGAAAAGCGACGCAGTTTATCTCGCAACTGACCCTGACCGAGAAGGTGAAGCAATTTCATGGCATCTTGCCACATTGCTCGAGCTTAACCTTGCAGAGAAAAACAGGGTTAAATTCAACGAAATTAACGAAACAAGTGTAAAGAGAGGAATCAGCAATCCTGAGGTTGTTGATATGGGTCTTGTTGATGCACAGCAGGCTCGCAGAATTCTTGACAGACTTGTGGGCTACAGAATCAGTCCGTTTATTTCACAGAAAATAAGAAGAGGTCTCTCCGCAGGTCGTGTGCAGAGTGTGGCGGTAAGACTTATCGTTGACCGCGAGGAAGAAATCAACAAGTTCATTCCTGAAGAGTATTGGTCAATAGACGCAAAATTCTCTGTAGGCAGAAAGGTTTTTACAGCAGCTCTTACAGCAGACGAAAACGGCAAGGTTAAAATTGAAAATAAAGAGCAGACAGATGCTCTTCTCAAGCGCCTTGATGATGCAGAATATGTTGCAGATTCTGTAAAGAAGGGTACTCGTAAGAAACAACCTTCACCACCATTCATTACATCCTCAATGCAACAGGATGCATCACGTAAGCTTAACTTCCAGGCTCAGAAAACAATGAAGCTTGCTCAGGAGCTTTATGAAGGTATTGAGATTGACGGCTTTGGTATGACCGGTCTTATAACATATATGAGAACTGACTCTCTTCGTATTTCAGAGGAAGCAAGAGCAGCCGCAAATGCATTTATCAGCACAACCTATGGTGAAAAGTATCTTCCTGAAAAGCCAAGATATTTTAAAACACGTGCAAATGCACAGGACGGTCACGAAGCAATCAGACCAACTAATATTGCAATTACACCTGCCCTTGCAAAGAAGAGCCTTACTAACGACCAGTATAAGCTTTATAACCTTATCTGGTGCCGTTATGTTGCTTCACTTATGGCTCCTTGTGTGCAGGATACAGTTAAAATCGAAATCAAAGCAGAAAAGGCAGGCACACCCGGTTACCTTATGTTCTCCGCAAGTGGTTATTCAATTAAGTTTGACGGCTTTACTGCTCTTTATGAGGATGCAGTTGATGATGGTGACGAAAGCGCAATTCCTGAGGTTAAAGCAGGCGATGTGCTTAAGCTTAAAGACCTTAAAGGCAATCAACATTTTACTCAGCCACCTGCACATTATACAGAAGCTTCACTTATCAAAACTCTTGAAGAAACAGGGGTTGGCCGTCCAAGTACTTATGCTTCAATTGTAAGTACAATTATCAAGCGTGAATATGTTAAACGCGAAGGCAAGCTTCTTAAGGCAACAGAGCTTGGTTGTGCAACAACAGCCTTGCTTAAAGAGAAATTCCAGAAGATTGTTAACACTAAGTTTACTGCATCTATGGAATCCAAGCTTGATGAAATTGACAGCGGTTCAATTAACTATATCCAGATGCTTCACGAATTCTACAATGAGCTTGAGGCATCTCTCAGCAAAGCCAAAACAGAAATGCAGGGTCAGAAGATTCAGCTTCAGGAAGATATTACCGATGTTAAATGTGAAAAATGCGGTAGAAATATGGTTGTTAAAACAGGCCGTTTCGGTAAATTCCTTGCTTGTCCGGGTTACCCTGAATGTAAAACAACAAAGCCACTTGTTGAAGAAACAAATGCAGTTTGCCCTGAGTGTGGTGCAAATGTTATAGGTAAAAAATCAAGACGTGGCTATCAGTTCTATGGTTGTAGCAATTATCCTGAATGTAACTTTATGACATGGGATAAGCCAACAGGAGAGAATTGTCCTAATTGCGGTAAATCACTCTTCAAGGGCAAGGGCGGTCTTATTACATGCCCTGATGCGAAGTGTGGTTATTCAGTTAAGGCACCTCGTAAGAATGCGAAGAAAACAGATGATTAATAAAACAGCAACAGTTATAGGTGGTGGCCTTGCAGGTGTAGAAGCGGCAAGGCAACTAAGTAAAAAAGGTGTAAAGGTAACTCTTTACGAAATGAAACCTCAAAGGTTTTCACCTGCTCATAAAACAGACAGGTTAGCAGAATTGGTTTGCTCAAACTCCCTTAAGGCAGAGCGATTAGGCTCTGCTGCAGGGCTTTTGAAGGCAGAAATGAGGCTTTTTGGTTCTGTATGTTTAGAGGCTGCAGATAAAGCAAAGGTGCCCGCAGGCGGAGCATTGGCAGTAGATAGGGATATCTTTTCACAAGAAATTACTAAAGCCATTGAAAATGATGAAAATATAACTTTAATAAGACAAGAAGTTACAGAAATTCCCGATGATGACATTGTCATTATTGCCGCAGGACCGCTTATGAGTGATGCTCTCGCAAAAGAGGTTGCAAAGCTTTGTGGAGAAAAATTTCTTTCCTTCTACGATGCGGCGGCACCAATTGTCACGGCAGACAGTATTGATATGGAAAATGCATTCACTCAGTCAAGGTATGACAGAGGCGGTGAGGATGACTATATCAACTGTCCGCTCGATAAAGCGCAGTATGAGGAGTTTTACGATGCTCTCATTAATGCCGAAAGCGCAGAGCTTCATTCCTTTGATAAGAAAAAGGATGTTTACGAGGGCTGTATGCCAATTGAGGTTCTTGCATCACGCGGTAAGGATGCAATGCGCTATGGCCCATTGAAGCCTGTTGGACTTACTAATCCGAAAACAGGTCACAGACCATGGGCGAACCTTCAGCTCAGGAAGGAAAACAAGGATGGTACAATGTACAACCTTGTTGGTTTTCAGACAAACCTCAAATTCCCTGAGCAAAAAAGAGTTTTTTCAATGTTTCCTGCTTTAAAAAATGCAGAGTTTGTACGCTATGGTGTAATGCACAGAAACACATTTCTTAATTCACCGGGGCTTCTTTCCTATGATTTCAGCTTGTTGAAAAATCCAAACATATATTTTGCCGGTCAGATTTCAGGTGTTGAAGGCTATATGGAGTCGGCGGCGTCAGGTATACTTGCAGGCTACAATGCCGCAAGGCGGTTGGAGGGTAAGTCGCCTGTGCTTCTTCCAAAAATCACAATGATGGGAGCTTTATCCCAATACATTGCCGATGAATCGGTTAAGAATTTTCAACCTATGGGAGCGGCTTTCGGCATAATTGACCCCTTGGAAGAAAAGATAAGAGATAAAAAAGAACGCTACGAAGCATTAGCAAATCGTAGTATGAAGTATTTTGAAACACATTTCACCCAAAAGTTATGAAGGAAGGTTTTTATGGAAAAAATAGAAGCTTTTGAAAAGGCTGTAGGCTATACTTTCAAAAACAAAGAGCTTATAAAAATTGCATTAACACATTCCTCTTATGCAAACGAAAATAAGCTTCCCCGTGATAACGAGCGCCTCGAGTTTTTAGGTGATTCTGTTTTAGGCTTCGTTACTGCGGAATATCTTTTTTCTGAGTATAAGTCAAGGCCGGAAGGGGAACTTACAAAACTGCGTGCAGCAGTTGTTTGTGAAAAATCCCTTTTTAAATTTGGTGAAAAAATTTCATTGGGTGATTACATCTATATGGGCAAGGGTGAGGAAAATTCAGGCGGTCGTAACAGACCATCTATTGTTTCCGATGCCTTCGAAGCAGTTATAGCCGCTATGTATATTGATGGCGGAATTAATGTTGTAAAGCCTTATATTCTTTCCTTTATTACAGATGCGGTTAAAAGAGAAGCCAATTTTAAAGATAATAAATCACTTCTTCAGGAAGAAGTACAAAAAAATAAAGGCAACACAATTTCTTACGAGGAAATTGGTGAAAGCGGTCCTGACCACGAAAAACTTTTCAAGTTTGTTGTAAAAATAAATGGTGAAATTGTTGGTGAGGGCGAAGGAAGAAGCAAAAAAGAAGCAGAGCAGGCGGCCGCGGGTGCGGCACTTGGTAACCTTAACATATGAAGCACGCAAACATATCGCTTTTTGTTCCTCATATGGGGTGTCCGCATCAATGCTCGTTTTGTAATCAGAAAACAATTTCCGGTTCAGTAAAAGAGCTTACACCCGAAGATGTTTTAATGGTGCTTCAAGGTGCAGTTGAAGACAACAATTGCCCCGAAACTACAGAAATTGCATTTTTTGGCGGTAGCTTTACTGCAATAGACAGAGATTATATGGTTTCTCTTCTTCAAACAGCAAAGCCATTTATCGATAATAGATATTTCAGTGGCATAAGAATTTCAACCCGTCCCGATGCAATAGATGAAGATGTTTTAAATATACTTAAGAGCTTTGGCGTAACATCAATCGAGCTTGGTGCACAAAGCACCGATGATGAAGTGCTGAATTTAAACAATCGCGGACACTCAAGGCAGGATATTATAAATGCCTCACAGTTAATTAAAAAATACGGCTTTTCCTTAGGGCTTCAGATGATGACAGGTCTGTATGGAGATACTAACGAAAAAGCCATAAAAACCTGTGAGGATATTATAGCTTTAAAGCCCGATACAGTCCGTATTTACCCAACCATTATTCTCGAAGGTACACGCCTTGGGGAGCTTTATAAAAGAGGTGAGTACAAGCCCCAAAGCCTTGAGGATGCCGTTTCTTTGTGCTCGGTGCTTATAAGAAAATTCAAAGAAAACAATATAAAAATTATTCGTCTTGGTCTTCACTCCGGCGGTAATGTAGAAGAAGGCTATATTGCAGGCCCGTACCACCAGGCATTTGGTGAGCTTTGCGAAAGTGAAATATATCTTTCCATAGCATTGGAAAAACTGAAAAACACACCCAAAGGTGATGTGATTCTTTATGTAAACCCTCGTGAAATATCAAAAATGACGGGGCAGAAGCAAATAAATAAAACAAAACTTGCCACATATGGCTACAATGTAACCATCAAAGGCAAGGAAGATTTAAAACAGTACGAAATACAAGTAAATTGAAATATAATTCAAACTAAACGAAAGGTCGAAAATCAATGTATCTTAAAGCCATTGAAATGCAGGGCTTCAAATCATTTCCTGATAAAACAGTCCTCGATTTTGGAAAAGGTATAACAGCTGTTGTTGGTCCTAACGGTAGCGGTAAGAGTAATCTTTCCGATGCTATGCGTTGGGTTTTAGGTGAGCAGTCAACTAAAACTCTGCGAGGCTCAAAAATGGAAGATGTTATCTTCAGCGGTACAGATTCTCGCAGAGCTGTAGGCTTTGCTGAGGTTACCTTAAAGCTTGATAACTCTGATATGGCATTAAATAACCCACAAAAGCTTGTTACAGTTACAAGAAGATATTATCGTTCGGGTGAAAGTGAATATAAAATAAATGGTGAGCAGGCAAGGCTCAGGGATATACATGAGCTGTTTATGGATACAGGTCTTGGCAGAGACGGTTATTCCATGGTCAGCCAGGGTAAGATTGAAACATTAATTTCAGGTAAATCAGACGACAGGCGTGATATGCTTGAAGAAGCCGCAGGTATTTCTCACTACAGATACCGCCGTGCAGATGCTATGCGCCGTCTTAATCAGGCAGAAGAAAATCTTTTAAGATTAAGAGATATTCTTACAGAGCTTGAATCACGCGTAGGTCCCCTTAAAACCCAAAGTGAAAAGGCACAGAAATTCCTTGAATATGCAGGGGAAAAGAAAAATCTTGAAATTGGTATATGGTTATACACAATCGAGAAAGCAAAAAATGACCTTCGCGAATATGAAAAGAAAATTACAATAACACAAGCTCAGTACACCGAGGTTTGTAAGGATCTTGATGATATTACAAACAAAATCGATTCTGCTATTGCAGATTCTCAGAAAATAACTGTTGCAGTTGACGAAATCAGGCGTGCATCAACTCAGCTTGAAGAGCAAGCTGCACTTCTTGAAAGTCAGGTAGCTGTTCAGGAAAATACAATTGAGCATAATAAAGAAACAATTGAGCGTATTGAACGCGAAAAGCTTGAGGAAAATGATACAGATTCTCAGATTTCCGAGCAAATGGAAGCTGCAGAAAGAATCATTAATGACTTAAGAACAACTATCGAGGCAAAAAAGGTAACTCTTGAGTCCTTCTCAGGTCAGTTAGCAGTTCTCAGTGACGAAAACAGCAAGTCTGCTCAGAGAAGTGTTGAACTTTCTGAAAGGGTATCTTCACTTTCGTTACAGATAGCAGACAGCAGAGTTATTGTTTCAACTGCAAGCTCATCTGTTGAAGAAATTGAAAACAGAATAAAAGTAATTGATGAAAATATAGAAAATCAGGCACCTATTATTCTTGCTCTTGAAAAAGAACGGGATGAGGTTAAGGCAGAGCTCGAAAAAATCATCGAGAGAAACCTTGAACTGAATAACTCTCTTTCAGGTATCGAGCTTCTTGCACAAAAGCGCCTTGAGAAGTACGAAAAACTCAAAGAGCAGGAAAACTCTTTAAGGAACGATAAGCAGATTAAGGAGTCAAGACTCCATATGCTTACAGACCTTGAAAAGAATATGGAAGGCTATCAGGGTAGCGTAAAGGCAGTAATGAAAGAGGTACAGCGCGGTACTCTCAGAGGTATTCATGCACCTGTATCACAGATTATTTCTGTTAAAGATAAATATTCATTAGCAATTGAAACTGCCTTAGGTGCGCAGATACAGAATATTGTTACAGATACAGAAAATGATGCCAAAAAGGCTATCGGTTACCTTAAAGAAAGTCGCGCAGGCCGTGCAACCTTCCTGCCGTTGACCGCAATCAAGGGTAAGGTTCTTGATGAAAAAGATCTTGACGATTGCTTCGGTTACATAAACCTTGCATCAAGCCTTGTTGAGTATGATCCCAAATATACCGAAATAATAAAATCACTTTTAGGCAGAACTGTTGTTTCTGAAGATATTGATGCGGCAATAGCAATAGCCAAAAAGTACAACTATAAATTCAAAATTGTTACTCTTGATGGTCAGGTTGTTAACGCAGGTGGTTCAATGACCGGTGGTGCAAAGCTCCAGAATGCAGGTATTTTAAGCCGAGGTAATCAGCTCGAAAAATTAAAGCAAGAGTGTGAAGAGCTTGACGAAAAGCTCCGCCTTATGGAAAAGGATGTTCGGGCACAACACGAAAGTGCTACATCTGTAAGCGCTGAGCTTGAAGGCTGTAAGGCTGAAATTGCTGTGTTAGGAGAAGAAAAAATCAGGGTTGAGGGCTTGCTTGCCCTTAAAAATGGTAACATTGATAACCTTAATTCAGCAAAGAATAGTGCCGAAGAGGAAAAAGCACAGTTAAGAGAACGAATTAACGGAATTAACAGCGGTGTTTCTTCTGCACAGGAGAATTTGACAAAGCTTCAGGGTGAGCTTGAAGAGGTTGAAGCAGAGCTGTCAACTCTTACAGGTGACCGTGAATCAATTAGTGAAAAACGCGAAAAGCTTACTGCAGATGCCGCGCAAATTAACCTTGATATTGCAACTGCACAAAAGGAAATCGAGGCAAAGCAGGATGAAATTACAAGACTTCAGGGAAGAGCTACAAGCCATAAGGATAAGCTTTCCCAATTGAACGGCGAAATTGAAGAAATCGAAGCACGTAACGAAGAAATCAGGAAAAGAATAGAAGTTCTTAATTCTGAAGCCTTTGCTTTAAGAGAGCAGAGTGCGTTGTCAAAAGAAAAAATTGCTTCAGAGATTTCAAAACGCGAACAGTTCGAACAGGAAAGCGGTAAGCTTCGTATTCTTGAAAGAGAAAAGACCGAAGAACGCGAAAAACTCAGCGGTGAGAACGCAAGGCTTACAGAACGTCGCGATACAATGCAAAAAGAGTTTGACGATATTTCCAATAAGCTTTACGATGAATATGAGCTTACAAGGCGCGAGGCAGAGGAGCTTAATATTCAGATTGATAACATTCCGGAAGCTAAGAAACGCCTTAACGAGCTTAAAGGTAAAATCCGTGGTTTAGGTAATGTTAATGTAAGTGCTATCGAAGAATATAAAGAGGTTTCAGAGCGTTACAGCTTTATGTTCGGTCAGGTAAATGACGTAGAAAAATCAAAAGCTGAGCTTATTAAGCTTATAAACGAGCTTACAGGCAAAATGGGAACACAGTTCAAAGAACAGTTTGACAAAATAAATTTCAGCTTCGGTCAGACCTTCTCTGAGCTTTTCGGTGGCGGTAAGGCTGCTCTTGTGCTCACCGATGAAAACGATGTTCTTGAATCGGATATTGAAATCAAGGTACAGCCACCGGGCAAAAATGTTCAGAATATATCACTTCTTTCCGGTGGTGAAAAAGGTCTTTCTGCTATTGCACTTCTTTTCGCTATCTTGAAAATCAATCCTTGTCCTTTCTGTATTTTCGACGAGGTTGAGGCAGCACTTGACGATGTCAATGTAGCAAGGTATGCATCATATGTGCGCCGTATGACAGATAACACTCAGTTTATCCTCATTACTCACCGTCGTGGTACAATGGAAGAGGCTGATATGCTCTATGGTGTTACAATGCAGGAGAAAGGCGTATCAAAGCTTCTTGAGCTTAAGACTGCAGAAATGGCTTCCAAATTTGATTTGACTTGATATTTTGTGAATAACAAAGAATTACATAATCACACAAAGGACTGATACTTTTGGGTATTTTTAAGAAAATAAACTTTGGTTTAAGAAAAACCAGAAATAATGTTTCAGGTGCTATCGATAATGTTCTTGATAGCTACACATCAATAGATCAGGAGCTTTTTGATGAGCTTGAGGAAGCACTCGTAATGGGTGATGTAGGTGTAACTACCGCTTCCGAAATCACTTTACGTCTTAACGACATTGTTCGTAAAAAAGGTATAAAGGATCCTGCACAGGTTAAAACAGAAATCAAGAATATCGTTGCAGATATGCTTGAGGGCGGAGAGGATATGGGGCTTATTACCATTCCTTCCGTAATTCTTGTTATCGGTGTTAATGGTGTGGGTAAAAGTACAACCATCGGTAAAATGGCGGCTCGTTATAAAGCAGAAGGCAAGAGCGTTATTTTAGCGGCTGCAGATACATTCCGTGCTGCCGCCATAGATCAGCTTGATGTATGGGCACAGCGCGCAGGTGTTGATATAATCAAACACAAAGAGGGTGCAGACCCTGCTGCAGTTATTTTCGATACAATTTCTGCCGCAAAGGCAAGAGGTACAGAAATAATTATCTGTGATACTGCAGGCAGACTTCATAATAAGAAAAACCTTATGGATGAGCTTGCAAAAATATACAGAGTTATTGACCGAGAGCTTCCATACTCTGACCGCGAGGTACTTCTTGTGCTTGATGCAACTACAGGTCAGAACGCAGTTAACCAGGCTCGTGAATTTGCAAAAATTGCAGAAATCACAGGTATTATCCTTACAAAGCTTGAGGGTACTGCAGGAGGAGGTGTTGTTCTCGCCATAAAGAATGACCTTAAGGACCCTGTTAAATTTATTGGTGTAGGTGAGGGCATAGACGACTTACAGCCGTTCAATCCTAAGGCATTTGCAGAGGGTCTTTTCGAGGCATTGCCGGAAGATTTTGAGGAAGAAGAAATCGACCTTTCCGCTATAAGGGAAGA
>JAZSCV010000034.1:0-16791 GCA_045530855.1 Acutalibacteraceae bacterium
TCTCTGGTCAGCAACAGAGCCTGGAATACAGAAAGCCTGAAGACCTTCACCGATTGCAGCAGCAGCGTCAGCAGCTCTTGTGCAACCCTTTTTGATTGCGATAGCGCAACCTACTGTGTATGCCCATTTTGCATTTTCGAACCAGATTGGCTGAATGCCTTGTGTGATTTTATAAGGATCAAAGGCTTTAGCTTTGCAGATTTCAGCACATTCTTCAATAGAATTGATGCCGTATTTGTTAAGAACTTCGAGAATCTGTTTTTCTCTTCTGTTGTAAGATTCAAATAAAGCCATTGTTATACCTCCTTATTCCTTTCTTGGGTCAACGATCTTAACAGCATCAGCAACACGGCCATACTGACCCTTTGCCTTTTCGAATGCTGTGTTAGCATCATCGCCTGCTTTGATGAAGTCCATCATTTTACCGAAGTTTACGAACTGGTAACCGATGATTTCGTTGTCTTCATTAAGAGCAAGACCTGTAACATAACCGTCTGTCATTTCAAGGTAACGAGGACCCTTTGCAAGTGTACCGTACATTGTACCAACCTGTGAACGAAGACCTTTACCAAGCTCCTCAAGGCCTGCACCAACTACGAGACCGTCTTCTGAGAAAGCGGACTGTGTACGACCGTAAACAATCTGAAGGAAGAGCTCTCTCATAGCTGTGTTGATAGCGTCACAAACGAGGTCTGTGTTGAGAGCCTCAAGAATTGTTCTGCCGGGAAGAATTTCAGATGCCATAGCAGCTGAGTGTGTCATACCTGAGCAACCGATTGTTTCAACGAGTGCTTCCTGAATAACACCTTCCTTAACATTGAGTGTAAGCTTACATGTACCCTGCTGAGGTGCACACCAGCCAATACCGTGAGTAAAGCCTGAAATATCTTTAATTTCTCTTGCCTTAACCCACTTTGCTTCTTCCGGAATTGGAGCAGCACCGTGAGCAGCGCCCTGAGCAATAGGGCACATTGTTTCAACTTCATGTGAATACTTCATTAATTTTTGACTCCTTTCGGATGTTAATTTTTTACCAATGTTTATTTTATTACATATCCTTGTTCAAGTCAAGTAAAATGATTTTTTTGAGACTACAAAAAACAACATTTTATGTGGCTATTTTTATTTATTTTCCATAAACCCACTTGAAATTCCATTTAAAAGATATATAATGTTATATTGGTTAATTATTATCGTATGTTTTTATTAATTAAGAAAGGAGAGAAGCTATGGTTTTTTCAAGTCTTTTGTTCATTTATGCATTTTTACCGTTGTGCATGGCTGTTTATGCCTTATGCCGTAATATAAAGCTTAAAAATGTTGCTCTCCTCTTCTTTTCTCTTGTATTCTACGCGTGGGGTGAGCCCGTTTATATTGGTCTGTTGATTTTTATGACCTTTTGCGACTGGGTATCTGCTATATGGATTGAAAAAATACAGTACACCGTAGGAAAAAAAGCTATACTTGCCGTAGCCTGCATAATTAATTTAGGGCTTATAGGCATCTTCAAATACACGGGCTTTGTTCTAACAAATGTACAGATCATCTTCGGTATACCCGAAGTAATACCTAAAATATTGTTACCAATAGGTATATCCTTTTATACATTCCAGCTTCTTTCTTACGTGGTGGATGTTTACCGCAAGGATGTTCCTGCACAAAAAAACTTTTTCTGGCTACTCTTGTATGCAAGCCTTTTCCATCAATGCATTGCAGGTCCTATTGTGCGCTACAAGGATGTTGAATATGAAATTCTCAACCGCCGTTTCAAGGCACACGAAATGGTTGATGGTATATCAAGATTTACTGTAGGTCTCGGCAAAAAGGTGCTTCTCGCAAACACCTGTGGCAGTCTTTCAGATACACTTCTTGTTTCCGATGCACTTATAGCATCAGCTTCTTCTGATGCTTTGGCAGAATTATCATCTCGTTCTGTTGCAGGTCTTTGGTTAGGCGTTATGTTCTATATGCTGCAGATTTACCTTGATTTCTCAGCATATTCAGATATGGCAATTGGTATGGGGCTTATGGTAGGCTTCCATTTCAAAGAAAACTTCAACTACCCCTACATAGCGAAATCTGTAACAGATTTCTGGAGACGTTGGCATATATCCTTAAGCTCCTTTTTCAGAGACTATGTATATATCCCCTTAGGTGGTAACAGAAACGGCACATTAAAAACATACAGAAACCTGTTAATCGTCTGGTTTCTTACAGGTCTCTGGCACGGCGCATCATGGAACTTTGTTTTATGGGGATTATTTTTCTTCCTCTTCCTTTGCATTGAAAAATTAGGACTTATAAAAATCCTCGAAAAAATACCCGCTGTTTTTTCACATATATACCTATTGATTGTTGTATACTTCGGGTGGATATTATTCAGATTTTCGGATTTCCGCTTTATCCCCGTTGTGCTTAAAGGTCTTTTCGGTCAGAACGGAAATCCGCTTATGGACTTTGAAACCAAAACCTTGTTTACAGGAAATGTGTTCTTTATTATAGTTGCTATACTTTCTGTTACTCCGCTTGTAAAAACAATTTCCGATAAACTCAAAAGCAACACAGAAAACAAATTCTTGCAATTCTGTTACTCAGCTTTAAGTATAATTTGTCCGCTTATATTATTGTTCCTTTCAACTATTGCTCTTATAGGAGATGCATACAACCCGTTCCTATACTTCCAATTCTGATAGCTGTCGGAGGCTAACAAATGATTTATAATAAACCCCGTGATTTTTCATGGAAGGTTCTCCCCTCTCTTAGTGTTTCGAAAAACGAAAAACCAAAGAAGGTCAAGAACACATCAACCACCGACAATTTAATAAAGCACACCTCTACAGAGGACTTACCTGTACAGAAAAAGAATAATGTTGACATTATTCTCAGCGGTAAACCTGAATTTGTTAAAGAGCTTGAGCTTGACGAAAACACGATAATCGACCTTACCACAATGCCGATTATTGAGGGTATTCCTATACTCCAATTTCCTGATGAGCCATATAAAGAGCCGGAAAAGCAAAAAACAATTTCTGCTCCTCCTTTTGTGGAGACACAGGAATCAAAAAAAATCAAAGCAGACAAACAAAAGAAAGTAAAGGTACAAAAAACCACTAAAGCATCTCACAAACTGAAAATTGCATCCTTCTTTTTGATGCTTTATTTTGGTACAGTTGTATCATTTATAATCCCCCTCAGACCAACTTATTCAGAAACAGAAAAAAGAAACCTGAAGGAATTCCCGACTTTTTCTATAGAGGCTTTAACAAGCGGAGATTACTTCAGCGATATAAGCACATGGTTTTCTGATACCTTCCCTTTCCGCGAAAGGCTTACTGAAATCAACACCAAAATCGAGGATTTATACGGCTTTAATAATGTTGTTATTCATGGTGATATTGAGCAGGGTGACGATATTCCTGACCTTCCTGCTGCAGAAGAAACACAAGCAGATACTACCTTACCCGAATCTACAACTCCACAAACAACATCACCCCCTACAACTACTCCCCCCACAACTCTGCCGCCAACTACCACACCACCCACATCATCACCATCTGTAACTGATGCGGACAAGCCTGATTTTTCTACACAGAATATTGGTGCCATCATTGTTGCAGGTGACAGTGGCTATGAATACTACAGCTTTTCAAAAGACCTTGCTCCAAGGTATATTGACAGCATAAGTAAACTAAACGAAAAAGCAAAGCCCACAAATAATGTTTTTGCTTTAGTTGTTCCAACAAGTATTGATGTTACTTTAAACGATGCTTTGAGGGCAGAGGTTAACTCCGCTGACCAGCAAAAAGCACTTGCATACTTCAATAATTCCATTAAAAACGCAATTACTGTTGATAGCATTTTCAATACTGAAAGACTACACAGAAACGAGTATATTTATTTCCGTACAGACCACCATTGGACTGCTTTGGGCGCCTACTATGCATATGAGGAATTTTGCAAAACAAAGGGATTTACGCCTATTCCGTTGTCTGATTACCAAACAGTAACATACGATAACTTTACGGGCACCTTTTTCACAAGTGCAGGCCAAAATTCTACACTTAAAGAAAATGCCGACCAGGTTGTTACATATACTCCATTTAACAACAACACCTGTACAATCACAAAAGAGGACGGTACAGAATACCAATGGGATATTGTTAAGGATGTCAATGATTACGGCTCAACGCTGAAATACCTTACATTCATTGGTGGTGACAACCCGTTAACCACAATTATCAACCACGATAATCTAAATGGTGAAACATGTATTGTTATAAAAGATAGTTACGGCAATGCCTTTGTCCCCTTCCTTTTACCGCACTACAGTACAATTTATGTTATTGACCCCCGTCATTTTGACAGCACATTGGAAAGCTTCGCACAAGATAAAGTGATAAATGACGTGATTTTCATTTCTAATATTTCTACAACACGAAACAAAGTTTTCATTGGTGCTATGGAAGATTTGGTGAAATAAAATACTATGCAAATAAACAACTCTTTTAAAAAAGGCTTAAAAGACGGTATACCAATCTGCATCGGCTACTTTCCGGTAGCCTTTGCTTTTGGCATTTTTGCCGTAGAAAACGGGTTGACTGTTATTCAGGCAACCTTAATTTCTTTATTAAATATGACAAGTGCAGGTCAGCTTGCAGGTGTACCTATAATGGCAGGAGGTACATTACCTGAGCTTGCACTTTCTCAGCTTGTTATTAATTCCCGCTATTCACTTATGTCTGTTTCAATTTCGCAGAAATTCACTAAGAGTGTGGGATTTTTTAAAAAACTTATAATTTCCTTTGCCAACACAGACGAAATTTTTGCCATTGCCCACTCAAACAAAGGTGAAGTGGGAGAAAAATATATGTGGGGACTTATGATTTTACCCATTGTGGGTTGGACAAGCGGAACCTTTGCAGGAGGTATTGCAGGTAACATTTTACCTACTATGGTTGTTTCAGCTTTAGGTATTGCAATTTACGGAATGTTTATTGCAATTGTTGTACCTGTTGCAAAAAAAGAAAACTCAACGGCAGACTGTGTTGCCCTTGCAATCATTTTAAGCTGCTGTTTCAAATACATACCTGCATTCAGCTTCATACCATCAGGCTTTACAATCATAATTTGTGCAATTGTGGCAAGTGTTGTTTTTGCAATCATTGCCCCTATTAAGGATGAAGAAAGCGAGGTAGCGGACAATGGATAACGGAAAATTTTTAGTTTACCTTGCAGTTATGGCAGGTGTTACATACCTTGTACGAATGATACCGATGGTGCTCATAAAGGGAAAAATCAAAAATAAATTTGTCCTATCTTTTCTTCACTACATACCATACACAGTATTAGCGGCCATGACGGTTCCTGCTTGCTTCTATGTAACGGAAAGCCCTGTTTCTGCAGGAATTGGATTTGTAATAGCAATTATTGCCGCTTTAATGGATAGGAGCCTTTTACAAGTAGCCATGTTATCATGCGCAGGTGTATTTATAACTGAATTAGTAATGAAGCTCATAGAAACTCATATTTTTTCATTTTAAATAAGACAAAAAGAGCGTATATTGAACCTACAATATACACTCTTTTTTTATTTTTCAAGACTTTTAAAGATATACCCCTGTGCCATTGCATAGTCTATAATATCACCTAAAGCATCTGCATTATCTTTAGATACCGCATGCAGGAGAAGTACACATCCGGGATGCAATCTGCTTGTAACTGTATTAAAGGCATATTCCTTACCCTTAAAATTTTGTGTATCCCAATCCGCATAGGCACTTGACCAGAAAACTGCCTGATAACCTATTGTCTGCACCACATCTAAAGCACTTTCGCTGCAGGCTCCCTCAGGAAATCTGAAAAAAGGAGCTGAATACCCGAATTTTTCACGAAGGCAATCATCTAAGCCTTTTATTTCATCCACCATTCTTGTGCGATCTATACATGAAAAATTAGGGTGATTTACAGAATGGTTGCCTACTGTATGCCCTTCATTTATCATTCTTGCCGTCAATTCAGGATTATCTGTAACATATGGGTATGTTACAAAAAAAGCGGCAGGAATTTTCTTTTCTTTTAATACATCAAGAATTTTTCCTGTATAACCATTTTCATAGCCACAATCGAAGGTTAAATATATACTCTTTTCTCCGCTTGTATCAAGGCACAGACCATCATATTTTTCATACAATGTCTGATTATTAACAGATATTTCGTGAGGCACACCATTTTCAGATATGCCATAGCTATGGTTTATTGCTTTTGTGCCTAATGACCTTAAGTTGTTAGGATCTACAACAGGAAAATCTCTTTTTTCTAAAGGCTCAAGACCTGTATAGGTTTTGTCGGTACCTGTTTTCTTACCATACTCTGCCCTGTATTTCATGGCTGTTGCCAACATTTCAGGAATAGGCGTTGTTGTTTCTGTAGTGCTTTCTGTTATTGTTTCCGTTACAGCTCTGTTTTGTTTGGTACTGTTTTCACTCGTTGATTCTGCAGGTAAATTTACATTATCATTACCGCAACCGAAGAGCACACCACATAAGCTTAAAGAAAGTAAAATTGCAATTATTTTTTTCATAATACCCATCACCCGCCGCAGAGGAAAACTCTGCGGCTTTTTATTTTTTTACTTCATCATTGAATTAACATTACCTACAATATTATCCATAGTTTTAATAGATTTTTTTGCAAGCTTTTTCATTTTTGATTTTGTTGACCTGCCATTTACAACAGCTGCCGCTACTGCTGATGCGGCACCTATTGCCATAGCGGCACTACCGATTTTAACCATATTTTCTGTACTCATTTTCATAATTTCCACCTCCGTTATTTTTTAAGCTTTCGCTCAATTAAAGTTTTCCCTGAAAAGAGAAAAAAACTTTTTCAAAACATCAAAACATAATGGAAGATTAACCATAAAATTAATTGCATTTTCAAAAATATTTTTACAATATTAATATTGAATATGAATGTGTTTGGTGTATAATTGTTACTATATTAAGAAGTGTTAACTCCATTAAAGGTTGTGAATTTATGGCTAACCAAAAAAGACTTATAGCAATTAACGATATTTCGGGCTTTGGTAAATGCTCTCTCACAGTTGCATTACCCATCATTTCTGCCGCGGGTATCGAAACAGTTTGTATGCCTACTGCTGTGCTTTCTACACACACAGGTGGTTTTGAGGGCTTTACATACCGAGATCTTACAGAGGATATGCCCAAAATTGCTGAGCACTGGAAAACAATTGACATAAACCCTGATGCTATTTACTCAGGTTTTTTAGGGTCTTTTGACCAGATAGATATTGTTAAGAAATTTGCCAAGGATTTCAAAACAGATAACAACCTTTTTATTGCTGACCCTTGTATGGCAGATCACGGAAAGCTTTATTCTGTTTTTGATGAGAAATTTGCAAAAGAAATGGCTTCCCTTTGTGCTTTAGCAGATATAATTCTGCCCAACATAACAGAGGCTTGCTTTATGACAGGTGAAGATTTTGTTGACGGAATACAAACAGAAGAATATATCAAAACACTTTTAAACAAGCTTCTCGATATAGGTGCTAAAAATGTTATTCTTACAGGTGTGCGCCTCCAAGAAGGTAAATTGGGTGCCGCTTGTATGGGTCAGGACAAAATTACTCACTACTACTTCGAAAACGAATTAGAGGGAGCATACCACGGCACAGGTGATGTTTTTGCAAGCTCATTCTGTGGCGCAATTCTTAACGGCTTTTCTTTACACGAGTCAATGGCAATTGCAGTAAGATACGTTTGCGATTGCATAAAAAGAACAAAGACTATGGACAGACCAATTAAATATGGCGTTGACTTTGAAAGAGGCATACCATTTTATATAAAGGAACTTAATCTGATATGAGTGAATTAAATATTGTTTTAGTAGAACCGGAAATACCGCAAAACACAGGTAATATTGCAAGAACCTGTGCCGCAACAGGTGCAAGGCTCCATATAGTTAAGCCAATGGGCTTTGCTATTGACGATAAAAAGCTTAAAAGAGCAGGTCTTGATTATTGGTATTTGCTTGATCTGACTTATTATGAAAATATGGATGAGTTTTTCGAGAAAAACAAAGACGGAAACTTTTTCTTTTTTACTACGAAAGCACAAAGAACACATTCTGATGTTACATACACAGATAAAAGTTATCTGATTTTTGGTAAAGAAACAAAAGGACTCCCCGAAGAGCTCCTTTTAGAGCACCCCGAAGAGTGTGTAAGAATACCTATGATTAATGATGCAAGAAGCCTCAACCTTTCCAATGCCGTAGCAATAGGCACATATGAGGCATTAAGGCAAATGGACTACCCCACCTTACAGAATATGGGGCAGCTGCATAATTATGAGTGGTAAAGAGAATTTGAAAACTCAAAATGCAAAATTGAAAAAGGGTCTGCGACGCTATTTTAAGCGCTGCAGACCCTTTTTTAAAATTGCAATACAGTTCCGATATTTTACATTTTCAATTTTTATCAATGGGCATACTTGCCACGGCATTAAGTGATAAATCAGCTGTTTTGCCTTCAAGAAATTCATAATAGCCTTGAGAGGCTATCATTGCCGCATTATCTCCGCAATATTTTAATTCGGGCATATAGAGCTTTATGTTTCGTTTTTCACATTCCTCCTGCATAACCCTACGAAGTCTTGAATTGGCAGAAACACCGCCTGCAAGAACAATTTTTTCGGCACCGATATCCTTTGCAGCCTTCATTGTGTGTGAGCAAAGTAAATCTGTAACAGCCTTTATAAAGGATGCACCTAAATCCTCTGCCTTAACCTCTTCACCCTTTTGTGATGCATTATGCACGAGGTTTACTGCAAAAGTTTTAAGACCCGAAAAGCTGAAATCATACTCGGAATCTGCAACCTTTGGTTTTGGGAATTTATATTTATTCTCATCACCATTAACTGAAATCTTATCTAAATTAACGCCACCGGGATAAGGAAGCCCTACAGTTCTTGCGGCTTTATCCATTGCCTCACCTGCGGCATCATCACGAGTACGGCCTATTACCTCGAACTCTGTATAAGATTTAACATTAATTATATGGCTATGACCACCCGACACAACGAGTGCCAAAAATGGTGGTTTTATTTCTTCTGTTGAAATATAGTTCGCCGCAATATGACCTCTTAAATGGTGTACCGGCACAAGCGGTATGCCTGTTGCAAGAGAAACTCCTTTTGCATAGTTTACACCAACTAAAAGTGCTCCAATAAGACCGGGGGCATATGTAACGGCAATTGCATCAATATCTTCGAGTGTGCAGTTTGCATCACTCAAAGCCTTTTCTACAACACCGCATATTGCTTCTGTGTGACGGCGGCTTGCGATTTCCGGCACAACGCCACCATATATTTTGTGCTCCTCAACCTGAGATGCAATCACATTTGATAATACCTTTCTGCCGTCCTCAACAACGGAAGCTGCTGTTTCGTCGCAGGAGCTTTCTATTCCAAGAATCTTCATAATTCTTATCACCTTAAATTTTTAGTCATTAAAATTGCATTTTCCCGTGGTTGCTCGTAAAAATCTTTACGATTACCCACAACATCAAAGCCCATTTTTTCATACAGTGACCTTGCAGGTAAATTAGATTCCCTTACCTCTAAGGTAACAAAATCTGCGTTTTCTGCTTCACTTACACTTATCAAATACTTAACAAGATTTTCTGCCACACCCTTGCGCCTGAAAGTGCTGTTGACAGCAACATTTGTTATATAGACCTCACCTATAATATTGTGTGCACCTATATAGCCTGCAACAGCACCACCAACAATGGCAACATAAAAACGGGCATTGGGGTTAGACAGCTCGTCATACAAGCCTTTTTCTGTCCAAGGGGTGCTGAAACACTCTCTTTCAATCAAAGCAAGTTCTTTTATATGACACTCTGCCATTTTTAAAATATTCAAATCACTCATTTTGTATCGTACCAGGTCTTTCCGCAAGCAACCTCCACTGTAAACGGCACAGACATTTCACATGCACTTTCCATAGTATCCTTAAGAAGTGTCGCAACCTCTTGTGCTTGCTCTTCCGGTGCTTCGATAATCAATTCATCGTGAACCTGCATTATAAGCTTTGCTTTTGGAAATTCGTTTTTCAGGCGGTCATACACCTTTATCATGGCAAGCTTGATTATATCTGCTGCTGTGCCCTGAATAGGCATATTCATTGCTACTCTTTCACCGAAGCTACGTCTTATAGCATTAGACTCATTCAATTCAGGCAGATACCTTCTTCTGCCAAAATATGTTTCTGCATAACCCTTTTCTTTTGCAGATTTTTTTGCATTTTCCATAAATGTGGCAACACCTGAATAATTTGCAAGATAGCCTTTAATATATCTGTCAGCCTCTTGTACAGATGTACCTATATCCTGTGAAAGAGAAAATGCGCCTATGCCGTAAACAATACCGAAGTTAACAGCCTTTGCCTTTCTTCTGTCGGCAGATGTAACTTCCTCTAAAGGAATACCCATAACCTGTGATGCTGTAACAGAGTGTATATCCACACCATTCACGAAAGCATCGGTCATATTTTTATCATTTGCAAGGGCGGCAAGTACACGCAACTCAATTTGCGAATAGTCTGCATCCACA
The DNA here is from genome assembly GCA_045530855.1 of Acutalibacteraceae bacterium. Classification (GTDB taxonomy): domain Bacteria; phylum Bacillota; class Clostridia; order Oscillospirales; family Acutalibacteraceae; genus DTU089. The sequence continues at coordinate 10,635 of JAZSCV010000034.1, forward strand.
AGTGCGTAGCCATCCTTTGCAACAAAGAAACGTCTTAACTCCCTGCCCTGCTCTGTACGAACGGGAATATTCTGAAGATTGGGCTCTGCAGAGGAAATTCTGCCTGTTCGTGTTTCGGTCTGGTTAAGTGTTGAATGGATTCTTCCGTCGTTATCTATAACCTTTAAAAGACCTTCGCAATAGGTTGATTTGAGCTTTTGCAATGCTCTGTATTCAAGAATTACATTGATAATTGGGTGCTTGTCCCTTAATGACTCTAAAACCTCTGCATTTGTTGAATATCCACTTTTGGTTTTCTTTTTATGAGGAAGATTCAATTTATCCTCGTCAAAAAGGATTTCGCTTAACTGTTTAGGTGAATTAAGGTTGAATTCGCACCCTGCCATTTCGTAAACAGTTGAAAGGCACTCTTCAAGTCTGGCAGAAATTTTTTCGTTGTAGTTTTCTATACCTTCTTTATCAACCAAAAAGCCTTCCCTTTCCATTGATGCAAGCACCCTTGCAAGGGGAAGTTCAATTTCTTCAAGAAGCTTTTTCTGATTTTTTTCTTCTATAGCGGCAGAAAGCTTAACACTCAACGCTTCAATTACCGCCCCGTTGTGAACAAATTCCTTTTCACTTTCGTAAAAATCTTCCAGACCCTCTGCATTGATTTTTACTGCATTAAGTGAATATGCACCGCTGAGGGCACTTACAGAATAATCACTTGAATTAGGGTTAAGAAGATATGCGGCAAGTGATGTATCAAGCTTTACTTTTTTAAGGCTTATGCCACTTGAATCACAAAAGCTGTAAAGACGCTTTGAATCATCGGTATATTTTTCTATGCTTTCATCACCGAATAAATCTGAAACAAAGGATAAAAACATAAAATCGTTATTTGCAGTAAGCACAATGTTATTTTCCGTTTTAAAAAGAATATACTCTATTCCGCAATCGTTATATTTAACTGTGAAATATGCTTTACCTGTAGCCTTTAAGTCTGCATAAAGTGTGGAATAGTCGGTTTCCTCAACAAGGCTTATTGTTTTAAGGTCTACCTGCTCTGTTGCCTCCGCCTCGCTGAAATCAAGACGTTTTAAAATCTTGAACATTTCAAGGGATGACAACAGCTTTGTTGCCTTTACTGCATCAGGCTCTTTTATAAGATATGAGTCAAGATTTGTGTCTATTGGTGCCTGAAGGCAGATTGTACCTAAAGTCTTACTCAAAAAGGCATTATCCTTAGATGCTTCAAGCTTGATTTTCATACCCGGTTTAATATCAAGAGTTTCGATATTATCATAAATATATTCAATAGAATGAAATTTCTGAATAAGCTCCTGAGCGCCTTTTTCACCAATACCCGCAACACCGGGAATATTATCCGAGGTATCACCCTGAATTGCTTTTATATCTATAAGCTCCTCGGGGTTAACGCCGTAGACCTCTTTGATTTTTGCTTCGTCGTAAACAACTGTTGTAGATTTACCCATTTTTGTAGTTGCAAGAAGAACATTTACATTATCCCTTACAAGCTGAAGGCTATCTCTGTCACCTGTTAATATATAGCAGAAATCGTCCTTACCGCAGGCATTTGAAAGTGTTCCTAAAATATCGTCTGCCTCATAGCCCGGCTTTTCAATAACACTTATACCAATGTAGGTAAGAAGCTCCTTGAGAGTTGGGAATTGTTCAATAAGCTCTGCAGGAGCAGGCTTTCTTGTACCTTTATATTCACCATACATTTCGTGGCGGAATGTGGGATGATGAACATCAAAGGCAACAGCAACAGAATCCGGCTTATGCTCTTCAAGAAGACCTAAAAGAATGTTCATAAAGCCAAAAATACCGTTTGTGAATTTACCATCTTTAGTTGTGAGCATACGAATCCCATAAAATGCTCTGTTTAATATTGAGTTACCGTCAATAACAAGTATTTTCATAATTACCTCACAGATTGAGTGTTTCTAATGTTACAAAGTGATAGCTGTTTTGCCTTAAATAATCTTCCTCATTCAATGCCCTGAGGCAGCCTAAAGCCGCCGCCTCTGTCTGGTTGCCCGGTATCTGCACTTTAATTCCCGTTACCTCGGAAATATATTTATCCAACCCATACATCTTAGAAAGACCTCCACAGAGGAATATACCATCATCTGTAATATCCTTTACAAGCTCAGGTGGAGTTATTTCAAGCACACCTGTTATTGCTTTACAGATTTCGTCAATACTGTCTCGCAATGCATAGTTTATTTCCTGTGCGGTTACCTCGAAAAATTCGGGCATACCATCATTCATATTTTTACCCTTAACAACTGCGGCAATTGTTTCTTCACGCATTTTTGCACCTGCAAGGGTGTGCTTCAGCTCGTTTGCAGTCAATCTGCCAACAGCCATACCGCGTGTTGCTTTAAGGTGGGTCTTTATTATTCTATCCATATTATTGCCACCAATGGGCACACTTTTTGCAACTGCGATACTACCCATTGTAACAACAGCTACACTTGTTGTGCCTGCACCTACATCAACAATCATAGTGCCATATGGTTTATCAAGCATTACACCAATACCTAATGCCGCCGCGAGAGGCTCTTCAATAAGAGTAGCCCTACCTGCACCTGCTCTTAACACACAACCAAGGATATTTCTTTTTTCAAGGTTTGTAAGCCCTGCAGGCATTGTAGCAACAACAGTAGGCTTGAATATTTTGTTTTTACAGATGCGGTCTATAAACACCTTTAAAAGCATTTCCGTATTTTCAAGTTCAGATACTCCACCGCTCAAAATAGGCTTAACAAGCTTTATTGCATCAGGACATCTGCCTGTCATTTCAAGAGCCTTATGACCTGTTTCTAAAACAAGACCCGTTTCCCTCTCTAAAGCTAAAACAGCGGGTTCACAAAGGACAACACCCTTACCCTCTACAGCTGCAGTTATGTAGCCTGTACCGATATCAAGACCGATTTTAAGACCTACCATTGTTACACCTCTTTTCATAATAATCTAACTTAGTATTATACACCCTATTAATATTTTTGTAAACAATAAATGGTATATTCTCCCTCCATTTCGTGTTCTATTTACAAACTCAATTTTTTATTGTACAATAAATGAGACTAATATATTTTCAGGAGTTGATTTTATGGCAGGTGTAAAGAATTCTAAACTCAAGCTTCTTTATTTAGCAAAAATTTTTGAAAAGAAAACAGACGAAAACAATTACATAACCGCTACCCAGCTTTGTGATGAATTACAAAAGGTCGGCATACAGGCAGAAAGAAAATCTATATATAAGGATATTGATGTTTTAAGAGAATATGGCTACGATATTATCCACGAGGGTTCAAGGAATACAGGTGGTTATTTCTTGGGTGCAAGAAAGTTTGAGCTTGCAGAAATCCGCCTTTTATCTGATGCTGTACAAGCTGCAAACTTTATTTCCCAAAAGAAAACAAACCAATTGCTTAGTAAAATAGAAAGTTTTGCAAGTGATAAACAGGCAAAAATATTGCACTCACAAGTGTATGTAGACAATAGACCAAAATGCAAAAACGAAGAAATCTTCTATACAATAAGTATACTCGATGAAGCCATAACCAAAGGCCTTAAGGTTAGTTTTACATATACAAGAAGAAAAATAACCGATGAATTCAAAACCGCTACAGAGGATAAGAACTTTACTGTAAGCCCTTATGCGCTTATATGGTCTGATGACCACTATTATGTTGTGTGTAACAACGAAAAATATGACAACTTGATGAATCTCAGAATTGACAGAATAAAAAAACTAAGCATTACAGACCAGCCTTCCCGCCATTTTTCTGAGGTTTCAAACTATAAAAACAGCTTTGACTCTGCAGACTATGCCTCCAAGCTGTTTAATATGTACAGCGGTGAGCAAAAACCTATTGAGCTTGTTTGTGAAAATGAATTACTTGAAACAATGCTTGACAGATTCGGTGAAAAGGTGCGTGTTCAAAAGGTTGATGATAACCACTTCTTATTAAGAACAAATGCAGTTGTAAGCGATGGTCTTGCAGCGTGGGTTCTGCAGTTTGGCGGAAGAGTAACTGCAAGAATGCCTAACGACCTTATTTACTCTGTTAAAATGAAAGCAGAAGAAATACTTAAGAATTATAACTAAACAACCAGATAAATCAAAAATCTCGGAGCATAAACTCCGAGATTTTTTCATTTGATTATTTGTAGTATTCAACAGCAGCCTTGAACATTTTTATGTCGTAGTTACCGGGAACATTCTTGTAAAGACCATCACCGATACGCTCACTGTGACCCATTTTACCGAATACTCTGCCGTCAGGTGATGTAATACCTTCAATTGCGAACATTGAATCGTTTGGATTGAAGTGAACATCACTTGTTGCGTTGCCATCAAGGTCAACGTACTGTGTTGCAATCTGACCGTTTGCTGCAAGCTCTCTTATAAGCTCTTCGCTTGCAAGGAAACGACCTTCACCATGAGAAATCGGCACATTGTAAATTTCGCCAACCTCTGTAAGTGCAAGCCAAGGCGATTTGTTAGAAGCAATTCTTGTTCTTACAATTCTTGACTGGTGACGTGCAATTGTATTGTAAGTAAGAGTAGGGCAATTTTCGTCTGTATCAATAATCTTGCCATACGGCACAAGACCTAACTTGATAAGTGCCTGGAAGCCGTTACAGATACCGCACATAAGACCATCTCTGTTTTCAAGAAGGTCTGTTACACCCTCTTTAACTGCTGCATTACGGAAGAATGCTGTAATGAACTTACCTGAACCATCCGGCTCGTCACCACCGGAGAAACCACCCGGGATGAAAATCATCTGTGCATCTTTGAGCTTTGTTGCAAACTCGTTTACACTTTCTGTAATACCTGCAGATGTTCTGTTTTTAATAACAATGATTTCAGGCTCTGCACCTGCATCGCGAACAGCCTTTGCAGAATCAAATTCGCAGTTTGTACCCGGGAATGCAGGGATAAGAATCTTTGGCTTTGCAACCTTGATTGCAGGAGCCTTGCGTTCTGTTGCGCTGAATGAGAAGTTCTCAACCTTTGTACCTGTATCTGCTATGTTACAGCTATATACACTTTCAAGCTTATCTTCATAAATCTTAAGAACATCTGTTAAATCAAGACTTTCGTTTTTTAGTGTAAATACTGCATTTTCTGTAACAGTACCGATAAATTCGCCATCAATTTCCTCTGTTGCTTCAAGAAGGAATGATGCATAGTTGTATGCAAAAAGGTTTTCTACTGTCTGTGAATCAGCGAATTCGAAACCGAAGCCGTTACCGAAAGCCATTTTCATAACCGCCTCTGCAATACCACCCATACCAGGTGTGTAGCAGGAAACTGCTTTACCCTCACGAAGAAGTGCACAAACTTTATCGAACACCTTGATAAGAGATTCTGTAACAGGAAGTCCGTTTTCATCAAAATCAGGCTTTACAAGGTAAACCTTGTTACCTGCTTTTTTGAATTCAGGTGAAACAATATCTTTAACCTTTTCAGTTGTAACAGCAAATGAAACAAGTGTTGGTGGAACATCAAGATCTTCAAAAGTACCACTCATGGAGTCTTTACCACCGATTGAGCCAACACCAAGCTCCTTCTGTGCTTTAAATGCACCAAGAAGTGCTGCAAGAGGTTTACCCCAACGCTTTGGCTCTTTATTTACACGCTCAAAATATTCCTGGAATGTAAGGTATACGTCCTCGAACTTTGCACCTGTAGCAATAAGCTTACAAATTGATTCAACAACTGCAAGATATGCACCATGGTAAGGGCTCTTTTCTGTAATAAATGGATTGTATCCCCATGACATAAGTGAGCAATCGTCTGTGTGCTTCTTTTCTACAGAAATCTTCTGTACCATTGCCTGAATCGGTGTATGCTGATACTTACCACCGAAAGGCATAAGAACTGTACCTGCACCGATTGTTGAGTCAAATCTTTCTGAAAGACCACGCTTTGAACAGATGTTAAGGTCATCTGCCATAGCCTTCATATTTTCTGTGAATGTGCCCGTGATAACTTTATCGTAGCTTTCAGGCTTTGCAGCTTCAACATTAACGTGCTTATCTGCACCATTTGAGTTAAGGAATTCACGGCTGATGTTACAGATAACATTACCATTCCAAGTCATAACAAGTCTTGGGTCTGCTGTTACCTCTG
>JAZSCV010000061.1:0-64290 GCA_045530855.1 Acutalibacteraceae bacterium
TATCCAGAGCGGTATCATGAGCACAATCCACGCTTACACAGGCGACCAGATGATTCTCGACGGTCCTCACAGAAAGGGCGATATGAGAAGAGCTCGTGCAGGTGCTGCAAACATCGTTCCTAACTCAACAGGTGCTGCAAAAGCTATCGGCCTTGTTATCCCAGAGCTTAACGGCAAGCTTATCGGTTCTGCACAGAGAGTTCCTGTTGCTACAGGTTCTACAACAATCCTTACAGCAGTTGTTAAGGGCGACGACGTAACAGTTGACGGCATCAACGCTGCTATGAAGGCTGCTGCTTCTGATAGCTTTGGCTACAACGTAGACCCAATCGTTTCTTCAGACGTTATCGGTATGAAGTACGGTTCACTCTTTGACGCTACACAGACAATGGTATCAAAGGTTGCTGACGGTCTTTATGAAGTTCAGGTTGTTTCTTGGTATGATAACGAGAACAGCTACACAAGCCAGATGGTTAGAACAATCAAGTACTTCGCAGAGCTTGCATAATTTAACTATTACAAAAGGAACTCCTCCACATCTGTGGAGGAGTTTTTATTTATGGTTTTCTTTTGTAAACACCAAATGTTGTTTCATTATATGTATCACTAAACAAATACGTTTCAGCGCGTTGTTCGTTATACTCTAAAGCAGAAATGATAACGTCTCCCTCACCCTGCTCCAGCTGATAAAACAATTCATCAAATTCTACCACAACCAATTCTGCTTCCATTGATAGCTCTGCACAGATTTCGTAGATAACAGAAAGCTCTTTACCTGCAAGATCACCATTTTCATCGAAATACAAAAAATCATCAAATACAGGTGAACATAGAATTTTTAATGTGCCATTTTCAGAAGAGTTCGGGTTAGGTGTATAAACTCTGCCTTCAGAATATGCTCTGTTAATTTCATCAAAAACACCCTTTTGTTTTAACTCTTTAACAGCATTATTAAATTCTGCTTGAAGGTTTTCATTGTTTCCTTCAAAATATGCACAATATTCAATTTTATATGGTGTATTTTCTGTCCATTCTAAATTCACACTATCAAGCAATTCCTTTGTTGCACTGTTGCTGTCTATAACAACAAAATCATTTTTGCCATTCTCAACAGAAACAATAGCCGATTCCATTGTTTCATACTCAACCAATTCATAACCTTCAGAAATTGCATACTCCTGTGTCGCGTAAAACTGCGATGAATCTGGTACACCAACCGCAACCTTAACAGGATTTGTAATAACAACACCTGTTTCAGCAGAATCGCACGAAGAAAAGCACATCAGCATTGCAACGAACAAAACCAAGCTGATTATTCTCTTTAACATAATTACCCCACGAAAAAAGCCGATTTTTTAAAAATCGACTTTTCATTTTATTATTTTGTACCGAAAATTCTGTCACCTGCATCGCCAAGGCCGGGAACAATATAGCAATGGTCATTAAGTTTTTCATCAAGTGATGCAAGATAAATATCAATATCAGGATGTGCTTTTGAAAGAGCATCAAGACCCTCAGGCGCACCAATAATACCGAGGAATTTAATGTGCTTTGCACCGCGTTTTTTTATTTGAGTAATTGCATCTATAGCTGAACCACCTGTTGCAAGCATAGGGTCAACAACAAAAACATCTCTCTGATCTATATCGGCAGGTAATTTACAGTAATATTCAACAGGTTGAACTGTTTCAGGGTCACGATAAAGACCTATATGACCAACCTTTGCAGACGGAACAAGGGCAAGCATACCATCAACCATACCTAAACCTGCTCTTAAAATAGGAACAATAGCAAGCTTTTTACCTGCAAGTACTTTAGTTGTTGCAGTACAAATTGGGGTTTGAACCTGAACCTCTTCAAGGGGTAAATCTCTTGTTGCCTCGTAGCAAATAAGGTTTGCGATTTCTGAAATGAGAGCACGGAACTCTTTGGAACCTGTATTAACATCTCTTAGAATTGAAAGCTTATGTTGAATAAGCGGATGATCCATTATCAATATTTTACCCATATATAACACCTTCCTGTTACATTTTGATTATATTCATTATAAAACTCACATCAACTGTTGTCAACTGTGATAATTTGATATCATAGAGATTTAAGGAGCGATATCGCGTCTTTTACATCATTATTAAAATCATCTGTACGTGCTTCAACAGAGCATGTTTCACAACCTATTGCTTCAAGGGTTTTTATAAACTCCCTGTATATGTAAAGCACTGTTTCGCAATCACTCTTTTTAGGGTATCCCCTCTTTACAGGCTCTGCAATATGTGAATGTAAAACCTTATTATTGTAATTCATCATATTGGATACAGAATCGTTATTTCCATATACATGGTACAAATCGGCAAGACCGAAAACATTATCTGCACCGCTCATTTGTGCTATTTCAAGACCGTCAGCAACTGTGTGAACAAGAGAGGATTCACCAAATCTTAATGGCTCTACAACAATTGTTGCGTTTATTTTTTTTGCTCTCGGTGCGGCATACTCACCAAGAAAGTATGCTAATTGCTCCTTTGCCTTTTCAGGTAAAAAGCCTTCTTCAAAGCTTCTTGCGCTACCTGAGCCTAAAACAATCTTTTCAACGCCTAACATTTTAGCTCTTTCAAAGCCTCTGTCCAGATAATCTGATATCAACTGATAATCCACACTATCCCCAACAAGCTTCATAGAGCCGGGAATGAAACTGTTAGCAATATTACATTTCAAGCTGATTGAATCAAGCTTTTGTTTTGATTGAGTAAATTTTTCTTCTGTATAATCTGCAAGACAACCAAAGCCTGTTTCAAGATAATCTATGCCACATTCTTTTGCAACATCCATAGCCGCAAAATCATCTAAACCTCTGCAAACACCGAATTTCACAAACATGCCCCCTCTTGTATGGATTTTAACATTTCTTCAGCGTTTTTCAGCTGTGTTTCTGTTATTTCTCCGCCACTTGTGATTCTTGCAATTTCATTTTTTCTGCCCTCAAAATCAAGTAGTGTAACACTTGTATATGTTTTGCCGTTGATTGCCGCTTTTTCTATAAGGTAGTGGTTATCAGCATAAGCCATAAGCTGACCTAAATGTGTAACGCACAAAACCTGTTTACCTACTGAAACTTCTTTAAGCTTCGAGGCAACCTTCAATGCCGCTCTACCGCTTACACCTGAATCAATTTCGTCAAAAATCATTGTTTCAACCTTATCTTTATTTGCCATAATTGTTTTCAGTGCAAGCATAATTCGTGACAACTCACCGCCCGAAGCAATTTTTGTAATTGGTTTTGGTGCTTCACCAATATTGGCTGAAATCAAAAATTCTGCTGAATCAATTCCATTTTCACATAAGGAAACCTCAGAAAAATCAACAACAAACTCGATATGCGGCATATCCAGAAAGCTTAATTCTTTACAAACCTTTTTTGAAAAAAGCTTAGCTGTTTCTTTACGTACAGAAGAAAGCTCTGTTGCAAGGCTAATTGCCTCTTCTTTTGTTTTTCTGAATAAAGATTTTAATTCTTCAAGTTTTTCATCGGAAAACGATATTTCGTCAAGCTCTTTTTTTGCGTTTTCAAGATAGGTTAGGATATCTTCTTCTGTTTCACCATATTTTTTGCTTAGGTTATGAATAAGAGTAATTCTGTTTTCAACATCGTCAAGCTCTGCTTGTGAGAAACCATCATCATTCACATTTGACCTGATAGTATCTGCAACATCCTGCACCTCATAATAAAGGTCAGAAAGCTTAGCTGATATATCATCTAAATCCGAAGAAAATGAGGCAATTGCACTCAAAGTCCTTGTTGCATCTGATAAAAGTTCAACTGCGCCGTGATGTGAATCACCGCCTGCAAGAGCCTCGTAAGCACCATAAAGTCCGCCTTGGATTTTCTCGTAATTCTGCAATTCACTACGTCTGTTTTTCAGCGCTTCCCATTCACCCGGGTTTATTTCTGCCTTCTCAATTTCATCAATCTGATAATTAAGGATATCTATTCTTCGGGCTTTTTCTTCCTTAGCACCCGAAAGTTTTTTTATTTTGCTTTGCAAATCCAACAAAGCGTTATACTTTTCCCTGTATGCATCTAAAAGCTTTTCGTTTGAAGCTAACGCATCTATATAGCTTATATGAGTTTCACTATTCAGTAACTCTCTGTTATCCTGTTGACCGTGAATACTCATAAGCTCTGCCCCCAATTCCCTGAGAACAGTAACTGTAGTAATGCTGTTATTAACCTTGCAGATGTTTTTATCTGCAGTAATTGTTCTGGTTATAAGTAAGCTTTTATCGTCATTCAGGGGCAATGAAAGCTCCTCTAACTTTGCCTCAACATTTTTACTTATAGAAGAAAACAACGCCGTAACCTGAGCCTGCGTCTCTCCCGTTCTGATAAGTTCACGAGAGGTACGTAGCCCAAGTACCGCGTTGATAGAATCAAGTATTATAGATTTACCTGCACCCGTTTCACCGCTGAGAACATTAAAGCCCCTCGAAAATTCAATCTCGGCACTTTCAATAATTGCAATGTTCTTTATTCTCAAAACGGACAGCATAGTTATTATCTCCCAATCATTCTGTTAAGCGCTTCTGCAACACCACGAGCCTCGTCTGTTGTTCTGCAAAGCATAAAAATAGTATCGTCACCTGCTATTGTACCAACAACCTCGTGAACATTCATTGCATCAATTGTGGCACATGCGGCGCCTGCAAGACCCGGAGAGCACTTTATTACACAAATATTCCCCGCATAATCAACCTTAGTCATAGCACTTTGGAAAAGTGCATCAAACATACCCTTGTAGCCGTTATCTGCAACCTTTTCAACAGAATATTTATAAATACCCCTTGAACCTAATACCTTCAAAAGCCTTAATTCTTTAACATCGCGGGAAACTGTTGCCTGAGTAACATCGCAACCCTTTTCGCGCAACATCTGAAGAAGTTCTTCCTGTGTTCCGATATCGTATTTTTCGATAAGTTCAAGTATTAATTTATGTCTTCTTTTTTTCATAACTGCCACCTAACCGGATATTTTTTTATTAAGCACATCTATAAAGGTGTCTTGTTTTATTTTTACAAATGACGCTACTTTGTCTGAACGTTTTACACAAACCCTTGCACTCTCAGGTACAAATTCGGCAGACTGACCATCGCAGGAAAGAATTGCCTCACCGCTGTTATCGTGATACAACTCAAGAACAGAGTTACCACCTAAAACAATTGAACGGGAAAAAACACTGTGCGAACATACCGGAGTAAGCAATAAACTTTCAACACAAGGGTCTACAATCGGACCACCTGCCGAAAGTGAATATGCCGTTGATCCTGTAGGGGTTGAAACAATAGCACCATCTGCCATATATTCAATGAGCGGCGCACCATTACATAAAGCAGAAAGCTTCATTATACGAATACTGCCGCTTCTTGAAATAACCGCATCATTAATGCAATTTGAATGATATAATATTTCCTTATTTTTGTCAACAATTGTAACATCGAGCATCATTCTTCTTTCTGTTACAAATTCGCCGTCAACAACCATTTTTAAAAGTTCAAGTTCACTTTCCTCTAAGCAAGCAAGGTAAGCAAGCTTACCTGCATTTACACAAAGAATTGGTTTGTTGTATTCTGTGGCAACCTTTGCAGCATTAATAAAGGAGCCATCGCCACCAACAGAAACAACAAAATCAACTGTTGATATTACACTATCATCTGCACAGTAGGTTATAAAATCCTCTTTACCGAAATGTTGTTCAAGAGATGATTCCATAAAAGCTTCACAATTTAATTTTTTTATTTCCTTAAGTAACCTTGTTGTTACCGAATATGTATTTTCCCTTGTCATATTAGGGATTACATAAAACTTCACAAAATCACCCCGCATCGATTCTAAAATAATTTATTTATCAAGAGCTGAATGTGAACGAGCAACAAGCTCACCCGCTGTTGCAATAACTTCCGATGAATCCTGCTCATTTTCACACTTTTTAATGTACATAAGATACTCAATATTGCCCTCAGGACCTTTTACCGGAGAATATTCAAGACCTAAAACCTGAAATTTTTGTTCATTTGCAAACTCTGTAATAGTTTTTATAACATTTTCGTGAACAAGAGGGTCTCTTACAACACCTTTTTTACCAACATTTTCTCGTCCTGCCTCAAACTGTGGCTTTATAAGACAAACCGCCTCACCATCCACCTTTAAAAGCTGATACATAACAGGCAAAATAAGTTTAAGTGATATGAAAGAAACATCTACAGATGCAAAATCTATTACATCGGGAACCTGCTCGTTTGTTACATACCTGAAATTCGTTCTTTCCAGGTTAACTACCCTTTCATCACTACGAAGCTTCCATGCAAGCTGACCATAGCCTACATCAATAGAATACACCTTCTTGGCACCATTCTGTAGCATACAATCTGTAAAACCACCTGTAGAAGCACCGATATCCATACAAATGCAATCAGTTAATGTAATAGGAAAGCTTTCCATAGCTTTTTCAAGCTTAAGACCGCCTCGGCTTACATATTTGAGGGTCGCTCCCCTCACCTCAATAATATCATCAGGCTTTATATCTCTACCCGCTTTAATCTCCTTCTGGTCATTAACATAAACGATACCCGACATTATTAAGGCTTTTGCTTTTTCGCGACTTTCTGCAAAGCCTCGTTCAAACAATACTATATCAAGTCTTTTTTTATCGCTCATAAATTCTCCTTAATAGTGGTAACCATACCTTCGCAATCAAGCTTATATTGTTTGAAAATTGAATCAGTCTTGCCTTGTTTTACAAAGCAATCAGGGAATGCAGTAAGATAAAACTCAGGGGAAAGTTTGTTTTCAAGCATAACACTTGCAAAACTCTCGCCAACGCCACCACTTTTTACACCTTCTTCGAATGCAAATACCTTTTTCACATTACGAATTGCTTCCATAGATTCTTCCGGGATTGGCACTATAATATTGAGTTTTACTATTTTTACATTAATACCCTCATTTTTCAGCTGTTTATATGCTTTATAAGCCTCACCAAAAATTCTGCCATATGTGACAATGGCTATATCGGCATTTTCGTCACCATAAATATCAAAGGAATTACCACTACATATATAGTCATCAGGCAACTCAGGCTCAGCGCCTCTCGGGTATCTTATTACAGATGGACCATTACTATGATAAAGTGAATTTACAAAAGCACTGTTAAGCTCAGCATAGTACGACGGAGAATAAACAGTTATATTCGGTATTCCGTTAAAGAAAGCTGTATCGTATATACCGTTATGGGTTTCACCATCGTCACCAACAATACCCGCCCTGTCTACAGCAATAATCATTTTAGATTGCTGTAGTGCACAATCGTGTAAAAGCTGGTCGTAGCAACGCTGTAAAAATGTTGAGTAAACAACAAAAACAGGAACCATATCACTTTTGCTTATTCCTAAAGCAAAAGGTACGGCATGCTCCTCTGCAATACCTACATCAAAGAAACGCTTAGGATACTCATCAGAGAATTTCTGCAACCCTGTTCCTAAAGTCATTGCCGCTGTAATCGCGCAAATTCTTTTATCCTTAGCCGCCTGATTAAATAAAAATTCGCCGAATTTTTCTGAAAAACTGTCCTTACCCTGTGGCAGAACACCATCTTCAAGGTTGAAAGCGGAAACACCATGGAAATCTGATGGCCTTTGTTCTGCAGGCTCATAGCCTTTACCTTTAATTGTGTTTACATGAACAAGCACAGGTCCGTTTATAATTTTTGCGCCTTCGAGAGCATTACACAGCTGTTGAATATTATGACCGTCTATAGGACCCATATATCTGATGCCCATATCTTCAAAGAAGTTACTCTGGTACATCATATTCTTAACATTAGTTTTGATTTTGAAAATTTCATCGGCAGTTTTCTTACCGATTAACGGAATTTTAGACACAATTTTTTCGGTTACCGCTTTAAGCTTATAATAACCGGATCTTGAACGCATTTTTGCAAGTCTTTTTGCAAGATGTCCCACATTTTTGGATATTGACATCCCGTTATCGTTAAGTATGATTATAAGACGGGAATTTTTCATTCTACCCGCATTATTCAAAGCCTCGTATACAAGACCACCGGTAAGTGCACCATCGCCAATAACCGCAACGGCATAATCCTTTTTGCCGTTAACACTATTAGCGGCGGCAATACCTAAAGCAGTTGAAATTGAAACACTACTGTGACCGCTGTACACAATATCATGCTCGCTTTCATTAGGTCTTGAAAAGCCTGAAATACCATTTTCCTGACGAAGAGTTTTAAACTCCTCGTATCTGCCGGTAAGTAATTTATGTGTATATACCTGATGACCCACGTCCCAGATAATTTTATCATCAGGTGAATTAAAAACCTTGTGTATAGCAATAGTCAATTCAACAGCACCAAGGTTTGATGCAAGATGCCCACCATTTGCAGAAACAGTAGAGGTAATAACATCTCTTACCTCCTCCGCAAGAAGAGGAAGCTTTTTGTCGTCTATTGCTTTAACATCTGCCGGAGAATTTATCCCGGATAAAAGTTCATGTTCCATATCAATAATCTCTTTTTGCAAGATATTCTGCATATTCCTTTAATGCTTCGTTATTTTCGAAAGAATCAAGCTCTTTCATTGCTTCATCAGTTAGTTGATCAACAAGCTCCTGACATTTTTCCACCCCAAGCAAGGTAACATATGTGGTTTTACCATTCTGCACATCACTACCCGCCATTTTGCCAATCTTTTCAAGAGAACCGGTAACATCAAGAATATCATCCTTAATCTGAAAAGCCAGACCAATTTTAGAAGCAAAACTCTTGGCTGAGTATATTTTTTCGTCATCGGCATTTGCCGCAATACAACCAAGGCTACAAGCAGCTTCAATAAGTGCACCTGTTTTTAAGCTATCAAGAAGTCTGAGTGTTTCAAAGCTTATATCAGGTTTGTTTTCGTTTTGTATATCTATAACCTGACCGCCTATCATACCGCGGCTACCGGCATACACGGAAAGCTCCGAAATTGCCTTTACTGCAACATCTGCGCTATAAAGACCTGCCTGTGACCACACGGCAATTCTTTCAAATGCGGCAGTAAGCAAGCCGTCACCTGCAAGAAGCGCCATCGCGTCACCATAAACCTTATGGTTAGATGGTTTTCCTCGTCTGTAATCATCGTTATCCATACAAGGTAAATCATCGTGTATAAGTGAATACGTGTGTATAAACTCAATTGCAGTTGCCATAGGAATTGCTGCCTTAACATCCCCACCGCAAGCATCGCAGAAAAGTAAAGTAAGTAGCGGTCTTACTCTTTTACCGCCATTTTTAACACTATACTTCATTGAATCGAAAAGCACTTTATACTCTTCAAAATAGCTTTCAAAATATTTATATAAATTTTCTTCCAAGAGCTGTGAAAACTCTTCAATTTTATTATGCATTATTGTTCACCGTTACCTAAAAGTTTTGAAACCTTCTGCTCTGCCTCATCAAGATACTTGCCACAAGCAGAAATCAAGGCTGTTCCTTCAGAAAAAAGCTCTATTGTTTTTTCAAGAGGTTGTCCACCCTCCTCAAGAATTTTTACTATTTCTTCAAGTCTTAACAATGACTTCTCATATGATTGTTCCATTTTTATTCCTCACACACTTCTGTTACCCGGGCTTTTACTGTTCCGCCGATAAGTTTTACACTTATATTATCACCGGCACTAAACTCTGAAGCCTTGGTAAGAAGCTTTTCTTCTTTATTTACAATGGCATAGCCTCTTGCAATTACACCCAACGGGCTTAATGCATCAAGCTTACCTGCAAGCGCTGAAAATCTTAATCTTTGTGAATCAATCTGTGCTTGTGTAAGATCTGTTATTTTTTCACTCAGATACAAAAGATTTCTTCGTGTTTCATTTAATTTTATTACAGGGTCCTTAAGCGCTCCGCTTTTTTCTATTGCGGATAGCTTATTTCTCTCTGTAGCAATCTGATTTTTCACGAAACCATAAAGCTGTTGCTTATACGACAAGAGACCGCTCTTTAATTCGTTGATATCAGGAACTGCAAGCTCTGCCGCCGCTGATGGGGTAGGAGCTCGTAAATCCGCTACAAAATCACATATTGTATAGTCTGTTTCGTGACCTACAGCGGATATAACGGGAATCTTTGACTCATAGACCGCACGAGCAACAACCTCTTCGTTAAATGCCCACAAATCCTCAATCGAGCCACCGCCACGGCCAACTATAAGCACATCTGCACCATTCAATGAATTGAACTCTTTAATTGCTTGGGCAATATCATTTGCCGCACCATCTCCCTGCACCTGAGCAGGTCTTACAACAACCTCTGCAACGGGATATCGCCTTTTAAGCACATTAAAAACATCTTGAATCGCGGCGCCTGTTGAGGATGTTACAATACCAACCCTTTGCGGAAATACCGGTATAGGCTTTTTATGAGTTTCTGAGAAAAGACCTTCTGCGGCTAATTTCTTTTTTAATTGCTCAAAAGCAATACCTAACGCACCCATTCCATCAGGCTGCATATCGTTTATATATAGCTGAAATGATCCATCTCTTGAAAAAAGTGAAACCGTACCGAAAATGAGTACCTTCATCCCGTTTTCAACATTGAAGCGGAGTTTAGAAGCATTTCCTGCAAACATTACCGCCTTTATGGATGCCGTTTCATCCTTAATTGTCATATATAAATGCCCGCTATAATGAGCTTTATAGTTAGAAATTTCACCGGTTACAAAAACATGTTTGAGATTTTCGTCATTATCCAACAAGCTTTTTGCATAATTATTGATCTCATTAACACTGTAAACCTTTGGTGTTGGGGTGTACATTAATTCACCTCTTCATATAGGTTAAATACGCAATACCTGCCGCATTATCGCAAGAAAATTGCGGTTCAGCAAAATATGAATTTTTAATTTTTTCAGAAACCTTTTTCTGAATTATTTTATTTGACATTACACCGCCTGCATAAACAACAGGTATATCCCCTGTTTTTTCCAAGGCGTATTCCGTCATAGCAATAACAGTATCTGCAATAAAGGAAAAAAGAAAATTTGCAATATCTTCTTTTTTCTCACCATCGGATAGCATTTTTTCACATTTATTCTGCAAGCCCGAAAGTGAGCACATACCGTTATTTAATTTTATTTTATTTTTATAAACATTAGTTGAATTCACCGCAAGTTTTTCCAATTCTGCACCTGCAGGAAATTTTAATCCCATCGAAACACCTATTCTGTCTACAGCTTGCCCCGCTTTTAAATCGGATGATGATGAAAAAGGAGTTGTTTTCAATACTGCCTCAGTATCCGGATTACATAAAACTAAATCTGTTGTGCCACCTGACAGATGGAAGGCAAGAAATTGTTGATTTAAAAGGTGTGTTTTATCAGCAGAATACAAAGCTGCTGTAATATGACCTTGCTGATGAGAAAATTTAAATAGCGGAACTCCAAGGCTTGTCGCTATAGCATTTGCAACAGACTCACCCACAAGAAAGCAAGGCATATACGAGCCCTCTTGTGTTGTTGGGGTTACAGAAACACCCACAGCCTCTATTTTTTTGCCACTTTGTAACAAAAGCTCCTTTAACAAATCAGGGTATGCTTTCGTATGATGAAAAACAGCATCGCTCTGACGAATACCTTTTTCACCCTCTTTGACAGGCAACAGCTTCTTCACCTGAAAAAAATCATTCCCATCATAAAAAGCCAGGGACGTGGTGTAGTTGCTTGTATCAATACCTAAAAAACCCATATTATAATTTCTTCGCAACTGCGCCAAGCACACCATTTATGTATGCTGCATCATCTGATGTGCCGTATTTTTTTGTGAGTTCAACAGCCTCGTTCACAGATACTCCTGTAGGAACTTCTTCCACAAACATCATTTCACCTATTGCAAGGCGTAAAATTGCAAGTGAAACCTTAGGGAGTCTATTTATGCTCCAGCCCTTGATATTTTCTTCAATAGTGTTATCTACAGCTTCGCAGTTAGTTTCAATTTGGGTAAGAAGATTTTCTGCAAAACCATTAATTTTAACATTTTCTGTTTCCTTAGCCTTTTCTATAATGTCAGATATAGAAGAGTCATTATCAAAAATCTTTTCAAACAAAACAATAAATGCCTGTTCTCTTGCTTCACTTCTTGTCATAACAATCTCCTTAAAAATAGGTAAATTTCTTCAATTGAAAATTATAGCATAAACAATACTAATTATCAAGCAATAAAATAATTATATGGCAACAAAAAAAGAAGAGCAGATAACCTGCTCTTCTCAAATTTTGATTTAAAATTAATACTTAAAGTCGCTATATACGTTTGTTTCAGATACTGTACCCTTCAATGTAAGGTAACCATCCTTCGCGGCAACATCATACTTAATATTCTGAGTAAAAGAAATGATGTTTGCGTTTGCTGCACTGTAGTACAATACAACTGAACAATCCTTGTATGTAACGTTTACTTCTGTAACACCTTTTCTATCCATAGTGTCAAGAATCTGAGTACCTGTTACAACAGGGAAAACAGCTGAAGTAAAGCTCTTTGTTTTACCACCTTTAATTGGCTTGGGGTTAACTTCATCGTTAAAATCAATTACAATTTTGAATGCGTTAATTCTCTCAACCTCTGTGTATTCTTCTTCATTGATTTCCTGGAGTTGAATCTTCTCGCCTGTTGAAACTATTTCATCGTATACATGGATGACGCTACCATCTGTAACATTCTTATAGTAAACCATAACAACTTCCTGCTTGGATGCAGATTTAACAGTAGCCTTCACAGCTTCGTAATTGTCATAGTTAAGGAAGCTTGCTTTCTTTGTGTTTTTTACACCAAGTTCTTTTGTTTCTTCGCCTTTTGCAACAGAAACCTCTTTGCCATTAAGGTATTTTGCGATTTCATCCTGTGTTTCAATATCTGAGAACCAAACTGAAGAAATGATATCTTTCTTAAGTGATCTTGAAACTGTCTTATTGAAACCGGGTCTGTGACCTTCAGCCTTATTGACATTAAGAACATCGCTATAGCTCTTGAGAACATTCTGATAGCTCTTGATAAGCATCTCTTCGCTTGTTGTAGCCTCAGTAGTTTCCGGTGCTTCTGTTGTTTCAGGAGCAGCTGTTGTTGCTTCTGTTGTAGGAGCCTCAGTTGTTGTAGGAGCCTCAGTTGTTGTGGGAGCCTCAGTTGTTGTAGGAGCAGCTGTTGTTGTAGGAGCAGCTGTTGTTGTAGGAGCAGCTGTTGTTGGTGCAGTTGTTGTAGGAGCAGCTGTTGTTGGAACATCCTCAACAATGTCGTTAAGATAATTATCGATAACTGGAATGCCGGTCTGAACCTTTTTGCTTGATTGCATTAAGTATGTTGCAGTTGCAAGCTTGATAGCTGTGCTTGAAAGCAAGCCAATAACTACTGTTGTAACAAGCACCATAGCTAAAACGCTTTTAAACCTTGCATTATCCTTTGGATTTGCATTAGCGCTATTTTCAGTCTTTTTCATCAAAGTATCCCCCTTGATACCATATAACTTCCAATACATTCTACACAAAACGCAACAAAAAGTCAATACAAAATCTGCTAATACTTTCAATGTTTTTTGTAATTATATTTTTTTGTGCAAAACATTTAACTAATCGCCTGTAATTTAGTTATAATGATGGTTGAAATTTCCGTAAATATATTGTAAAATATGTTATCAAATAATATTGTCGCGATTTGTGACAATGTAAAGGAGATATCAATTTATGAAAAAGAGCAAATTGACGAAAGTTATTGCTATTGTCCTTGCGCTCGCAATGTTATCCGCATCCTTCGGTGCAGTAACAGCAAGTGCATCAAATGCATTTTCTGCATTCAGTAGCAGTGAACCATTGAAGGTGATTTTAGCCGACATTATCGACACGATTTTAAGAATCGCAACAGATTTCTTAGCATCGTTGTTCGGCAACGGACCGGGCTTCTATCCTACAGATGATCCTGAATCCAATGTAGCGCTTGAAGAAAAAATTGCCGCAAACTACTACGAGGGTACCGGCAAGGATTTCCAGGATGAAGCTGCACAGGATGCTCAGTGGCATCTCGGTTATGCAAATGCAAGCCTTATCCCTGATGACTACAATAACGGTACATACTACATTGGTGGTTACATAGCACCTGAAAATGGTTTCTCAAACGTTGTTGAAGGCATTGCAGAAATCCCAGGTATCGGCAGAGACGATATGAAGGTTAGATGTATGGCTATCAGCGACGGCTCTGTTAAAGCAGGCGAAACCCAGAAGAGCACCATTCTCTTTGCTGTTATCGATAGTATCGGTATCACTAATGCTGATATTAAAGATATCCGTGCACTTCTTGCGGATTATGCTGCAGCTAACAACATCAAGGCTATTAATGTATCATCAACACACTGCCATAGTGGTATTGATACTGAAGGTCTTTGGACAAAGAACATCGCTAAACTCGTTTCAAACGGTGTTATCAGCGGTACAAAGGCTGAAGGCGAGCTTCAGCAGGGCACAAACCCTAAATATATGGAATGGATGAAGGATAAGGTTGCTCAAGCTCTTATCAAGGCTCATAAAGATATGAAGGCAGGTAGCCTTTCATACATCAGCAAAGACATCGGTCAAGAGTACTTCCAGAACAAGAACCGTCCTTCTTCAGGTCAGCTTTATGAACTCAATGAAGATGGCACACTCAATACTTCAGGTAAAAAAAGAATCGCTATGACAAATATCGAAAGATTCATTTTCACACCTGATGCAGAAGGCGCAAAGCCAACAATGATCCTCAACCTTGCTGCTCACCCGGATGTTGCTGGTCTTCCTACAGACTCCAACTCAGGTAGAGAAATCAGTGGTGACTACGTATTCTACTGCGGTAAGTATCTTGAAAAAGCTGGTTACAACTTTATTTTCTTCCAGGGTGCTATTGCAGGTATCTATATGTCTCGTAGCGTTACAGGTGACAATGTAGAAACAAAGCAGAGAGTTGAAGAGTCTCAGAGATACGGCTTTGAACTTGCAAGACTTGCTCTTTCATTAGAGCTTACAGAAGAGGAAGCAAAAGCAAATCCTCTCACAAGTGACCTTACAAAAGAAATCGAAGAGAACACAAAAGAAATTGCTTTATTCGATGCAAACAAAAATCCTGTTCCTGAAATCGCAACACCAGGTAACAACTATACACTTGTTATTGATGCTCAGGACAGAACAGTTCAAATTGATGAGGATACCAAAGAAATCAAAATTTTAAGCAGAGGCAAACTCCTCTATGACTTAAATTATGGTAGTGATATCGCTATTGAATACAATGAAGAATATAATGCTCACGTTATTGTAAAAGATGGCTCACCCCTTGCAGTTATTGTTTATGGTGATGGCAACAGACAGGTTATTACTCCTAACAAAACCACTATAGCTATTATTGAAGCAGACGGTACTGTAAATGCATATCCTCTTGGTAGCAGCCGTGTTGTTACTCCTGTAGATACTCGTTATGTTCTTAATGAAAATGGTACAATCTTACCATATGTTCTTGATTCAGAGAACAAGCTTACATTAGTTCTTGATGCACAGGGCATGAATGTTAACTACGACGACACAGCAAAAACTATTGAAGTTACAAAGGATGTAGACGGAACAGCAAAACGCGTTTACTTCCTTAACCTTAAGTCAACAGATGTAGTAATTAACCCAACACCGGCAACATATGTTGTTGCTGATGGTCTTACAGGCGAAATTATTGTAGCTATGTCTAACGATGCAAATCAGAAAATAGACTACTCAACAGCTGGCAAGATTATTCTTCGCAATGCTGAAGGTACAGCACTTGGTGAAATCGAAATCGGTGATCGTAAGTTTGTAACCACTAACAGCAAATTCAATCTTTCTAACGTTGAAGGCGCTCTTAACAAATGTAGAGTTAATCCTCATTATTCCGTATGGTATGAAGATTGGAACAAGAACGCTGCAGGTGAAGACATCACAAAGAAAGCTGTTCCTGTTGATGCTTTCCTCAACCTTTACATCAAACAGGTTGAAATTCCAATTACAAACACTCTTATCACAGCTGTTGGTAAGCTTAACATGGCAAACTATGTTGTTAAGGTTAAAGACGGAAAATATTCAACCATTTCAGAAATTGGTTATATGGAATTAGGTAACCAGTTTAAAGCTGTATTCCTTCCCGGTGAAATTTGTCAGGACCTTGTTGCTCCTAACGGTGCTTCACTTATCAAGGAAAATGCTGTTACAGTTAAACCATTCTCTGATTTTGTGAAAGATGGTGGAGCAACTACAGCAGCAGGCATTTTTGGTAAAGACGTTAAGTGCTTCGGTGTTATGAACGATGCTATCGGTTATGTTGTTCCTGATAACGACTACACAATGGGCGACCCTGCAAACCACTACCACGAGCTTATTTCTCTTGGTCAGCATGTTGGCTCCGCTCTCATTAACGGTCTTAACGAATTAGCACGTGAAATCCAATAATCTTTTTCATAAATAAAACATATACCCGCTTCCGTAAAAAGAAGCGGGTTTTTATATACTATATATAATATATATGGAATCGGAATTTATTTGGAAATATTTTTTCGATACTCTGCAGGAGTAATGTTAAAGTAAGATTTGAAATTTCTGTTGAAGCTACGCAAAGAAACATAACCACTCTCAAGTGCACATTGCAAAATTGGTGCATTGGAGTTTTCCATAAGATAACACGCGTGGCTTAACCGATAATAATTTACATATGAATTAAAGGAGATTCCAACAACCTTTTTGAAATAACGGGATAAATAAGAGTAGTCATAACCTATATTCTCAGAAAGTGTAGATAGAGAACAATCCCCATCAAACTCTTCTTCTACAAAAGAAAAAATCCTCAAAAGTAGTTTTTCATTATCAGTTTTGCGTTCGTGATAACCGGCAACCTCATCAAACTTGCCACACAAGGAATAGAGAACACCTTTTTTCTGTGTGGTAGAAGAATCAAGAGAAAGCGTCTCTATAGCTTTCACCAAGTAGTCATCAAGTATAAATTTATTGTCTACAGGTATTTTGCCCTTTACTACTGTTGCATAAGCCTGAACAAGACGAGGCGAGAAGATACATAAAACATGCTCACTTTTGGTAGAGTGCAAGGAATGGATCTGATTAGGGAATATAAGCAATGCTTCATTCCCCTGTAAATTATAACTTTTACCATCTACAGTTATCTCCATTTCACCCGATAAAACAACTATTATTTCAAAGCATTGATGCAAATGAAAAGGAAAACTGAAATCATTCCCCTTTTCCACCTTAATGTAGTCGGGTGAGCCTAAATGCTTAAATTCATAAAACATATAGCACTTTCTCCAAAAAGTCAAATTTTGTCTACATATTATACCGTCTATTGCGAGAAAAGTCAAATATACTGCAGTAAAATGAAGATATATAATATAATTGAGGGAGGTCTACAATGAACTATTATATTGGTGCCGATTTAGGCACATCATCGTTAAAGCTTTTGCTTATAAAGGCCGATGGAACAATAGTCAATACCATAACAAAAGAATATCCCGTATTTTTCCCAAAGCCCGCCTGGAGTGAACAAAATCCCGAGGATTGGTGGAGTGCTTTCAAAGTTGGCATCAAAGAACTAATAGCCGGTATTTCTTCAGGGGATATTAAAGGTATCGGCTTTGGTGGGCAGATGCACGGCTTGGTAGCACTTGATAACGAGGACAATGTCATACGTCCTGCTATACTCTGGAACGATGGAAGAACAGATAAAGAAACCGAATATCTCAATAATATAATAGGAAAAGAGAAGCTTTCCTCGTACACCGCAAACATTGCCTTTGCAGGTTTTACAGCACCTAAGCTCTTGTGGTTAAAGGAAAACGAGCCCGATAAATTTAACAAAATATGCAAAATAATGCTTCCCAAGGATTACCTTAACTATAAGCTTACAGGAATTCATTGTACAGACTATTCTGATGCCTCAGGATTTTTATTGTTAGATGTTAAGAATAAATGTTGGTCAAAGGAAATGTTGAATATCTGTGGCATCACAGAGAATCAGATGCCAAAGCTCTACGAAAGCTTTGAGGTTGTTGGTAATATCTTACCTGAAATCGCAGAAGAGATAGGTTTATGCGCTGATACTATTGTTGTTGCAGGCTCAGGTGATAATGCCGCTGCCGCCATAGGTACAGGTACTATATCCAATGGTCGTTGCAACATTTCTCTGGGTACATCAGGTACAATA
Organism: Acutalibacteraceae bacterium; assembly: GCA_045530855.1. Taxonomy (GTDB): domain Bacteria; phylum Bacillota; class Clostridia; order Oscillospirales; family Acutalibacteraceae; genus DTU089. The sequence continues at coordinate 18,280 of JAZSCV010000061.1, forward strand.
TTCATATCATCAGATAGCTTTTCTGTTGATAAATTCAACTCCTTACATTCATTCTGTCATGCAGACGGTGGATATCACCTTATGGGATGTATTCTTTCTGCGGCTTCCTGTAACAAATGGATATGTGAAGATATTTTAAAAACTTCTGACTATGAAACAGAGCAAGCTTGTATACACGATAATGACTTAGGTAATAACCACGTGTACTTTCTCCCCTATTTAATGGGTGAAAGAAGCCCTATAAATGATACCGATGCAAGAGGCACCTTTACAGGTATGCGAATGGATACACAGCGCAAAGATATAATTCAGGCTGTTCTTGAAGGCGTTGCCTTTGCAATCAGGGACAACCTTGAAATTGCTAAAGCATCAGGTATTAAAATTGATAGCAGTAGCCTTTGCGGAGGTGGTGCGAAGTCACCATTATGGCAAAGGATTCTGTGTAACATTCTTAATATTCCAATAACAATACCACAAACAGAGCAAGGTCCGGGATATGGCGGCGCTATGCTTTCAATGGTTGGTGCAAAGGAATATGAAAATGTAAAAGCCTGTGCAGATATGTTTGTTAAGGCAAAGGAAACTATTTATCCAGAAAAGGAAATTGCAGAACGATATGAGGAGCAATACAAAAAGTTCCAAAAAATATATCCTTCAATGAAAAACCTTTTCAAAGAAATAAAGTGAGGTAAGAAAAATGAACGAAATTTTTTCAAACATTCCCAAAATCTGCTACGAAGGTAGCGAAAGCAAAAACCCGTTAGCATTCAAATACTATGATGCTGACCGTGTAATTCTGGGCAAGACAATGAAGGAGCACCTTCCTTTTGCTATGGCTTGGTGGCATAACCTTTGTGCCGCAGGTACAGATATGTTTGGTAGAGATACCGCAGATAAATCCTTTGGTGCAGAAAAGGGCACTATGGAGCATGCTAAGGCTAAGGTTGATGCAGGCTTTGAGTTCATGACAAAATTAGGCATTGAGTATTTCTGCTTCCATGATGTTGATATTGTACCTGAAGCAGATGATATTAAAGAAACCAACAGACGTCTTGATGAAATCTCTGACTACATTCTTGAAAAAATGAATGAAACAGGAATCAAGTGTCTTTGGGGTACAGCAAATATGTTCTCTAACCCTCGCTTTATGAATGGTGCGGGTAGCACAAATTCTGCAGATGTATACTGCTTTGCAGCTGCACAGATAAAAAAAGCTCTTGATGTTACTGTTAAATTAGGCGGTAAAGGTTATGTTTTCTGGGGTGGTAGAGAGGGTTACGAAACTCTTCTTAACACAGATATGAAATTTGAGCAGGAAAACATTGCACGCCTTATGAAAATGGCTGTTGAATATGGCCGTTCTATTGGCTTCACAGGTGATTTCTACATTGAACCAAAACCGAAGGAGCCAATGAAGCATCAATACGATTTTGATGCCGCAACAGCAATTGGTTTCTTAAGACAGTATGGTCTTGATAAGGATTTCAAGATGAATATTGAAGCTAACCATGCTACTTTAGCAGGTCACACATTCCAGCATGACCTTCGCGTTTCTGCAATCAATGGTATGCTCGGTTCCATTGATGCAAACCAGGGCGACTATCTTCTTGGTTGGGACACAGATGAATTCCCATCAAATGTTTACGAAGCAACCTTATGTATGTACGAAGTTATCAAAGCAGGCGGACTTACAGGCGGCTTTAACTTTGACTCAAAAACACGTAGACCAAGTTATACTTTTGAAGATATGTTCCACGCATATATTCTTGGTATGGATACCTTTGCACTCGCTCTTATCAAAGCCGCTGAAATTATTGAGGATGGCAGAATAGATAGCTTTATTGCTGATAGATACGCAAGCTTCAACACAGGCATTGGTGCTAAAATTGTAAGTGGCGAAACATCACTTGAGGAGCTTTCTGCATATGCAGAAAAAATGGGCGCACCTGATCTTCCGTCAAGCGGACGCCAGGAATATCTCAACAGCATTGTTAATACAATATTCTTCAAATAAGAGGTGCTATAATGGATTATAAAAAAGCAAGAGAAAGAGCAGTCGCTATTGTTGAGCCTATGACTGCTTACGAAAAGATGTCTCAATTAGTATACAACTCCCCTGCCATTGAAAGGCTTGGAATAAAGGAATACAACTGGTGGAACGAGGCGGCACATGGTGTTGCACGTGCAGGTGTTGCTACTGTTTTCCCACAGGCAATCGGTATGGCGGCAACATTTAACCCTGTGCTTAATGAAACTGTAGCAGATGCAGTTTCAACAGAAGCAAGAGCAAAATACAACAAAAGTGTTCAATTTAACGACTATGATATTTTCAAAGGTCTTACATACTGGACACCAAATATAAACATCTTTAGAGACCCTCGTTGGGGCAGAGGTCAGGAAACATATGGTGAAGACCCTTTTCTTACAGCAACCATGGGTGTATCTTACATAAAAGGCTTACAGGGTGATGGTGAATTCTTCAAATCCTGTGCTTGCGCAAAGCATTACGCAGTACACTCAGGTCCAGAGAAGCTTCGTCACGGCTTTGATGCCATTGCAAGCAAAAAGGATATGTTTGAAACATATCTCCCTGCATTTGAGCATGCTGTTAAAAACGGCGTTGCAGGTGTTATGGGTGCATATAACCGCACAAATGGTGAGCCTTGCTGTGCACACAGCTTCCTTATGGAGGATGTCCTTTTCGGCAGATGGAATTTCGAAGGCTACTTTGTTTCTGACTGCGGCGCAATTAACGATATTTATGAGCACCACAAATTCAAAGAAACAAAGAAAGAAACTGCCGCTATTGCCCTTGAAAGAGGATGCCACCTTAACTGTGGTGAGGCATACGCACACCTTGTTGAAGCTTACGAGGAAGATCTGGTATCCGACGAAGCTATTGATGAGGCTGTATTAAGATTATTTACAATCCGTGTACTTTTAGGTGAATTCGAAGAAGTAAGGCCTTTCTCTGATGTTTCTTACGACAAGCTTGATTGTCCTGAACACAGAGCACTTAACCTTGAAGCATCTAAGCAGACTATGGTTTTACTTGAGAACAAAGATAATTTTTTACCTATCAAGGAAAACACCTTCAAAAAGATTGCCGTTGTTGGCCCTAATGCGAACTCAACTATTGTTCTTGAGGGCAACTACTTTGGTAACGCATCTGAACATATTACTGTTGCTGAGGGCATGAGAAGAGTTTTCCCTGAAGCAAGAATTACTGTTGCTACAGGTACACGCCTTTATATGGAAAAGAAAAATGATTGGGACGGCTTCGGTTATATGAGAAGTGAAGGTCTTGCCGCCGCATCTGAGGCTGATTTCACACTTGTTTGCCTTGGTATGGACAGAACTATCGAAGGCGAACAGATTGAAGGGCTTGAAGGAGATTGCCTTGATAGTGGCGATAAGAAAAATGTACATCTTCCTAAAGCACAGGTTCAGCTTTGCGAAGAAATCTGCGAAGTATGTGATAATGTAGCAGTTGTTGTTATGTGCGGTAGCCCTGTTGATTTAGGTAAGAAAATCAGAAGCAAGGCAAAAGCAATTATCCATGGCTGGTACCCCGGTGCATTAGGTGGTCTTGCAATAGCACAGCTTATAAGAGGTGAATACTCACCTAACGGAAAGCTTCCTCTTACATTCAACGAGGAGGATAACACAATTCCTGATATTTCAGATTATTCCATGGCAGGCAGAACATACCGCTATGCAACAGAAACTCCGCTTTACCCATTTGGTTTCGGTCTTTCATACACATCCTTTGACTATAAGAAATTCAACATTGTATCATCTGATAATAACAAGATTACAGCGGAAGTAACCGTTACAAACACAGGCTCCTATGACAGCATTGAAAAGGTTCAGCTTTATGCTCATTATGACGATAGCAGAACAACAACACCTGTTTACCAACTTTGCGGCATAAAACCCGTTGATTTGAAAGCAGGCGCAAGCGAAACCGTTCAACTTACTATTGATAAATACTGGCTCAAAGCTGTTCTCGAAGACGGCTCACGAGTAGAGCCGGATGGTGATATCACTCTTTATATCGGTGGTCATCAGCCGGACGAAAGAAGCTGCGAGCTTTGTGGTACAAAGTGCCTTGAACTCAAAGTAAAATAAAACAAATCATTTAAACCCCCGTTTTAAACGGGGGTTTTGTATTTGCCGAAGGACAAAAAAATGAGTGGCACGATGTACCACTCATTACTCATTATTTATACATTTGCTTCGAGATATTTCACAACATCTCCTACAGTTTTAAGCTTTTTAATGGCAGAATTCGGAATTTCGATATCAAATTCATCCTCAAGCGCACACACAACCTGTACAAGCCCCAATGAAGAAACACCTAACTCTTTATCTATTTTAGTTTTTTCAGTAATTTTAACGTTAACATTTCCTGTTATTTCATGGAAAATTTCTTCTATTTTATTTATCATTCTGAAACAGCTCCTTTCGTCTTCATTTCTGCCATAAGAACTTTGAAATCAACCTTTCCCATAGCAGTTGCAGGAAGTTTTTCTCTGAAAATAATCTCACGAGGCAATGAAAATTCTGCAAGATTCTGTCTGCATTCTTCCATTATTTTTTCTCGCATTTTTTCCAAGTCGGCATCCATACTTGCAGGTTGTATAAATGCAATGATTCTTTGACCGAGAACCCTATCCTCTACGCCTATAACACAACACTGCGTTACACCTGCGCATTTCATTATAACATCTTCAACCTGTGTAGGATAAACATTATAACCCGCAGTAATTATCATACGGCAATGCCTTTGACGGAAATAAACATAGCCTTCCTCGTCAACACAAGCAATATCTCCTGTATGAAGCCATATTTTACCATCATCGTGCCTCTGCAACGCGTGGGCAGTTTCTGCCTCGTTTTCGTAATAGCCCTTCATCAATGTAGGACCTGTGGTGCAGAGCTCACCATCTTCACCAACAGGCACCTCATCCTGAGTACCGATTTTCACAATCTTCACTTCGTTATCGGGAAACGGTAGACCTGTGCTACCTTCCTTCATTTTGAAGAACGGACTTATGCACACACCTGACAAGCTTTCGGTAAGACCATAAGCCTCTGTCATCCGGGCGGTAGAGCCACCTTTTTCAAGGTACTTGTTCATTCTTTTCAGTAATTTATCACTACATCTATCACCTGAAAATGCTATCATTTTGATAAATGATAAATCTTCTTTTTCTATTTCTTCTGTTCGCGAAAATGCTTCAAATAATGCAGGAACAGCATAAATAAAGTTAATTTTCTTTTTAAATATAAGCTTTGAAACTGCCTGAAAATCGAACTTAGGAACAAGCACCGCGCAAGTGCCGAAACTAAGCATAACATGCATACACATAGCAAGTCCAAAACCGTGGAATGTCGGCATCATCGCAAGGCATCTCATCCCCGAAGCATCGTCTACAGGTTTGATTTCTGAGGATTGTATAGCCATACAGTTAAATGCGCGGTTGTGTATCATAACACCTTTAGGAATACCTGTTGTGCCACCGCTGTACAAAATAACCGCTGTATCATCACCTTTTCCCTCATCGGGTTCAAGCTTGATTTTTGCTTTCTTGCCATTCTTTAAAAATTGATTCCAATAAATGATGTTGTGTTCCTTATTAAAACTAAGTTTCACCCTGTTTTTCAACCCATAAAGTGGCTTTATATAAAATGGAAGCGCATCATTAATACGCGCAAGAATCATAAGTGGTTGTTTTGTTGTTTCCCATTTAATTTCAGCAAATTTAGGGTACAGCATATCGAAGGTAACAACTGCAACGCTATCTACCTTTTCAACGAAGTTTTTTATTTCAGCAGAAGAAAGCAAAGGATGAATCATATTTGCAACTGCACCAATACGATTTAAAGCGTAAATAGAAATGAGTGCTTGTGGTGTATTAGGCGCGATTATAGACACATAATCTCCTTTTGATATACCCTGAGCTAAAAATGATTTTGCAACAAGCTCAACTTGATTCATCATTTGTGAAAAGGTTGTAACCCTGCTTTGAAATTCTATTGCAGGAAGGTCAGGATATTTTTCCGCCGTCTGTTTTATTAACGAAACCATAGAAAAATCCGGATATTCTTCTATAAAATTATCTTTGCCGTGATTGGCACTCCAAATAGTAGGATTCCTTTTCATAAATCGAGCTCACCTCTTTTTTTCATTATACACTCACACACTATTTTTTTCAACACTTTTTTCCTGCAAGCCTACGCGTTACAGAAGGTGAAAATATTGACTTTATTACGCTGATTGGGTATAATTACGATGTGTAGATATACTATAAAAAGGAGACGTCATTATGAGCTTTAAACTCACTTCATCACAAATGAATTTCTATACCAAAAACGCTACCATTGACGGCTCCGTATGGTCTCAAGGTGTAATGGAGCTGTTCCCGTGTGTTTATACATACAAGCAGCTTAATGATGCATACAACAGACTAGTACAAGCAAACGACAGCCTTCGCGTTGTTCTCAAAGAAACTGATGATGGTACTGTTGCTGTTGTTGAAGATTTCGAATATACAGAATTTTCTTTTTTTACAGCAGATTCAGATGATGATTTAATGGAGAAAGCGCAGGAGTTTCTCAACAAGCCGATTGATGTTTACGGCAGATTGGTTGACTGTGCAGTTTTTCAAACTCCTACAAATTCAGGTATAATGATTCGTGCACATCACATTGTTGTAGATGGCTACAGTGCTTTTGTTATGTCCGAGCACGTAAATAAATACATCAGAAATCCCGACTGCACATCACCCGAAAATCAATCATATTCCGATTACATTGAAAAAGAAGAAAAGCACAAGCTCTCCAAGCGTTTTATTGCTGATAAGGATTTTTGGAACAAGGAATTCAGCTCATCTCCGGACTGTGTGCTTTTCTCAACAAAAGGTAACCCGCTTGATTTCAGTTCAGAAGAGCTTAATATTTCTATATCACCGCTTCTTTTTGAAAAAATCAAGAATCTTTGCAAAGAAAACGATATTTCACCGGCAACATTTTTTAATACAATCTATAGTGTTTATATCGCAAATGCCTTAGAGACAAGGTGCTTTACTCTTGGTGTTCCTGTTTTGAACAGAACTACTCAAGCAGAGCTTAATACCATAGGCTTGTATATGCACCTTGTACCTCTTGTTGTCAGCCTCTCTGATGATAGTTTCATAAACAATGCTAAAGATATAGAAAACTCACAATTAAACCTTTTCAGGCATCAAAAATTCACACAAAATAATATAAAAGAGCTTCTTTCAGAAAAAAAGCATCAACCCTCTCAGCTTTTTGATATTGTTTGTGATTATCAGGAATTTGAAAAAAATGATGAATACCAGATGAGGATTCCGTACAGCAACTCTCTTTCCGTTCCTTTAGAAATACATTTGCAGAGCTTTGACGAAAAACAATACAATTTAAAAATCAGATACAGAAAAACTCATTTCACCGAAAAGGAAGTTCAACAGCTACTGGACTCTATAGTTACTATTACTGAATTTGTTTCAGAGCACCCTCACGAGAATATAAAAAACATTCCTATATATTCACAAAAAGATATTGAGAAGGTTTTAAATTTCTCTAAGGGTCCGCAATTTGTTCTTCCTGAAAAAGCAACAATATATAGTCTGTTTGAAGAAAATGCAAAGAAAAATACAGAAAAAATATGTATAAAGGCAGACGGTAAGGAAATATCATATGGTGATTTCCTTAATTTAGCAGAACAGCTCGACTGTGAAATTCGTAAGTATACCAAGGGTGAAAAGTGCGTAATTGGCGTAATTGCAGACCGCTCAATAGAGATGTATGCCGCAATTTACGGCATTATCCGTGGCGGTAATGCATATATGCCTATCGGTACCGATTATCCACAGGAAAGAATTTCATATATGCTGGAAAACAGTAATTCCCCTCTTGCAATTGCACAGGGCAAATACTGCCACCTTGCAGGTGAAAGCTACATTGATATGACCTCGTTCATGGGCAACACACCAAACGAGGTTGTATTACCATACGCTTGTACGGAAGATGATACAGCATATGTAATCTACACTTCCGGCTCAACAGGTAAGCCTAAGGGTGCAAAGGTAAGCCATAAATCTGCAGTTAATCGCATACTCTGGATGCACGATAAATATCCTCTTGCAGATGATGGTGTTATTCTTCAGAAAACCCCATACACCTTTGATGTTTCGGTGTGGGAGCTTTTCTGGTGGGGTATGTTAGGTGGCAGTCTTGCAGCATCTAAACCTAACGAGCATTTTTTACCTGCAAAAATTCTTGACGAGGTGCAAAGAAACAAGGTTACTCACCTTCACTTTGTTCCTTCTGTATTTGATATATTCATAACTTACCTCGAAAACAATAAATCTGAATGCAAAAAATTCGATTCTGTTAAACGTGCATTCCTTTCAGGTGAAGCTTTAAGTGCTTCACTCATAGCTCGTTTCTATGACTTGTTTGATTACAAAAAGGTTACATTACACAACCTTTATGGTCCTACAGAATGTGCAGTTGACGTAACATACTACGACTGCTCACCTTCCGACTGCGACCCTGTACCTATCGGCAAGCCTATTTACAACACACAGATGCACGTGGTGGATAAAAACAACAACCTTTTACCTATTGGTGTTAAGGGTGAATTGTGCATTGCCGGTGTAAACGTTGGGCAAGGTTATTTAAATAACCCTGAGCTTACAGCAGAAAAGTTTATCGACAACCCATTCGGTGAAGGCAAGCTCTACAAAACAGGTGACCTGGCTTTCTGGCGTGAGGATGGCGAAATCATCTTCTGCGGCAGAATAGATAACCAAATCAAGCTCAACGGACAACGAATTGAGCTTGGTGAAATTGAAAGTACAATTACAGCTTTCAATGGCATAGACTCAGTTGCTGTATTAATTCAAAAGCTAAAAAAAAGAGACGTTCTGGTTGCATACTGCTGCGGAGATAAAAACCTCCGAAAAACAATCAAGGAGCTTTGCCTCCAACGCCTTCCTGCTTACATGGTTCCTCAGGCTTTTGTTTTTATTGATGAAATGCCTCTAAATCCAAGCGGAAAGCTTGACAGAAAGTATTTGTCTACTATTGACTTTAAAATAGAGACAGATAATATTGAAGCTCCGCAGAATGACACAGAGAAACTTATTTGCGATGCTTTCTGTAAAACACTAAATATCAACAACGTTGGAAGAAACAGCAATTTCTTTGATTTGGGCGGAACAAGCATTTCAATGATTTCTATTTTATCTGAGGGTATCTTCACAGGGCTTTCTGCCTCAGATTTTATCGAAAAGCCAACCCCTGCAAATCTCGCATTAAAAATCAAGAATAGCAACCAACCTACATTCATTCATCTTAACCAACTGCATATTGCAGACAATGCAGATAAAGCATTGGTTCTGTTTCCGTTTGCAGGTGGTAATGCAGAAGCTTATGTGGCATTTATAAAGGATTTTGTAAAAAAACGACCTGATTTTTGCCTGTATTTTATAAACTTCCTGCACACAGAAGAAGACTGCATTAATGCATCGCAAGAGATAGCAAAGCTTATGCAAAACTATAAAATATATTTTTATTCACATTGTGCCGGCTCTTCTTTAGCGATGAAAATATTAACTATTATTGAAGAAAATAATCCCGATACTATTCACCACTACATTGCAGGCGCAAGCATCCCCTTAAAGAAGCCCTTAAAAAACAATGTGTGGAATTATATTCCGGATTGTATTTTGAAAATGATTTTACAAAAATCCGGGGCAAGCTTTAAAGGGTTGAACAAAGAAAAAATTTCTGAAATATTGAAAAATTTCAGAAAAGATACTGATTTTATGACGGAACACTTTCTTCGCAATAAAACTAAAATCAATTGCCCTGTTTCTTTGATAATGAGTAAAACTGACCCATTCACAAGAAATTATGCCGAAGCAGAAACCCTGTGGTCAAGCTATGTAACAAACATCAATAAAGTATGTTATATTGCCTCTGATTCACATTATTTCCAATCTTCGGATAGCAAAAAACTTGTTGACATTATTTCAAATATTGTTGATTAAAAATAAGCGTTAAAGCCAGAAGGCTTTAACGCTTAAAAATTTTTCTATATCTTTCTCGACTGAAATAAAATGAATTTTCGAAATACCTACTTATTTTATCACCATATTTTAGAACAACTATAAGCTCAATAACACCTACTACCACACTGATTATACATAAAATTTGATATAATCTCAGGTTTCGCCAAAACATTTCATCTTCACGCCAAAACTCTGTTACAAATCTGGTTAAGCCATAAAGAATTGTGTACATAGGGAGCACGGTTCCTTTTTTGGCTCTTTTCTGATACCACAACAAGAAAACAAATAACAAAAATGCAACTGCAGCCTCAACAAGCTGTACAGGAAACTCCTCCCGACTATGCCTGTAGCTATAGGGTCCGCCAACCCACCAAATACCGTTGCAACAGCCTGAGGTAAAACACGCTATTTTCGTAAACACCAACGCTAAAGGTAAACCGGGAACGGAAATATCACTTTGCTTTAACGGATCCAACCACAAAGCAATACTCATAACCGAAATAAATACCGGCAACGAAAACATTAAAGCAAAATAGTTAGCACCCGTACCTACAAGATTACCAAAAGCAAAGTTAAGAGAAGCCGGGGAATAAAAAAACACAACGCAAATTATAGTTTCTATAACCGCTAAAAAAGTTAAGTTACCTAAAATGCGACTGGGTTTATCTTTATTATTTTGCTTTACACTTATGTATTGAGACAACAAGCTCATAGTTTGCTTTTTTCTTTTTAATTGGCAGAAATTATATATAAAAAAGACAATAATTGCCGCTACTGCTGCTAAATTATATATTAATATTCTGGTTTCTTTGTCAGGAAGCATAACATTCTCCTCTAAAACTAAATATATAAGAATTTTATCATATAAATTTTAAATTTTCAAGTATCATATATTAGTGGATTTATTTACTGTATATTCTTGCTTCCGACTGCGTAATTGTGCTATATTTAGATTATTACTATATCCTATGGAGACGACAATATGAAATGGTACAAATTTAATATCAATACCCTGACTCCGGAGGGGTACAGCAAGTGGTATAACCTTATGAGTGAGGAGAAAAAAAACAAGGTAGACAAGCTCCGTTTTGATGAGGATAAAAAGAGGTCTGTCTGTGGCGATATGCTTGCAAAAAAGGCTGTCGCTGAATTTTCAGGTATATGCGCAGAGGATGTAAAGCTTAGCACAAAAGAAAACGGAAAGCCATACCCTGCCAACGCAGATGCGCATATCAATATAAGCCACAGTGGTGATTGGGTTGTTTGCGCCGTTTCACAAAGGCCTGTAGGAATTGATATTGAAGAAATACGACCTATAAACTTAAAAATTGCAAAAAGATTTTACACCGAAGAAGAGATTTTTTATCTTTTTGGTTACGCTCCCCAAGAGAGTGAATTTACCGAAACAAAAGATTATGATGTACACAAAAGATTTTTTGAAATATGGACCGCTAAAGAAGCTTACCTTAAATACACCGGTGAGGGAATTACTGTTTGCCTTAACAAATTAAAATTCAACCAAGAGAATATTCATAGAGAGTATTTTGATAGTTATGTTGTAAGTGTATATTTTGAAGAGTAAATTTTGTGCAATTTTGCAAGACACAAAGACATACAACGGAGCTTGTATAAGCCCAACATCTGACCCTCAATCTATAAAAAGTTAAGTTTTAATATTTAATCTAAAACAACGTCGTTCTCGCAAAAGGACGGCGTTGTTTTGTAGGTCTCGAATTTGTATTTAAAAGTAATTTAATCAAAAAACATTATATTTCTCCAAATATAGCCTCTCGTTTTTGACTGACTACCTCTTAATATCTCTTTTTTGAAAAGAGATATGTATTAGAAAATATTTCGAATGAAAAAGATATCTTTTGTTGCACAAAAAGAGGGATGTATTTTTGTGGATTAGTGCTATTTAAATAATATGTAAAATTATGGTAATATAGGATATAATATTATTTTGATATAGTATTGGAGGACTATATATGGAAAAAGTGTTAAAAAGAAGTTTATCTTTCCTTCTCGCTATTACACTCATCTTCAGCTCTGCATATGTAGGGCTTAGTGAGGTTGATTTGGGAGGAATTTTTGCAGTTGAGGCGGAGGCGGCAGTGTACGCTTCAAGTTTTTCGCCACGATTACGTGTGCCTACAGCATCAGATTCTTGGATGGTTAAATATAATGTTTCTAATAACTGTACAAGATATGCATATGCAAGAATTTCAGAAATCTTAAATCGTGATGCAACCTCTCTGTTAGGAACAAGACCAGGTGCAGATGGATTCCCTAATTTATTGCGAAATGCTGGATATACAGCAAGCAGTACACCTAAACCTGGTTCTGTAATGTGTACATCTGGTCATGTAGCTATTGTAGAATCTGTTGACACATCGACTGGTTACCTTATTGTTTCTGAGGGCCACTCATGGACCGATATGAGTGGCAATTCAAGTTTATACAATGGTATATGTGTAGTTAATGGTAGTGGTGTGCTGGGTTATTCTACACTTACAGAAGGTTCAAAACATGGAACGTGGTTTGACCTTAGAAAAATTTATTATCCTAATGCAGGTGCCACATACTATTCTTTAGTAAGTTCATCTGGCACAACCCCACCCTCATATAATTACCAAACAATAACACCAGATTCATATTATATCAGATCCAACGGTCAGAGTACATATAACTATTTGACCGTTTCTGAAACAAGCGCAAGTAGTGGTGCTGCAGTTAATGCCTGGAGTTTCATGACAAAATCAAGGGTGCAGATTGCAAATAACGGCGATAAATTTTACACAATGAAATTCCCCGATATTACAACTGCAAATGCAGTAAATGTTCATACAGACTCTACTTACCCTACCGCAACAACAAAGGTTAGTAACTATAAATACAGTGGTAGTACAACACAAACCTGGGGATTTGATAAGGTTTCCGGCGGTTATGTTATAAGATGTAAAGCAAACCCCAATATGGTTTTAACCTGTAATGGTTCTGGCCAGGCAACAATAACTGCTTACAGTTCAGGTAATGCAAACCAGATATGGACTTTGATTCCATATGTTTCGGGAACAGTTAGCTTTAATGCAAATGGCGGTTCTAATGCACCTGCATCTCAAAAGAAATATTTTAATCAGACCTTAACTTTAAGTTCTACACAGCCAACAAGGTCAGGTTATACCTTCAAGGGTTGGGGAACCTCTTCCGGTGATACAACACCCGATTACTATGCCGGTTCTTCCTATACCGCAGAATCAGGAAGAACATTATATGCAATTTGGGAGACCAACCAAAGCACTTATACTGTAAAATATAACGCGAATGGTGGTTCGGGCGCACCAAGTTCATCTAAACACCAGAGTGGTTCTGCTCATAATGTTACTTCTACAGTTCCAACAAGATTCGGTTATACATTCCTTGGCTGGAGTAAATCTTCGACCGCCACAGAAGCATCATACAAGTATGGTAGTGGCTTTACAGTTCATTCAAATGTAACACTTTACGCCGTTTGGGCAAAATATTCATACAGTTCAAACAATTTGGGCAAAGCTACCAGAACAGTTACCATACATACTCCGGGTCAGTGTAAGTATTATTCTATCAACTTTATCAGCGCAAGAACAATGCTCATTGAAAGTACTGGTGATGTAGATTCAAAGGTAGCAATTTACAATTCCTCAGGAACTGAGCTTGCATCAAATGATGATGGCGGTTCCGGAAACAACTTTAAATTAGAATACAAATTCAATGCGGATACTACATACTATATCAAGTATTTCGCATACGGTAGTAAAACAGGTGAATACAGCGCTGTCATGAAGGCAAAGTACGCAATCTACTATGATGCTAATGGCGGTAGCGGAGCACCATCTAAACAATATAATTATCATGGGGATACAGTCAACCTTTCTTCATCAGTGCCAGCTCGTTCCGGTTATACCTTCCTGGGTTGGGGAACAAGCTCAACTGATACATCCCCCTCTTATTATCCGGGAGATGCCTACACCTCCAAAGGTAGTAAAACCTTATATGCTGTATGGGAAAAAGATACAAACAGCGTAGTTGTAAAGAAAAGCTTAAACACAACCTATACCGACAAATTATCAAGCTCTTCAGATGTTAATTGGTATACGTTCGATTTACCTGCTGATGGTATTGTTCACTTTAATTTTTCACATGAATATGTAAATACATCATCCGATTGTTGGACTATGCTTCTCTATGATGCGAATGATAATTGTTTGCAAGTTTGTGATTACTCAGGTAATTATACTCAAAACACAAGAGAAGCTGCAATCGGATTACCGAAGGGAACATATTACATAAAAATAGTGTCCGCAAACAAATATTCATCCGCGAAGTATTCATTTAAATTTGAATTCTCAAAAGATAGTGATTGGGAAACAGAGTATAACCATACAGTCAATTCTGCGGATACAAGAAGCACAGGCAGAACATATTACGGTAACTTGCATTATTTAACTGATGTGGATTATTACAAATTCAACTTGGCAAAAGACAGTAAAATAAGTATATCCTTTACACACGATTATGCAAATAAATCCACAAATTGTTGGATCGTTACTTTATATAATCCGGACAGAGAGGCTATAAGAACATGGTACTTTAAAGGAACGGATAAAAGAACTATCACATCAGGCGACATAGGTGTATCTGCCGGAACTTATTATTTAAGAGTAACAAGTCCCGAATACAATTCATCTGAGCCTGAACTCACTAAACCAATATCAGAATACAACTATTCGAGTGCAAACTATTATTTTAAGATTAATTGCACTACACCAATCGTATGGGAAACAGAAGGCAATAACGCTACCAATACAGCAGATAGCTTGACGCTTAATCAGTTCAAATACGGTTCTTTGCATTCGGAAAGTGATATTGATTATTTTAAAATAAATGTATCTAAATCCGGTAAATATGTTTTGAATATTTCTCATGATTATGTTGATACCTCAAATTCTTGTTGGGTGTTTGCTCTCCTTGATAAAGACCACAAACAGATTGACTATATGGCAGGCAAAGGCACAAAAACAGATGTTGTGAAATCAAGAGTTACTTATTTAAATAAAGGAACGTATTACATAAGGGTGCAGAAAGGTAAATCCTACACCTCTATGGCCAACTACAGAGTAATGCTTTCCGAGCACCTTGCAGAGCCGGCGCTTAAAAATGTATACAATGGTCCTAATGGTATTGAATTTTCATGGAAGCCTATAAGCAATGCAACAGGTTACATTATTTACAGAAAAGAAGGCAATGGCGGTTGGAAGCGTTTAGCTACACTTTCCGGCACATCTAAATCTTCTTATGTAGACAAAGCTCTTAAAGCAGGTGCAAAATACACATATACTGTAAAGGCATACAAGGGTGATGCTTATTCATATTATAATGAAGCAGGTCTTCCTATTGTTCGTCTTTCAAAAGCAGGTATTACAGGTCTTTACCCTGTAAGCAATGGTGTTCGAATCACATGGCACAAAACTACAGGTGCTGCAGGCTATATGGTTTACCGTAGCACAGGCGATGGTGTATTTACAAAAATTGCCACAGTTAAAGGCTATGACAGTGTAAGCTACATTGATAAAACCGCAAAAAAAGGTGTTAAATATATCTACAGAACTAAAGCTTACAACGGTGCTTCTGTTAGCCCAACATCTGACCCTCAATCTATAAAAAGATAAGTTTCTTTAATTAATAATCAATAAAAAATAAAGCTCCTTTGTTTATTCAAATGATAAACAAAGGAGTTTTTATATTTATTAGATTATTTCGTACTTTGGTTTTCCTCGTGGTACTCTTTTTCGGTGTTAACGCTCCAGATATTATCTTTATCTGCCCTACCGGAAAGAATGTTTTTTACCGCTTCAAAGGATGTGCACATACTGTGGTCAATATTATTGTAGCGGTGCTGACCATTACGGCCTACACAATAGAGGTTTGGTATTGTATCAAGATACTCGCGCAATTCTTCCATATGTTCATATGTGTCAAAATATGCGGGGTATGCTTTTTTCACACGTTCAACGTGACTGTCGCTAACCTGATCTGCACTTGAGATCATTTTAAGCTTCACCATTTCGTCAATTGCCATTTTTGCAAAATCAGAATCGGTCATTGACCACATTGAGTCCCCTTCATTGCAGAAATACTCAAGACCAATCCACACATTGTGGTCAATATCCTTAACCATATATGGCGACCAATTGTTGTATATCTGAAAACGGCCCATTTTAACACTTCTGTCGTGAACATATACCCAGTTATCAGGGACAATATTGCCGATGGTTTTATACTTTGTCTTGTTTTCAAGATTGAGTTTTGAAACAAGAACGCCAACCGTCATATAATCGCGATATGGTAAGCCTGAAGCAATATTAAGGTAAGTTTGAGGAACATTGTTCATACCTTCTACAAGGTCTTTTACAGGCATTGAGGAAATAACAATATCGCCGTTGAGGGTGATACACTCCCCGTCTTTTTCATAAACCAAGCCTGTTATTTTATTGTCATTGTCCTTTATTACCTTGACAACCTTGGCGTTTTTGATGATTTTTCCGCCCATGTTCTCAATTTCGGAAGCAGTTAATTCCCACAATTGCCCGGGTCCGAGCTTAGGATATGCAAATTCTTCAATCAGTGAGGTTTCCACCTTACGGCTGTCTTTGAGAAATACTTTACCGAAAATATCCTTAAGTACGGCAGCAATAGATAAGCCTTTTACTCGCTGTGCGCCCCATTCGGGAGATATCTCGCTTGGGTGTCTGCCCCACAAATTTTCTGTATAATTCTCAAAAAACATTGAATAAAGCTTTTTGCCGAAACGATTTATATAAAAATCTTCAAGGCTTTTTTCTTCCCTTTTAACAACAAGGGTTTTAAGGTAGCTGAAGCCCACAACCATAGTTGTGCTAAGCCCCATATTTATAAATGTTTCGGGCTTAAAGGAAATAGGATAATCAAAGAATTTTCCGTTAAACAAAATTCGGGATAATCTGTTTCTGCGAAGCATTACACGATCTGTTTTTTCAGGATCAGGACCATTTGGCGCTATGGTAGATGTACGATTAAGCACAACATCATCATATGGTAACGCGCCTTGTGTCGGGAGCATTTTCTCCCACCACTCGTTTACCTCCGGCACCTTGGAAAAGAAGCGATGTCCACCCATATCCATACGATTGCCATTGTAATTTACTGTTCTTGAAATGCCACCAAAACAGTCGCTTTCCTCTAACACGGTAACCTCAAATTCTTTTGATTTATCCAACAATTCATAGGCAGCAGTCAATCCCGCAGGCCCTGCACCTATAACTAAAACCTTTATCATATTGTGTGTACAGGCTTGCGCCCGCCCCTTCCTATTTATTTTAAACAAATCTATAATTAACTATACTATTATAGGCATTTTTTGTCAAGGAAATACAATATAAATAGACTCCAACTTTCATATCACTACAACAGATAAACAATTACTCACAAATAATATGCTCAGGACACTTGAATGATTAAAACTTTTTTGCTATACTACCATACAAATATCAATAGGAAGTTGAGTTTTATGTCTACACAAACAGTAATCAAAAAAAGAAAATTATATCTTGCAACAGGCGTATTTACTATGCTTTTTTCAGGTGTTTTGTATGCCTGGTCTATATTAAAAATTCCATTCAAAGCAGAATTCGGTTGGAGCGACTCTGTTCTTGCCTTTAACTTCACACTTACAATGTGTTTTTTCTGTCTCGGAGCATTCTTTGGAAGCCTTATTTCCAAGAAGTTAGGGCATAAGCTTGCGCTTATAATTTCAGGTGCATTAGTTGGTATAGGCTTTGCTTCAACAGGTCTTTTAAGTGGCGAAAACCCATACCTTCTATACTTAACATACGCAATTTTAGCAGGCTCGGGAATTGGTATTTCATACAATGTTGTTGTATCAACAGTAAACTCTTGGTTCCCTGATAAAAAAGGCTTCTGTTCAGGTTGTCTTATGATGGGCTTTGGCGTCAGCACCCTTTTCCTTGGTAAGGTTATAAATGCTTTATTTGAAAATGAAAATATCGGTTGGAGCAAAGCATATATAATTCTTGGTATTGTTGTTGCTGTTGTTATTATCCTTGCAGGAATTATTCTTCAAAAGCCTTCTGCTGATACTCAATTCCCCACACCAAAGGCAAAAAAGAGTGTCAAGAAGGAAGATTTCAAAACAAGAGATTTCACCACAAAGGAAATGCTAAAAAGCTTCACCTTCTGGCGCGCATTTGTGTTTATGGCGCTTATTTCCGCTGTTGGTAACTCTGTTATAAGCTTTGCAAGAGACCTTGTAATCTCTGTTGATGCGGCACCTGCCCTTGCAACAACACTTGTAGGTGTACTTTCAGTATTTAACGGCATAGGCAGAGTTTTAACAGGTGCTGTTTACGATACCGCAGGTAGAAAAACAACAATGCTCGCAGCAAACGTACTTACAATTTTTGCCGCCGCACTTACACTTGTTGCTGTGCAGATGCACTCATTACCTATTTGCATTATAGGTCTTTGCCTTACAGGTATTTCCTACGGCACATGTCCTACTATTACATCAGCATTCACTGCATCATTCTACGGCACAAAGTTTTTTTCTACAAACTACAGCCTTGTAAATTTTAATCTTATTCCCGCATCCTTTATAGCAACCTTCAGTAATTCTTTACTTATTTCAACAGGCGGATATACTGCACCTTTTGCTATGCTTCTTGGTTTATCTGTTTGCGCATTAGGATTGAATTTCTCAATAAAAAGACCATAAACTAATAAAACTAATCCCCTTGTTTTACAACTGTGTAAAGCAAGGGGATTTATATATGTTACAGTCGAATTTTGTTGACTTTGGTTTTTGTTTATAATATAATGACCGGGTTGTAAATTTTTGGCAATATGGTGATAGTTTGAAAGTATTACGTTTTGTAAAGAAAAATATTGTTTTTTGCATCGCTGCTTTAGCAGCTGCAATTTCCTGCTTTTGGGTGCCACCTGATAAAGAATATTTAGGTTACTTTGATTGGAAAACCCTTTCCTGTTTATTCCTTACATTGGCTGTTATCTGTGCTTTGAGAAATATTAAATTTTTTACTATTCTGGCACGAAAACTTGTTATGATGACCGGTAACCTACGCTCCCTTTTCATTCTGCTTATAATCATTACGTTTATAGGCTCTATGATTATAGCTAACGATATGGCACTTATAACATTTCTTCCATTAGGGTATTTTGCACTTTCGGTAACAAATCAGGAAAAATACATGGCATATCTTTTTGTATTGCAGAACATATCTGCAAACTTAGGTGGTATGCTTACACCTTTCGGCAACCCGCAAAACCTTTATTTATATTCCTATTACAACATACCAACAGGTGAGTTTACTCAGATTATGCTCCCACCGTTTTTGGTTGCTGTTGCACTTCTGATAATGGCTTGCCTTCCTATAAAACCAATAAAGTTTTCATTGAACGATAAATTCAGAGAAAAGCTTAATAAAAAGAAAGCCGTGCTTTACGGAGTAATGTTCCTTTTCTCTATACTGATAGTTTTCAGAGTAATTCCGTTTATGGCAGGATTGGTAATTATTCCCGTTGTTCTATTCTTTGTTGACCGAGATTCTCTTAAAATGGTTGACTATGGTTTATTGGGTACGTTTTTCTTTTTCTTTATTTTCGCAGGTAATCTGGCAAGATTAGATGCTGTCAACGAGATTATTTCATCACTACTTGAAAAAGACACATTAATTGTATCAATACTTTCTTGCCAGGTTATAAGTAATGTTCCATCAGCTATTTTGCTTTCAAGATTCACAAACGACTACCCAGCCTTGCTTTTAGGTGTGAATATAGGCGGAACAGGAACACTTATCGCCTCACTTGCAAGCCTTATAACATTTAGCGAATTCAGAATTTTACATCCCGAACAAACGAAGAAATACCTTGCTATTTTCGGCACAGCAAACATTGTATTTGTTGTTATATTAACTGTTGTGGCTAAGGTGTTTCTGGTGTAGTATATATTACGGTATAAACATAATATACAAAAATTAAACATTATACAAAATACCTTTGTTGACAGATAATGAAAATGTTATCAATTCAACAAAGGTGTTTTATTTATTAAAGCAACCGGGATTATGAGAAGAATCGATGATTTGGGCAGTATTACAGACGCTGTATCTATACAGGTAAAATTAACCTCGCTTTATATTTTCACAAAACCAATGAATCGTTCACAGTTTTTTCGAAATTACGTGCAGATTCATTTGCCGCTCCACCGTCAAAAAGAGAGTTTTTCATATACACAGCGGCAATATTATTTGTGGGGTCAATCCAAAAATGCGTACCGTAAGCCCCACTCCAACCGAAAGCTCCGACAGGTAAATTTTCATAATCTTTACTGACTATTATCCGAACACCGAGTCCCCACCTTTCACTACCGGGCATTATAGCTTCGCAAAGAAAAGGCATGTGCAATAACCTGAGCGTATCCTCACGGATAATCTGTTTTGTCGGTGTTTTACCTTTGTTTAAAAGCATTTTTGCAAACCTCGAATAATCGTCAAGAGTTGATAGCAAGCCTGCACCGCCTAAATAATTTGTACACGGGTAATCAGCAAAAACACAATTTTCATTCATTACGACAACACTGTTTTTACCCTCAACCTTATTATGCATAGCAATTATTCGTCCCTTTTGCTCTTGTGTAGGAACAAACGTTGTATCCAACATCCCGCAAGCTTCAAAAATTTCTTGTTTTAAAAATTCAGAATAATCAGTTTTAGTCACCTTCTCAATAATTTTTGCTAACACATTAAAGGCACCGATTGGGCTATATTGTTGTCTTGTTCCGGGCTCAAAATCCAACCCTATTCGTGAATAAAAGCCAATTGAAGCATCAAGATTTTTTGTATCTTCTTCGGTCATTCTGGTTTCCTTCAAGGGCTCACTACCTATTCCGGAAGTATGCGTAAGCAGATTGTAAACAGTAATTTCATTTTGCGCTTCACCTAAATCCACCAGGCCGTCCGATTCTGTAATTTGTGTGATATGAATGTCATTAAATTCAGGTAAGTAGTCGGACACTTTATCCAACAGAGAAAGCAATCCTCGTTCTACAAGAATAAGGGTCGCTACTGCTGTAACAGGTTTTGTCATAGAAGCCATACGGAATATTGTATTTTCAGTAACAGATTCAGTGTTATCGACAGACACGGTACCAAAACATTTTTTATAAACAACATCTTGACCTTGTATAACACAATACGCTGAACCAAATACTTTATTGTTTTCGAAGTCGTACATAACCGCTTTTTCTATATTTGTTTTTAATAATTCTTTATTAATTGTTTTCATTTAAACCACCCAAAATCAATAACTACTCAATATTATATTACTAACACTCAAAAAGTAAGTTGTGCAGTATAAATCTCCTCAAAATACAGATAATAACAACACAATTTGTTATTTAAGGAGAAATGAATATACGAAAGTAACCCGGATTGTAAGAAGAGTTGATCATTCAGGTAGAGTTGTTATTCCTAAAGCGATTAGAAGGACACTTCGTATTCGTGAAGGAGGTCTCGGCTGTCGCCTCGGTCGGTGCTTCTGCTTCGCAGAGGTGTCCACTGGACACCCGCACCCCGTCACATACAACATTGACACCTTCAGACAAATTTTGCTTTGGGTTACATATTGGGGTGAGCAGATATAAAGCGAGGTAAATCTCACCTCACTTGTATTTTATTTTATTAAATACTCAAAACCAAGTATTACAACTCCCAACACTACCAGCACCGCACCAACAACTCTGTTTAGGATTGCGGGCTTTGCTTTATTCGCAAAAACAGCAGCTATACGTGCCCAAACAAAAGTAAACACTACACATAAAACCATAACCAAAACATTTGGTAAATCGCCAAAAGCAAAATGAGAAACAGCGCCTGTTAATGCAGTAAATGTCATAATAAACACACTTGTACCTACAGCTGTTTTTAACTCATACCCTAACACAGAGGTAAGTATGAGAAGCATCATCATACCACCACCGGCACCTACAAAGCCACAAATAAAGCCAATAAACATACCACATAGCACAGATCCGACTATTTTTCTTGTTTTGCTGACCGCTTCCATTTCCGATTTTGTTGTCATAACGGGTTTAAAAATAAACTTGATACCGAGAATTAGTGTCACGAATGTACTGAATCCACCCATGGTATGTGAGGGAACCATACTTGATACATAACTTCCAACTACGGTAAAAACTAATATAATACCCATCATAAGAAGTCCGTTTTTCACATCCAGATTTTTATTCTTACGGTAAGTATATGCTGAAACAGCACTTGCCAACACATCAGAAGTGAGGGCAATACCCACAGCTGTATATGGATCAATTCCAAGAAATGTGATAAGCATTGGGGTTATTACAGCAGCAGCGCTCATACCGGCAAAGCCTGTACCAAGACCTGCACCCATTCCGGCAAAAAAAGTAACAATTATTGTAACTAAATAATCCATTAATTACATCTCCACAAAAATAAACATTTCAATAAATTAATTATATCATAATCTATCTAAAAAGCAAATAAACACAGTATAAATTCCCTTTAATCACAAATACTAACAACACAAATCGCAAAGTGACTTTGCGAGTGAAGAGTGAATAATGAATAGTGAATAGTTTAGGGGCGCTTTGCGCCGATTATAATCTGTCGGCGCTGCCGACCCTTAATTGTTCATTTTTCATTCTTCA
Organism: Acutalibacteraceae bacterium; assembly: GCA_045530855.1. GTDB lineage: Bacteria > Bacillota > Clostridia > Oscillospirales > Acutalibacteraceae > DTU089. The sequence goes on from JAZSCV010000061.1 coordinate 41,185, forward strand.
ACATTCATTATTCATTAAATTAAAGAAAGAGGAGTTTATATATTATGAAGGCTACAGGTATAGTTAGAAGAATTGATGACCTTGGTCGTGTTGTTATCCAAAAGAAATTCGTCGTACCCTCCGCATAAGAGAGGGAGACCCGTCACATACAACATTGACACTTTTCGACAGGTTTTGCTTTGGGGTACATAGTTTTATGAAGAGATATAATACATAAAAGAAAGCGGAGTGAAAATTCACTCCGCTTTCTTTTATTGAAAATTATTCCAATCCAACATTTTTCTACACAAGCATTGTTCTTGTCCTTTTCTTAATGCAGAACCGCAGGAAGGGCACACATAAGTATCATGTTTCTTATCGTGAACGGGCATGACTGTTTCGTATACTACTGGTGTATTATCGATTATTTCTTCTGTGGTACGCTTAATATCGGCTTCACGTTTTGCTTTTTCTTCTGCAACTGTTCCTTCTTTATTGCGTATTGCGTGAATATCCTCAACCAATTCGCCAAAAGCATATAAAATACATGAACCAACCCAAGCAATAATAGGGCCGCAAAATAAAGTAAGCAACCCTATCAAAATAAAACCAGCATCTGTTGCAACTAAAGCAATTCCTGCAATGACTACACCAATTGCCTCAACTATAAACATGGCTTTTGCTAAACCTTTGATTTTCCCGCCTATATTATCGTACATAATTTAAACCTCCAAAAATTTTCTTTATTATATCACAATCACATTAAATTGCAAACGATTACAGTATAAATCCCCTTGTTTTACAGATACTAACAGTACAAATTTGTAAAGCAAGGAGATTTTATATATTATGAAAGCAACTGGAATAGTTCGTAGAATCGATGATTTAGGCAGGGTTGTTATTCCCAAAGAAATCAGAAGGACTTTAAGGATTCGTGAGGGTGACCCATTGGAAATATTTACTAAGAGTGATGGTGAGGTTATTTTTAAGAAATACTCACCTATGGGTGAGCTTTCGGAGTTTTCCGGTCAATATTCTGAGGTTTTGAACAGAACTGCCAATTCCCCTATTGTTATTACTGACAGGGACCATGTTATTTCTGTTTCCGGTCTTTCTAAAAAAGACATAATGGATAGGCGTGTTTCCCTCCCCTTAGAGGACCTCATGGAAAGCAGAGAGAAATTTATCGACTCAGGAGAAAAAAACGCTTTATACCCCATTGAAGGCTTAGAAATGAGGGCTTTAGTAGTGTACCCTGTTATTGCATCCGGTGACATTGCAGGTTCAGTTATATTTATGGAAAGTGAAGGTAAAAAATCAGCTGACGAAACAGATATTAAGCTTTGCCAGGTTGCAGCCGCTTTTTTGGGTAAACAAATGGAAGAGTAGTGCAAAGCGTAGCTTTGCAGCGATATAAATCCTTTGGATTTGCGATATATCTTACGATACGATATACCTTAGGTGCGATATGTGCCTATCGGCACGAGAAATATGGATTTATATTATATCGCATTTGCGAAGCAAATATATCGTAATTAACAAATTGTTAATTATATCGTACGAGCATAGCGAGTATATCGCTTTATTCCCAATCACAATTTTTCACATTGTAAAAAAACACTTCTTATGCTAAAATAGATTATGTAATCAATCTTAGCATAAGGAGTTTTTTATGGCATCCCGAAAAGAACGAACAGAAGCACTTGCTAAAAATTTGAATATATACGTAAGTGAAGCACATATTTTCACCTCAGATGCTATTGTGCTTGCTTCATTTTGTGCCCCTCGTCACAAGGATAAATGCTGTGACCTTGGCACAGGCAACGGCATAATCCCCCTTCTCTGGCAAAGAGATTTTAAGCCTAAAGAGATTGTTGGGGTGGAGCTTTCGGAAACTGCAGTTGAGCTATTCACAAAAACACTTACTGAAAACAACCTTACCGACAAGATCAAGCTTGTTCACAATGATTTAAGGAGTTTAAAAGGTGTTCTTCCAAATGAATATTACGATATTGTAAGCATTAACCCGCCATACAAAAAGCTTGGCACAGGTATTGTAAACGAGGGCGAGGACTACAAAAATGCACGCCACGAATTCACCTGTACTCTTGAGGATGCGTCAGAAGCTGCTGCTCTTTTGCTTAAATTCGGTGGCAGATTCTGTATTTGCCAAAGACCCGAAAGATTACCTGATATTTTTGCCGCTATGCGCAAATTTAAAATCGAACCTAAATCAATGCGTGAGGTTATTCAGCGTATTGGCAAAGAGCCCAGCCTCGTTTTAGTAGAGGGTAAAAAAGGCTCTGCACCCGGCTTCAGAATACAAAAGCCACTTATTTTAGAAAATTCAGATGGTGAATATACAGAGGAAGCAGAAGAGCTGTTTTTATCCTACAAGCACAAAGAAATGTAAATTTTAACTAAAATCTTCAAGTAACTAACAACATCCATTGACAAATGCGTAAAAAAATATTAAAATTAATTGGTTAGTATAAATTTGATACATAACCAGAAAATACACAAGGTGCAAGATTCATATTACAAGCGCACCTGTAAAGGATGAATTTAATGAAATACGATGTTGTTATCGTAGGCGCAGGCCCTGCCGGTATTTTTACAGCCCTTGAAATGAGAAGAAAAGGCAGTAAAAAATCTATTCTTATTATTGAAAAAGGTCAGCCTGTAGAAAAACGCAGTTGCCCTAAAGCAAAAACAAAGCAATGTGTTAACTGCAAGCCTTATTGCCATATTACCACAGGCTTTTCAGGTGCAGGCGCATTCTCTGACGGCAAACTTTCGTTAAGCTATGAGGTTGGTGGTGACCTTCCTACTCTTATTGGCGAAGATTTTGCACAGGATTTAATTGATTATACAGATAAAATATACCTTGAATTTGGTGCTGATGAGCATATTGAAGGCATTAGTAACGATGCAGAGGTTAAAGAAATTCGTAAAAATGCAATTCAGGCAGGTTTAAAGCTTGTTGACTGCCCTATCCGTCATTTAGGTACAGAAAAGGCACAGACACTTTACCTTGAAATTGAAAATCACTTAAAGGCCAACGATGTGAATATGATGTTTGGCTACGAGTGTAACGATATTATTATTGAAAACGGCGTATGTAAAGGTGTTTACATAAGTAAAGGTAACGACCACCGGCAAATAGACGCTGAAAAAATAGTTGTTGCAACAGGCCGCCGTGGTGCCGACTGGTTAGAAAAGCTATGCAATGAGCACGGCATTGAGCACCAGGCAGGCACAGTTGATATTGGTGTACGCGTTGAGGTGCGCAACGAGGTTATGGAAAAGGTTAACCGCGTGCTTTACGAATCCAAGCTCATCGGTTACCCTAAGCCATTCAAAAACAAGGTGCGTACCTTCTGCCAGAATCCCGGTGGATTTGTAAGCCAGGAAAATTACGATAACGACCTTGCTGTTGTTAATGGCCACTCCTACAAAGAGAAAAAATCCAACAACACAAATGTTGCTATCCTTTGCTCTCACAATTTCAATTATCCATTTAATCAACCTATTGAATATGCTCAAAAGGTTGGTGAGCTTACAAATATGCTTGGTGCAGGTCATATCCTCGTGCAACGCTACGGTGATATTCTTGACGGAAAAAGAACATGGCCTAAAGAGCTTGCACAATCAAACCTCAAGCCGTCACTCCCCGATGCTGTTGCAGGTGATATTACCGCCGCTATGCCATACAGAGCAATGACAAATATTATCAACTTCATTCAGGCTGTTGACCACGTTGTACCCGGCTTTGCTTCAACAGAAACTTTGTTATACTCCCCTGAATTGAAATTCTACTCAAACAAAATTAAGATGGATGATAATCTCAACACAAGTGTTAAGGGTCTTCATTGCCTTGGTGACTCCTCCGGTTGGACGCGCGGCCTTATGATGGCATCTGTTATGGGTGTTTTGATGGGCAGATTCATAGCTCAGGAAGAGTGATAAATTAATCAGATAAAACGAGCTGTAAAAAAAAGAGCGTTTTTTTACAGCTCATTTTGTTTTAGCATAAATCACCATTCTACGAATATAATTAAAAGAAAATGTTTATGGGTGGTGTTTTATGGTACTTAATATTGATTTTAAAAAGTTGTTGAAAAATCTTGTTATCCCGATAGCTGTGGGGCTTGTATCAGGACTACTTACGCAGGATGGTGTTGAAATTTTTTCTCAAACTGCAGTTAAGCCCGTATTTATGCCACCATCGTGGCTATTCCCCACAGTGTGGACCGCACTGTATATTTTAATGGGAATAAGCGCCTACATTATAGATATTACACAAATTGATTTTCCCAAACAACGGGCCCGGGTACTTTATTACGCACAGCTGTTCTTCAACTTCTGCTGGAGCTTTATATTCTTTAATTTACAGGCATATTTATTTGCATTTGTATGGATTATTATACTTTTAATTCTCATCGTAGCAACAACAGTTGAATTCTACAGAATATCGAAAAGTGCTGCATATCTTATGATACCATATGTTATATGGGTAGCTTTCGCAACTGTTCTGAACTTCAGTATTTATCTACTTAATTGAAAAAAGCCTTATCAACTACAAATGTTGATAAGGCTTTTAAATTAATTTTGTTGTTGTGTTGTTGTAACCTCGTTCTGTGCTGTGGATTTTTTTAGTCTTTCTCTGACATCTGTTGATTCATTTATACAGAAAAGGTCTGTTTCCACTTTATAATCCGAACACCATACACCAATATCATAATCTTCAAAGAACTGCTTAACAGTTATTTTTTCTGCTTCCATCTCCTTAAGAAGCTCTGTTAATGAAATCTCATCGAACTTACAACGAAGCATATTAAGGCTATCGTATTCTGTTACAAGGAAATTCCACTTGTAAAGCTTACCACCCTTTTCAAAACCAAAGTAAATAAAGTTGGATTGCTCTTTGCTATTGTATTTATTGTAAGCATCTTCATCCTTAAAATAAACATCTACCCAGATAAATTTATCTGCAACTGTTGTTTTTACTTCCTTGATATCATCATTCAAATCTACAACATCTGCAGGAACGGATAAATGGGCGGCTTTAAACTGCTCTACAGTCTGGCCATATGTTCCGAAAATGGTTTTGCCTACCCCATCCTTTGATTTGTGAGTAAGGTAAACATTGAAAGGATTGCTCATAATGTTCTCGAGAGTAATTGTTGTATTCTCGATTAAAGACATAATATTTGCAAAATCATCAGTTTTGGAAAGGTAATATGCAACCGTTTTGCCATCATTTAAAAATCTGAGTTCACCGGGAAGCTCAACCTGTGTACCATTATTAACATAAAAACAGAAAACAGGAATAACATCTACAGTAAAAGCATTCTCCGCGTAGTGTTCCTCTAAAAGAGCCTGTTCACTTATATACTCAACATTTACTGCAATTCGGTTTACTTCTTTTGTAACTTTAATTGTCTGAATTTTATCGGTATATTTTTTCAACACACCTACTTTAACATTATTATCAGACTTAGTTTCTTCCTTTTCAGGAATTTTTTCTGCAGTTGTTTGCTCTGTTGTTTTTGCATTTTCAATCTGTTGAATTCTCGTATCCACAGCCTTTGAAAGTGTAAATGTAACAAAAACCGCTATACCAACAACTATTACAGAAAGCACTGCAACAAACGGATTATTTTTTACTTTATTTAAAATATCCTTTATTCGATTAGCCATATTAATCCCTCAAATTTTTCTGGTTTTCCTTAGCTTTCTCGGCTGCTTCACGCTCTTCCTTTTCTTGCCTTTCAGCTTCTTTACTTGCTCTGTCTGCCACCTTTTCCATTTCGCGGGTAGCCTTTTTCTCTTCCCTTATTTCCTTTTTTGTTGGTTGAGGTGTAGGCGGTGTATCAGTAAGCTTCATAAAGTCAATTTTAGCCATTTTTGTTTTCGGCAAAGCATCAAGAATGGTAACCGTTGTAGGTCTTGAGAACTTTTCGAGCTTTGCATTACAGTATTCCATAATGCATTTGCGGGTTTCCTCGGGGTGTGTTGTTGGCTCTGTAAGCGAAACGAAAAGCTTGATTACAGGCTTTGAATCAATATAGCCCTGTACTGCACAGGCCTCGTTAATATAATCGAGCTTGAGAACTTCCTGTTCAATATCGTTAGGATACACATTATAGCCCGAAATAATTATCATTCGTTTCTTTCTGCCTGTAAAGAAAAAGTAACCGTCTTCATCCACATAGCCTAAATCGCCTGAAAGAACCCAACGCTTGCCCTCATCATCAACATAAATACCTTCGTCATCGCTATTATAATAGCCTTGCATTACAGTTGAGCCTGTTATAACAATTTCACCTATGGTATTTGGTGGAAGTTTATTTTTATTTTCATCCCAGATTTCAATAGTCAAACCATCAAGAGGTTTACCGATTGAGTTTTCTTTATTAGCACCGCGCACATTTGCAGTGCACACAGAAGAAACTTCAGTAAGACCATAGCCTCTGTATAATCTGCCTTTAGCACCCCATTTTGCAAGCTTTGAGTTAAAGGCATTCATAAATGTATCACTTACAATATCACCACCCGCCCATAAAAGACGGAGTTTTTTAAGGTGTTCGCCATCAAAATTAGATGCCTCATACATTTTCTTGTACATAGCAGGAACACCAACAATATAGGTTACATTGTGCTTTTTAATGTATTTATTAGCTTTATCGGCAGAGAAGGATGGCATACCGATACATGTAAAGCCTGCACACATACTGAAATGGAGCGCAACACCTAAACCAAAGGCATGGAATAAAGGAAGAACAATCAATGAAAATTCTTCACCGGGTGCATGAGGCTCATCTAAATAACTGAGCTTATGTGCAAGTTCATTAAGGTTATTATTGGAAAGACGAATAGTCTTACTTTTACCTGTTGTGCCACCGCCGTGAAGATAAACAGCATCATCTTCACCATTACCCTCAACCTTCGGTGCTTTAAATGAAAGGTTGCTTATTGTACGGAAATTTGCTGTAGTGGATGATGGTGCTTTGGATTTAACTTTTATCCTTTCAAAAACCTTAAGTGCTTGTTTTTTCACTGCCGGTGCGTAGTCAGAGGAAGAGCAAACAATAACGAGCCTGTTAAGTTTTCTCAAGGTTTCAACATATGGCTCCATTATAAGGTCAAAAACAAATATTGCCTTTGTGTGTGTTGTTTTAATAATTTCCTCAAGTGAGTCTGCAGGAGTAAGAGGATGAACAATGTTTGCAATTGCACCTAAACGATTAATCGCATAAAAAGCAACAAAACACTGAACGATGTTTGGCATAAAAATTGTTACAACATCGCCTTTTTTTATATTTTTACTATGAAGATAACCTGCAACGGATTCTACATCGTTAATAAATTTTTTACGGCTTATAAGATTACCAAAGCTTTCAGCAACATCGTATACGCCGAAATCCTTAGTACAATCGCAAAAATACTCAAAACAGTTTCTGTTTTCGGGTTTTATCATATAAAATAAATTCCTTTCGAAACAATTACTTTCAAATAGACAGTATCTATTCATTTTAATATAATACAATATTGTTGTCAAGTTCAGGGAATTTTATGCAAATCCTTTACCATTTTCTGTTGGCAACATCCGGACAATTCTGTTTTTTGAATGATGCTCTGAATTCTACATAGCAACCGCATTTCAGACACATTCCCGAAATCAGGTTGTCACAGCTTTTGCAGTAATTCAATCTACTTTCATACACATCCTGAGACACTTTTTCTTCAGGTGAAAGCTTTGATATTTTCTCTTTAATCAAATTAAGCATATCGCCTTCTGCACTTTCGAGCAGAAGGCATTTTTTACACTCTGTAACCATCATTTTATAATAAACTTAACAACACTACATGGTGGTATTTTTGCAATAAATCCATCTGCAGTTACTGTTAAATCTGTAAATTTCTGTGTAGCAACAACATCTGATTTTTCAAAAGAGTTGTAGTCACGAGCGTTACCTGTAACAATTTCTGCCTCAATAGAAGAAACAGCTGAATCGGCGATCTGGCATTTAATTTCTTCAACATCTGTTAATGATGCATTAGAGATAGTTGAAATAATTGTGCCATCTTTTTTTACGGAAGCACTTTCTGTTAACACAGGAGTCTTTTTGTCTTCAAGGTAATCTGTAGTCAGGAAGCTACCTAACAATGTATTTTCCGAATGATCTTTAAAAAGCTTGAATATGTGATAGGTTGGTGTCAAAAGCATTTTTTCACCATCTGTTAAGATAACAGACTGCAATACGTTAACTGTCTGAGCAATATTAGCCATACGTACTCTGTCGCAATGCTTGTTAAAAATATTCAAGGTAAGACCTGCAACAAGAGCATCTCTCATTGTGCTTTGCTGATATAAGAAGCCCGGGTTTGTACCCTCTTCTACATCATACCATGTACCCCATTCATCAACGATAAGGTCAACCCTCTTTTCCGGATCATGATGATTCATAATCTCTGTGTGACGGCGCACAAGCTCTTCCATTCTGTATGCCGCTGAAATTGTTGCATAATACTCATCATCTGTGTATGTAAGAGCAGCACCCTTGTGTCCCCAGTCACCTGTAGGAATTGTGTAATAGTGTAGAGAAAGACCATTCAGTCGGCTTGCAGCTTTTTTCATAAGAACCTCTGTCCAGTTAAAATCGAAAGCATTTGGACCACAAGCTACTCTGTAAATATGTTCGTTGCCGTAATAATCACGGACATAGGTTTCATAACGTCTGTATTGGTCAGCATAAAATTCAGGAAGCATATGGCCACCACAGCCCCAATTTTCGTTACCAACACCGAAATATTTCAATTTCCATGGTTTTTCTCTTCCATTTTGCTTACGGAGCTCTGCCATAGGAGAAATGCCATCAAAAGTCATATATTCAATCCATTCACTCATTTCCTGAACGGTGCCACTACCTACATTGCCATTAACATATGCATCGCAACCGATTTGCTCGCAAAGTTCAAAAAACTCGTGTGTTCCGAAGGAGTTGTCCTCTACAAGACCACCCCAATGGGTGTTAATCATTTTCTTACGTCCTTCTTTAGGACCAATACCATCCTTCCAATGGTATTCATCAGCAAAGCAGCCACCCGGCCAACGAAGTACCGGAAGACCCATTTCCTTAAGTGCTTCAACAACATCCTTACGCATACCATTAACATTCGGTATTGGTGAATCAGCACCCACAAATGTACCTTCATAAATACATCTGCCAAGGTGCTCGGAAAATGTACCATATATATCTTTATTAATTTTTGATATTCTTTGATTTGGATTAATTAAATAATTTTGCATTGCATTTACCTACCTTTTTGGCATTTTTTTAATTATACCATATCATCACCTCCCTTTTCAACAAAAACAAACTATTTTACATTAAAGATTGCTCTCTCTTTTTTGTGCATATTTTCACAACAAAATGCATATATTTTCACACGCTATAAACAGCCGCAAACGGCGGTGAATGGCTATTCACCGCCGTTTGCGGGGTTTTGAAATGTTACTATTTGCAAAAAAATATTTTTGAGAAATACCTATTTTTGTTAAAAGATACAATATTTTTACATCCACTTACAAATTTATTGCATTTTCGACTTAATCGGTATAAAATAATTGGCGTATTAAATTCAGTTTCTATATAGAAACGTTTAAAATTATTGCTACGCAACAAAAGGAGTGCTGACAATGAGTTATATTCAAAGAGTAATTGACGATGTTGCAAAAAAACACGCAAGCGAGCCTGAGTTCGTGCAGACAGTAACTGAGGTTTTAACTTCTCTTGCACCCGTTATTGAACAACATCCCGAATACGAAAGAAGTTCTTTGCTTGAAAGAATTGTTGAACCTGAAAGACAGATTACTTTCCGCGTTACATGGACAGATGACAACGGAAAAGTTCACGTTAACACAGGCTACAGAATTCAGTTCAATGGTGCTATAGGTCCTTACAAGGGCGGTCTTCGTTTCCATCCATCAGTTTATTCAGGTATTATGAAGTTTCTTGCTTTTGAGCAGACTTTCAAAAACAGCCTTACAGGCTTACCAATCGGCGGAGGTAAGGGTGGCTCTGACTTTGACCCTCGCGGCAAGAGTGATATGGAAATACTTCGTTTCTGCCAGAGCTTTATGACAGAGCTTTACAGACATATCGGTCCTGACGTTGACGTTCCTGCAGGCGATATCGGTGTTGGTGGCAGAGAAATCGGTTACCTCTATGGTCAGTACAGAAGAATCAAAGGTGCATTCAAAAACGGGGTTCTTACAGGTAAGGGTCTTTCTTACGGTGGCTCACTTGTTCGTCCTGAAGCAACAGGCTATGGCGCTACATACTATGCTTGCGAAGTATTCAAGCACTTCGGTGAAGATATTAAAGGTAAAACTTTTGCTCTTTCAGGCTTCGGCAATGTTGCTTGGGGTGCAGCAAAGAAAATTTCTGAGCTTGGCGGTAAGGTTCTTACAATCTCAGGTCCTGATGGTTATGTTTACGATAAAGACGGAATCTGCACAGATGAGAAGATTGAATACTTACTTGAAATGAGAGCTTCAGGCCGTGATAAGGTTCAGGATTATGCTGACAAATTCGGTGCAGAGTTCCATCCGGGTGAAAAGCCCTGGGGTGTTAAGGTTGATGTTGCTATGCCTTGCGCTACACAGAACGAAATTAATATGGACGAAGCAAAGAAGCTTGTTGCAAATGGCGTACAGTACTACATCGAAGTAGCTAATATGCCTACGACAAACGATGCCCTCGAATTCCTTAAAGAAAATGTTAAGGTTGTTGCTCCTTCAAAGGCTGTTAATGCTGGTGGCGTTGCTGTTTCTGCCCTGGAAATGGGTCAAAACTCAATGAGATACAGCTGGTCTGCAGAAGAAGTTGACGCAAGACTTCAGCAGATTATGAAAGAAATCCACGACAACTCTGCAGATGCTGCAGAAAAATATGGTCTTGGCTATGACCTTGTTGCAGGTGCAAACATTGCAGGTTTTATCAAGGTTGCTGATGCTATGATGGCTCAGGGTATTATCTAATTTAATTACACAAACAATTTTGAACACAGGATGGCACGCTATCCTGTGTTTTATTTTCAAGGTTTACAAGCAGAAAAAAATGTGATATATTGTTATTAATATAGTTTACAACTCTTTTTCAGGAGGTTTTTTTATGTATAAATTTCTACGAACAAAAAAGGGCTTTACGCTTATAGAACTGATTGTTGTTGTTGCTGTAATGGGTATACTTGTGGCTGTTGCTGTTCCCGTATTTTCATCGGTCCAAAAAAATAACCGAATAAAAATTTGTAGAGTTGTAACCAGAAAATTAGAATCCGACCTTACAATATGGGCTATGAAGAACTCTTACAATAAAAATGCCGCTGTCATTATAGCAGCATCTGATGACGATAGTGGTGGTTATGTAACAATATCAAATAATTTCACCCAAGCACAATTAAAAGATGCCCTTTCCGACAACACGATTCCGTGTTGCCCCGGTGATGGCAGTTTGAGAGTTAATTTCACAAAAAACACTAACAAAACATACGCTACCGTAACGGTTGTATGCAGTGGAGGCTCTGATGGAGATACACATAAAATTGTTTCCTAACAGACAAAAACACGCGTAAGATTCATGTCGAATCCTGCGCGTGTTTTATTTTGCAATATGTTATTAAAGAATCTCAACTGTACCGTCTTCGTAAACTTTAATTTTGTCACCTGTTTTTACAGTATTAAGGAATTCCTCACCAAGGCAGTCGATTGTTGGCATTGGTGTATCTGTCCATACTGCACCGAGGATTGCACCTGCAGCTGCAAGTGAATCTATATGCTCAGAGAAAAGCATACACGCAGGACACTTACCTAAAACCTTTGCACAATAAAGAACCATACCACCTGTAGTTGAACCGATAGTCTGAGGAAGGCAAAGTGCAGAGCCACCCATAGGCATTTTGTAAATATCAGGGTTGTTCTGGTCACCACATTTTGCTGTTTTATCCTCTTCCTTATCAAACTGGAGAGCATTCTGGAATGAAGCGAGTGTATTAAAACCGCCGTGTGAAACGAGTGCTGTTGCTTCTGCTGTGCCCGGTACAACGGGACGACCTTTAAAAGTTTTCATCTTATTTTGCCCCCTTTGTGATTATGTCAAGAATCTCATCGCTTGTGTAGTAACGAGATGTTGTGTATGTACGAAGCTTGTTTGAGTTAGTAATAACTCTACCCATTTTAGCAAGTGGGTTGTTCATATACATGAGAGGACAAATATCGCTGAGTGTTACACCTGTTGCTTCAAGCTTTGCAGCATAATCAGTCGCCCTGAATGCTTTACAAACAGCAGGAGCTGCTGTAAACACTGTTGGAATTGTAACTTTCTTTCTGCCGCTTTTCTTAAGACCTTCGCAAACGCTGTCTGTCCACTCTTTAAGCTGCTGAAGTGAAAGATGAGGACATCCGATAAAGCAAAGCTGAGGTGCTTTGTCTTTTTTCTTCCAGATAACAGGATATGACTTGTAAACTCTCTCAAGCTCTGCATCATCAATAACATAAACCTGAGCATTTTCTGCAATAAGGCTCTCTCCCTGCTCAACTGCTTCAGGTGTGAGACCTGCAATGTGGTAAAGACCAACCGCACCATTTGACGCTGTTGCGGCACCGAAGTCTTTAAGGTATGACTTTGTAGCATCATCAAGCTCTGTGCCGATCCAATCTGTAAGACCCTTTACATAAGGAACATCTTCCATAACCTTCATACCGATAGCGCTACCGAGAATCTGTGCTTCAGGCTTCTTAGTTGTTTTAACTTCAACAATCCAAGTTGCCTTTCTGCCTTCATCAGTAACAAGACCGAAATAAGGAACGCAACCAACGATAGAACCGAAAAGCTCAATAATACCTGAGTTTCGGTTACAACGAGCACCGAGAACTGAGTTTGCATATACAACCGCGCTGGACTCTGCCCATGAAAGGATGTCACCCTTTTTAGGCGTGTTACCAACCTCATCCATATAGCAAGTACATGTATAAGCATCATCACTTAAAAGACCAAGCTTTCTGAGCTGTTCATTATAGCTTTCCTGCTTAGTGTACATAAATTTGTTAAAAACAAGATTCTTTGCAAAGTTTGACGGAACCTTTGGGTCAACAGGCTTTGGGTCAACAGAGAATTTCTGTGTTGATGTAATGCCTGCATCAATAAGCTGATCCATAAGATCATAAACAGGGCTCATAACCTTAAGACCGAAGCTTGTAACAAGGTGACCTTTTTCGCTTGTAACGGGAATCATCTTTGTTGCACCAAATGCTTCACCGTACATAACAAGGGTCTTCATAACCTTTGCCATTACTTCCCCTTTTTCGCCATTAAGAATGGCGGACTGTTCGGGAGTTAATTCCATTTTGTAGTCCATTATTTTCATCCTTTCTTGAATTGCTTACCCGATCATTGTATCACAAATACAATAAAATGCAAATACTTTTTGTTAAAAAGATAACATTATTATAAAAGAAAATCTCTCCCGGACAAACCACCCGAGAGAGAACAATATTTATATAACCACAAAATCCTTTGCAGACACCATAATACCGTTAATTTCAACTAAAGACGGATTGTAGTTAACATACACAACTTTAGAATAATCATATGTTATTTTGTAAACACCTTCCGTAACCTCTTCGTGTGAAGTAATTTTCATCCCCATAACAGGCATAAGCTGTTTTGCTTTGGAATAAAGCTTTGCGGTCTGTGTTGCATAAGAGCTATAGCTTACACTCGTAGCTCCGCTGTGGGTAAACAAGAAGGTCGGCACGCAACCGAACTCAACACATTTAAGTAAAGAGTCTTCAAAAGATAAGTTAGAAACATTAATCGGCATACTACCATATACTACACTTCCGTGAAGAACAATTTGTAGTATAGGAACTGCTTTAACACCGGAAACTCCTTCACAGGAAGCTGTATTAGGTGTGGAAAAAACCGCATCCGCGTGTTTGAGCAAATAAGCCGCAGGATAAGCTGTCATAAGGCTTCCCGACGCACTCAACGCGCCAACCTTACCAACTATTTCATCAAGCATTGTCTGACGATTCTTGTTTTCTACAAGATCTGTATACAGCATTGAGGATGCATCATTCAAGCATACATTAGCTGTTTCGTATTGTGATACAAATTTGTATGTGCTCGCGGTATTTTCCTTGATTTTAGAAACTGTTGCCAAAGAAAATGACTTTGGTAAGCTTCCCACCAAGCGCGATGTTTCGTTATATATCTCCACCATATTCCTTGTGGGATAATTACCCGTTAAAATATTCGCATCAAAATAAAACTCATTACCCTGCTCTTTTATTTCGTCGTTCAATGTTACGAAAGCATCTCTGCCGCCTAAGGATTTTGACAGCATACCAATTTCGCTTGCAGTTGATTCAAGACCATTTTTCCCATAGCCTGAAAATCTTAACGCGATATTTCTTACACCTCTTGATTTCAAAAGTGCTGTTATTTCCGCCGCATCTTCATATGTGGTAAGGGGTGTTTTACCGTCCACACTACCAACAACATTTATAAAAAACGGGAAATCGTTAAAATTACTGTTCAATGATGTACTGAGATAATTGCGTTCAGAAAGATTATCTCTGACCTGAGCCGCAATTGTATTATAGTCGCAATCAGTTTCGTTGAAAATGTAGGTTTGAGAAACAACACCTTTATACTCCTCACCCTTTACAAACCTGTTATTACGCACACCGCATAATGTTGTTGTGAATGTATTGTAAAGGTACCCTCCACCATTCTCGAATTTTTTGCAAACCACCTCAGACAATGCATCACCATCTTCAATGAGAACATTGACTGTTGTACCGCTTTTGGTCAAGGCGAAAAATGGTAATATTGCTCCCTTGTTGTAATCATAAAGTGAAACATCTTCACCATACATACTCAAGCTAAGTGAGACAGGCTTTTGTGTAACAGCGCTAGTATCTATTTGGGCACCACATCCATCAGGCACTGTAAAGAAAGTATTTTTGTACCCATCCTTAACAGAAAACAAACCCGGCAAAATAGATATTTTTTCCAAAAATAAATTGTCAGGCAGTTTTATTGCACCAACATCAACTGATACATTGAGTTGACCACTTTCAAGAGAGAATGTAACAGGTACAGATGCATACACACCACCATCCTGTTGCGCTGTTTTCACCATTTTTTTATCAGTATAGAAATTATATATAACAGTAAATGATGCTTTTGATTTATCAGTTACTTCAAATGTTCCGAAAGCAACACTGTTCGTTGCGGAATCCATTGAATAGGAATTTCCTTTTTTATCTCTCAATCTGATATCAAGTACAGTTGCAAGAGAATTATCTGCGGCATCTTTGCTATGGGATGAAAAAACAGTTTTACCACCGGCAGAAAATATAGCAAAAGCAGAATTTTGGCTATTGAATAAAAATTCAGATTTTTCGCCAAAGGAAATATCAAAAGCATCTCTATCAAAGCCTTGTGCAGTTGATGCATCACCATACATAAAATTTTTAGCATCAGCCTTAAACAAAAAGGGATACACCAACACAGCTACAAGAGCAATTACAAGAACAACTGCCACACTTATCACTATTTTTTTGTTTCTTGAAAAACTTTTCATATATACACCATTTCCAAAAAATATATAAACGGCACTCTGCCTTATTTGTAATTTTAATTACGAATTATAATACCACGAAAAACGGCCTGATGTCAAACACCTGAGCATTATAAATATAAACAAATTTTAAACGTTTTAAAATTAATACCTTTAAACTGACTAAATTAATGAAAAACACTTGTAAAATCTTGATTAATGTTATAGAATAGGAATGATATTTACACACCACTCCAAAGTGTGTGCAAGAAAAGAAAGCAAAGGATGAAAAATTTATGGCAAACAATGAAATCAAAACAAATGCCGAAATTTATCGTGAGCAGCGCAAGGAGCGTCTTGCAAAAGCTGCCAAGAAGAAAAAATCAGGCAAAGCTGACAAGGTAATGAGAATCCTCACAAAGGTTATTTGCATAGTCTTGTTGGTAGGCATTGTTCTTTACGGTAGTGCAAAGGTTCTTACAGAAGTGTTCTGTGTTCCTCAGAAGGTACTTACAGCTGCTACACTTGGTGATGAAAAGCTTACAGTTGCTGAATACAACTATTATTACAATGTGCTTTACAACCAGGCATGCAACACATCTCAGCAGTACGACCAGCAATATTCAGGCTATGGTTCAACATATTTCAATACTACAGTTGATCCCGCTGAACAGGACTACCCGGGTGACGATGCTCCAGAAGGAGTAAAAACATGGGCAGATTACTTCAAGCACAGCGCACCTGAAAGAGGCTTCCTTGTCAAAAAGCTTTACAAAGAGGCTATGAGCGAAGAAGCAAAGAAAGCAGGCTTTGAATTAACCGAAGAAACAAAGAAAGAAATGCAGACATCAATCGATGATGCAGTTAAAGAGCTTGCTGATAAAGCAAAAAAAAGCGACTATGCTCTTGATAACTTCATTGCAAAAGCATGTGGTGAAGGTCTTAACGAAAAGCTTTACAGAGAGCTTTTAGAGAGAGACAGCATTGCTCAGTACTATATTGAGTGGTATCAGAAAAACGCACAGGAAAGCATTACAGATAAAGATGTTGATGCATACTATGCAAAGCACAGAGACGAAATCGATATTGCAAGCTTCAGATACTTCACAGTTTCTTATGCAGAAGCTACTGAAGATTCCAAAGATCCTGTTTACACAAAGGCTGAAGCAAAAACTCGTGCAGAAGCCTTCAAGGCAGAGGCTACTACAGAGGCTGACTTTATTGCAGCCGCAAAGAAGTATGCTCCACCGTCATATGCATCTTCTTACGCAGATGATGCTGCAACACTTGCAGAGAATTTAACAAAATCAAACTTAGAAGGTATTTCAGAAAAATTTGCTGATTGGACATTCGATGCTTCAAGAAAAGCAGGCCAGATGGGTATCTTTGATGCTGAAGAACAGGAAGCATTCTACATTGTTCTTATGACTGTTCCTGCACACAAGGATACAGCAACAGCAGGTGCAGACGTTCGTCACCTTCTTGTTGAAGCAAAAACAAGCAAAGAAAATGCCGAGGGTGAATCAGTCACACTTTCAAACGAAGAAATTGAAGCTAACTTCGCAAAAGCAAAAACAGAAGCAGATAAGCTTCTCAAACAGTGGAAAGACGGCGAAGCAACAGAAGATTCATTCATCAAGCTCGTTAATGAACACACAGACGATCCCGGTTCAAAAGAAACAGGCGGTCTTTACGAAGATATCACATCAACATCACAGTATGTTCCAGAGTTCCTTGATTGGGCTCTTGCAAAGCACAAAGTAGGCGATACAGGTATCATCAAAACAGACTATGGTTATCACATTATGTACTTCAAGGGTGCAGACAGCCAGCAGAAATGGCAGAGCGATATCCGTGCAGCATTAGGTTCTGAGGATTACAACGCATACTTTGATGAAGTTTACGAAAACGTTTCAAAGGAAATCAAGAGAAGTGAAATAATTATTGACTTCTTCGCAGATAGACTTGAAGAAACAATCGCAAAAAATGTGAAGAATGCAGTAGCTAACTCACAATTATATTAATTAGTAAAAGACCTTAACAACCGCGGTTGTTAAGGTCTTTTTTTAGTGCTTTCAAAAAATCTTTGAGCATTACCATAAAATATATCGTCTATTAAGTTTTTACTATACCCATCATTGATCAGTGCGTTATAAACTTTATCCAATTTTTCCACACCGCAAAGGTCTTTATGAATTTCACATCCATCATAATCACTCCCTAAAGCAATTATTTTTTCGCATCCTGATTGCACAAAATAATCAATCTGATTCTTCAAGGCATCGATTCCCTTATAGTCTTCTGTTTCAATAAAATCAAGGCAATAATTCAAACCTATAAGTCCCTTGCGCTGTTTTATGACTTGTATCTGGTCATCTGTAAGATTTCTATGGTGTGCATAGTAATTTCCTACTATATCAGCATTAGAGTGGCTTGCAACAAAGGGCTTTTTGCTTAACGAAACAAAATCCCAAAAGCTTTCGCGGTTCAGGTGAGATACATCCATTACTATTCCTGATTCTTCGCATTTTTCTATAAATGCTTTTCCAAAAGGCGTAATCCCACCCTCGGAAAATGCTCCGCCACCAATTTCATTATTACTGTTCCAGGTGAGCGTAATAAGCCTTACACCTTTATTGTATAGATGCTCAAGCCCTTCAATTGTACCTGCGCAGGCAGATGCACCTTCTACAGAAAGCACCGCCTTCACAGGTGTATTCTTATTTTTGGTAAATAATGATATGTAATTACTGTTTTTATCTAATTCATTATAAAAGAAATCAGAAACATTATCAAAATATTCTACTGCTGTTCTATTGCGATACTCATCAGGAATCCACACAGCAAACACCTGTGTATAAGAATCATATTGCATACAGCGTTCAATATCAAGATGCAAGTCATTCTTAAAAAGTGACTTACCCTGCTTATAGCACTCCCCTATGGTATCACAATGCAAATCAAATATATTCATAAAACCTCAAAACGCATTCTTTATGTGATTTATGCTTTTTATTTTGCTATTCTTATCAACTATTACCTCAACAATATCGAAACGATAACTATACTCTATTTTATACTTACGGATATATGAAGAGGCTGTGCTACGAATATTTTCTTGCTTTTTAAAATCAACAGCATCTGCAGGATTATACATAGCACCCTCTGTACGGGTTTTTACCTCTACAAAAGAAATTATATTATCTTTAAAGGCAATTATGTCTATTTCACCTATGGATGATGTAAAGTTACCCGCAAAAATCTCGTAACCCTGTTGCCTTAAATATCGTGCCGCATTCTGTTCACCAAATGCACCCAATAACCTTGAATTCATCAGGCATTCTCACCTAATATTTTCTTAAGAAAGCTTCTTCTGTGAACAGGTGATACACCATATTTTTCAATCATTTCATAATGAAGCTTAGTGCCGTAGCCTTTGTGCTTTGCAAATTCATATTGTGGATATTCCTCTGCTATTTTAAGCATAAATCTGTCTCTGCTGACCTTGGCTATAATTGAAGCGGCAGCAACTGACATACACTTGCTGTCACCTTTTACAATCGTTACCTCTTTCACCCCTGTTTTAGGGTATTGGTTACCATCGATATACGCTAAATCAGGCTTGATTGACAAGCCGTCTACCGCTCTTTTCATTGCAAGAAAAGTTGCATTCAATATATTTATTTCGTCAATTTCTTTTTCGGTTGCTATACCAACGGAGTATGCTACTGCATCTCTTATGATATCGTCATAAACTATATCTCTCTTCTTTTCAGAAAGTTTTTTTGAATCATTAAGAATTTCGTGAGTGTAGTTTTGGGGCAAAATAACTGCCGCGGCAAAAACAGGGCCTGCTAAAGGGCCTCTACCCGCTTCATCCACACCGCAAACAACATTATAGCCATTTTCGTGGGCTTCAATTTCATAGGAAAAATCAAGCATAAAAACACCTCAAAAATAAAACCTAAGGCTCACACCTTAGGTTTTATTTTATATTATTTATTCAGGAAATTCAAGTGAAAGTCTGCCTAATTTACCGCCCCTGTATTCATCGAGAAGCATAACAGATGCCCTTTCATAATCTATTTCCCCGCCGGAAATAAGCATTCCTCTTTTTTTGCCAATCATTTCGAGGATCTCGTAATCCGCCTTATCCTCAAAGCCTGTGATTTTATAACGCTCTGCTATTTTGTCTGCATAGCCATTTTTAAGCACATTTATGAGGCGCAAAGCCATTGTTTCACTATCAAGTATTTCATCCTTAACAGAACCTATAAATGCGAGCTTGTCACCTACAGCTTTATCCTCAAACTTTGGCCAAAGAACACCTGGAGTATCAAGGAGCTCTATACCGCTACCAACTGCAAACCAGCTGTTGGAACGAGTTACACCGGGTTTATCCGCAACCTTTGCGCGGTTTCTGCCTGCCATTTTGTTAATAAAGGATGATTTACCCGTATTGGGTATACCAACAACCATAACTCTGAGTGGCTTACCTGCCATGCCCTTTTCTGCGTTGCGTTTGATTTTATCCTTAAGCACCTGGCGGACCAAAGGCAAATAAGCATTAAGCCCTTTACCTGAACGACAATCTACAGGAAGAGCATACATTCCGTTTTCTTTATAATACTGAACCCATTGTGCAGTTGTTTTTTCATCAGCAACATCGCATTTATTAAGAAGAACAATACGAGGCTTGTTACCTATCATTTCCTTAAGCTCCGGATTTGAGGAGCTTAAGGGTATTCTCGCATCAACAATTTCTGTAACAAGGTCTACGAAAGGCAGGCTTTCTTTGATGAGCCTACGAGTTTTCGCCATATGACCCGGAAACCATTGAACTACTTGTTTCTGAACATCATTCATAATCGTATATATCAAAGTTGCCAAATGGCAGAATTCTCACAAATGCTTTACCTAATATCTGTCGTTCATCAATTGGTCCTACCAGACTTGAACGGCTATCTGATGAACCATTTCTGTTATCACCCATACAGAAAAGGAATCCGTCAGGAACTGTGTATGGAAATTCGCGGTAGTCCATCTTTTTAACAAGATAATCTTCGCGCACATATGGCTCATCTAATGCAACACCATCAACATAAACTGTTGCAGTTTCGTAATTGATATCTATAGTCTGACCGCCTACTGCAATAACTCTTTTTATAAGCGGAGCCTGGAAATAGTTATCTTGTGTAATAACTACTATATCACCCTGCACATATTCTGTTTTATTTGTTGTCAGGAGCCAATCGCCATGCTGGAGTGTATCTGTCATAGATTCACCGTCAACACCAACAAGCCTGAACAAAAAGACAAACACAACAGAAATAATGATAAAGGAGCTCATAACAACTGATACTAAATCGTAAACAGATAAATAAAACTTCTTTTTACCATCTTTTTCGTCTTTTTTTAAATCAACATCTGTTAAAACCTCTTCCTCTGTAGAAGAGACAGCAGAAGGTTTCTCATCTTCTATATCTGTAAAAATCATTTCATCTGCAACCTCTACAGAAACAATTTCTTCCTCAGAAACAGACTGTTCAACATCAGCTGTTTCGTCAATTATTACTTCCTCTAAAATGGGTGAATTATCACCTGAAAATTTCTTTTTATCGCTCATAATTATTTTACCGTCCAATTACCAAATGGGAAAAATCTGAATAAAACTCTACCTACTATTTTTCTTTCGTCCACACAACCGACTCTGCTTGAACGACTATCAAGGGAAACCCCTCTGTTATCACCAAGAACGAAAACAGTACCTTCGGGAACAGTAAGAGGGAAAGCAATGTCTGCCTGCTGTGTTGTAAGGTCATCTGTATAGCGTTCTTCTTTGCCGTTAACTGTAACCACGCCTGTTGTGAAATTAATATCCACAACGTCACCTGCAACGGCTATAATTCGTTTAACTATAGGCTTTTGCAAGCTATCCGTACCGGAAAGCACAACAACATCGCCGGCTTTAGGTTTATAGCCAACTGTTGAAACAACGACTCTGTCATCCGGCTGAAGCGTAGGCTTCATCGACGGACCATCAACACTGAATACTCTGAAGCAGAAAAGAAACAGAAATGTTACAGCAACAATAGCTGCCACACCTGCACTGAAAACCTCAAACACAGTAAGCTTCTGTTTTTTTGCTTTTGGTTTTTCTGCGACCTCGTTTTCAGAGGAAAGAGAAATGCTATATTCTTCTATTTTACGCAAAGGGATCACCTCTTAAATACGAATAGATATATTATACTCTTTTTTTATTATAAAAGAAAGTCATTATTGTAAATTTTTGAAAAAATAAGAATAAAGGGCAGATAATATATATCTGCCCTAATCTTCCGACTGAAATCAGCCGATTTTTTCCTTAACCTTAGATGCCTTACCAACTCTGTCGCGAAGGTAGTAGAGCTTTGCTCTGCGAACTTTACCGCGACGAACAATCTTAACGTCAGCAACGTTTGGTGAGTGAATTGGGAATACTCTTTCAACACCTACGCCGTATGATACACGACGAACTGTGAATGTTTCGGAAACACCGCTACCGTTCTTAGCAATAACTGTGCCTTCGAATTCCTGAATTCTTTCTCTCTCACCTTCACGAATCTTAACGCCGATACGGATAGTATCACCGATTTCGAATGAAGGCTTCTCAGCCTTAAGGCTGTCCTGTGCAATGAGTTTTAATGCGTCCATAATAATCCTCCGTTTTTTTCAAGCGTTCATACCGATATAAACCGCAGCGGACCGCCAGCTTTAATGTTGCCATTAATTGCCGTTGACACCTATTCGGGTAACAACGCACACATAGACCTAAGTATAATAACACAACATTTTGTAAAATGCAACAGTTTTTTAGATATTTTTTCGTAAAAATTAACTATGGGTTTTTATATAATCAAACGCTTCTATATTGGTGCAATATAAAATATCTTCCCTACCTGCAAGCTTTTTGCACACACTCTCAAAGAAGAGCCAATCATCATTAACATCAAGCTCGTATGTGTGACCCCATATGTAAAAAAGCTGTAATTCATCACTTTCACTATTGAGAAACTCATCGCACAAAGAAAGAAGTCTACTCTTTTCCTTGAGAAGAGAAGTTGTAGGATTAAATAAATAAAGATACTCTTGAGGCTTGAAGTTAAAAGTACTAAGAGTTGTTCTGCCGTACTCCGCAGAGGTGGAAGTTCTGAGTACATCTGCCACAAACTCACTACAATTCACACCGCCACCGGGGTATGCAAACCCTCTTACCTTGTACCCTACAAGCGCAGATAAATTTTTTATATCTTCTTCAACCTGACGGATAATCTCATCCTTTTCCATACCTACCAAAAAGGGATGTGTAAGGGTATGAGATGCAACCTCGTGCCCCTTATAAATCTCTGCAACTCTGTCTGCAGGTATTTTGGTATGGTTAATTTTCTTATTGTCAATCACAAGATAACCATCTGTACCCAAAAGCTCAGAATTAAGATTAAATGTACATTT
>JAZSCV010000067.1:0-43412 GCA_045530855.1 Acutalibacteraceae bacterium
TTACAAAAAGATAAAAACTATATCAATCGCAAACGGACAAAACGGCTCTCCTGTTTCGGAAATTAAGATTCATTGTCATTTTGTCCACCTGCCTTTCTTTGTTTTCCATATTGTAACAGTTGATTTTAAAGTTGTCAATACTTTGAACTTTCAACTAGGCTTAATAATATCGCAATCACCACGCTAATAAAATGAGTCTTAAATATACAAATCGCAAAACCAAAAATCAGAACTTGTGATACATCGTCCTAATGGTCAAATAAGAAATAAGAACTCTTATGGAAATGACCCATTTCCACCGAGAGGGTAATGTACCAAACTGTTTTACATAATTGCTATTGAGCAAATCCAATTAAACTTTTGCAAGAGGTTGCATTGCTTTTCAATGTACCTCTTGTATTTTTTAACATTTTATTGTGTTCTACGGCTCCTGAGTGCCCGAAAGTGCCATTCGAGTGCCGAGAATGATTATTTTACCCTTAGGAAAGTCCTTGCGAAAAGAACTTAGGGTTTGAAAGTTTGTTTCGCAAAAGTTCTTGATTTTTAAGGGCTCAATCGCATTTTGGCAAGGGAAAGACAAAGAAAAAAGACCTTGGTCAAATAACCAAGGTCTTGGTGCGAGAGACGGGACTTGAAGGGCTGGAAAACTCACAAACCCCATAAAATCAATGATTTCTTTTGAGGAACAAAGTCCTGCCGAAAAGCAAAATAAATATTCTCATAACCCCTCAAAATCCCAAAACTAATTCCCTAAAAATGCCCGAATTTAAAGCGAAAATTTACTCTTTTTCGTTGTGGTTTATACACTTTTCTATGCGAGAGATGGGATTTGGGGAAGTTGTGTGGAGAAGGCAGAAAAATGACTTGTATGTAGAAATGTATTTTTTTTGATTATCATTCCAACACCAAAAACATTGCAAAAAGTTATTGACTTTTTGATACAAATATGCATATAATGATATTGATAAGACCGCCCGCACCTCTCAACGATGTGTCCCAGTGGCGGCTGTTTTTTTAGGAGCGTTTATATGGATGTAAAAAAACCTTATTCTTTTCAAGAACAATTGGAGAAAATAAAAAGTAGAAATTGTGTTGTAAAAAAATGAAGCAAGAGCACAATTTATATTACAGAATATCAACTATTATAGACTTACTGCATATTTTTTGCCGTTTAAACAAGAAGATGGAACATATAAAGATGGCACTACATTTGAAAACGTGTATCGTATATATGAATTTGATAGAAAATTAAGAAATTTAGTTTTTGGCGTTGTGGAAGAGATTGAGTTGATGTTAAGAACACAACTATCAAATTATCACTCGTTAAAATATGGACCTCTCGGATATAAGGATGCTAACAACTTTAATAAAAAACACAATGTTGAACGTTTCGAAAAACATATTGCGGAAGCAATAAAGCACAATGAAAAACAATTCTTTGTAAAACACCACATTGAGAAATACAATTCAGAATTTCCGTTGTGGGTTGTTATTGAATTATTTTCAACCGGAGAATTATCGTTTTTCTATTCGGATATGTTGAGAGCAGACAAAAAATATTTAGCCCAAAAATTATTTAATACGACAGATGATATTGCAAGCAGTTGGTTGTTGTGTTTCACTAATATCAGAAACTATTGTGCGCATTATTCAAGACTGTATTATAACAAATTCGGTACTATACCTGCAACGCCTAAAGACTATTCTTATAAATTAAAAGATAGAATCTTTGATTACATATTGGTTCTCAAATTTTTGTACCCTGATGCAAATAAATGGAATATTCAATTTTTAATCGGATTGGATAATCTTATAAAAGAATATGATGAAGTGATTGATTTGTATCATTTAGGCTTTCCGAAAAATTGGAAAACCTTATTAGAAAAGAAAGATAATAATAGTGATATAGTCAATTCATAAAATATTATCTTGAAAACTATAAAACATTAACCCGTAACATTCACAACGAGTGTTACGGGTTATTTTTCTTCGTTTATATATTCAATTATATCAGAAATCTCACATTCTAAAGCTGAACAAATTCTGTCTAAAACATAGCTGTCGTATCGGGTTACTTTGTTTTTATAATAATTATCAATGATTTGATATTGAATACCCGTTTTTTGAGCTAATTTGTAGCGTGTAATTTTCTTCTTTTTTAACACCTTATCAAGCGATATTTTCACCATAAACCAATCACCGAATATAGTTTAATAAATATATACTTTATTGACAATTTACTTAATAAAATGTATATTTATATAGATATATACTTATATAAGTATATGACTGTATGGTAAAAATATTCATTTGTGGTAGGTTGGGGATTTATTATGGCTGGAAACGACGGATTAATAAAAGCTGGACGAAACAAAAAAGATGAATTTTATACCCAACTTGCTGATATTGAAGCAGAAATGAAACACTATAGGAAACATTTTTGTGATAAAGTAGTTTTCTGTAATTGTGACGACCCATACGAAAGTAATTTTTTTAAATATTTTGCAATGAATTTTAATTATTTAGGTCTTAAAAAATTAATTGCCACTTGTTATAACGGCTCTCCTATTGTTGGTGAACAGTTGGAACAGCTATCCTTGTTTGATATTTTACCGAGCGAGGAAAATATACCGAATAAATACCCTTATAAAATTGAGATAACAGAAGTCACTGATATTAATGGTGATGGTGCAGTTGATTTGACTGATGTTGAATACTTGCTTCGTAACAATAAAAACTCTCTTTGTCTCCTTAATGGAAATGGGGATTTTCGTTCTGATGAATGCATTGAGATTTTAAAACAAGCGGACATCATTGTCACTAATCCACCTTTTTCTTTATTTAGAGAATATGTTGCCCAGTTATTTGAGTATGAAAAGTCGTTTATTATTATAGGTAATCTTAATGCTCTCACTTACAAAGAGATTTTTCCATTAATTAGAGATAACAAAATGTGGATGGGGTATTCAATTCATAGTGGTGATAGAGAGTTTAGAGTACCAATAGATTATCCTTTAAATGCAGCAAGCCACAGAATAGACGAAAATGGTAACAAATATATTCGGGTTAAAGGTGTTCGTTGGTTTACAAATCTTGATTATATCGAAAGACACAAAGATTTAGAATTATATAAAAAGTATAATTCTGATGAATTCCCTAAATACGATAATTACTATGCAATAAATGTTGACAAAACCGCTGAAATTCCAGAAGACTATTTTGGAATTATGGGTGTTCCAATTACATTTTTAGATAAGTATAATCCTGAACAGTTTGAAATTCTTGGTATGGCAGCATCTGCTGGATATAGAAAAGAAATTGTTGGAATTGATTTTGTTGGTGAAAAAGATGCAAGACCCTTAATTAATGGGAAAAATACATATGCAAGGGTGTTTATAAGGAGAAAATAAAATGGAAATTAAGTTATATGAGATTTCAGTCCGTGATGTTTTTGACGGATATTATAACGATGAAGAAAGCGGACAAGTTGTTGCTTATGGTGGCAAACTAAATGTTAGACCTGCTTATCAAAGAGAATTTGTTTATGACGATAAAAAGAAAATTGCTGTTATGAATTCTATCTTGAATCAATTTCCGCTTAATGTAATGTATTGGTCTGAAAATGAAGATGGTACATACGAAATGTTAGACGGTCAGCAGAGAACAATATCAATTTGTGATTGGTTAGATAATGGTTATTCTATATTTGCAAATCCTGCTTCACCAACTACACCTTATTATGCCCATACATCAAAAGAAATCACAGAAAAAGTCCTTAATTACAAATTAATGATTTATATTTGTAAGGGCACAGACACAGAAAAACTTGATTGGTTTAAAACAATCAATATTGCCGGAGAAAAGCTTACAGACCAAGAGCTTCGTAATGCTATTTACACAGGGGAATGGTTGAGCGATGCTAAAAAATATTTCAGTAAAAATCAATGTATTGCTTATAAGATAGGCGAAAAATATATGAGTGGTTCAACAATCAGACAGGACTATTTGCAAACTGTTTTAGGTTGGGTATCCACAAAAGAAAATAAAACTATTGAGCAGTATATGGCGGAACATCAGCACGATACACACTCCACCCCTTTGAAACAGTATTATAAAACCATAATTGATTGGGTTGAATTCACATTCCCCAAATATAGAGCGAAGCTTATGAAAGGGTTGAATTGGGGTATTCTGTACAATGAATATTGTAATAATGTTTATGACCCCAATGAATTAGAGAAAGAAATAAATTTACTCTTACAAGATGATGACATTACAAAGCAAAAAGGAATATATGAATATCTGTTAAGTGGCAAAACAAAAGAAAAAGTGCTGTCAATTCGTGCATTTACCGATAATGAAAAACGGACTTTGTACGAAAGACAACACGGAATTTGCCCTATGTGTAAATCAGAGGGCAAGGATATCAAATGGAATTTTGAAGATATGCACGCTGACCATAAAATCCCTTGGAGTAAAGGCGGACATACAACTCTTGAAAATGGTCAAATGCTCTGCAGAGAACATAATCTTGAAAAGTCGGATATGTAAAAAAGCTCGCACGGATGTGCGGGCTTTTGCCTTGAATACATATAATGTTGTTTTTTATATATCATACTTTTTATTTATATATCAAACAATGTTTCTTTTTTAAAAACTGTTCTTACTCTGTACTTATATGTTTAATATCATAACCAACATAGCATTGCATATCAGGAAAATCCAAATACTCTCTTTTATCTGTTTCTAAATCACGAAGAACCATTTTTTTATCAAAAGAAATGTAAATTGCGTATAAATGTTTTTGAGATAAATCAAAGGTTATAGCCATTTCACAATAAATTTTTTTGAGAAGGTCCTGTATGCCTATAATGGGAAAATTTTCAAAATCAAAAACAATTGGATAAGGGATGAAGAAAATTACATTTTCATCTGCTTTTGTTTTGTTGATATTGTATTCCATTTTTTTGAATAGCTTTAGTTCGTTAATCGGCTTTTTTGGCTCTTCTGAAAAACAGGATTGAAACTCTAAAGCATCCTTGTGTAATTCGGTTGTCAATGCACGAATATCACCATTTCGGCTGCCAATTATCTTCCCTTGTTTTTGGTCGATGGGAATTTTGGCATCAAATTTTTCACCAGTAACAGAGTCAACAAAGTCACATTCACCATGAGCTTGATTATCTAAATGAATATAGGTGTGGGGAAAAATTATTTTTGATAAATTCATTAAATCTAAAATAATTTTCTCATAGTTACCTGATTTGATTAGTTCTTTGATATCATTATGAATAGTTGAGTGTATACTGTAATAATTCTTTAATAATTCCATTTTGTTTGCCTATTCAAATATAAATTTTCTTTTATTATATCATGTTTTTTGTGTGCATACAATATTTACCGAGTAGAACAAGTCTACTTCTGTTTTATGATTCATTTCTTAAATATTCACTATTACTTCTTACCTGCACCAAAAATAGATAAGTTTAGTGAAGAGTGAATAGTTAATAGTGAAAAAGTAAAAATCGACATCCTTCTTTCGAAGAATGTCGATTTTTGGTGCGAGAGACGGGACTTGAACCCGTACGGGATTACCACACGCCCCTCAAACGTGCGCGTCTGCCGATTCCGCCACTCTCGCAAGTGCTTATATACTATACCACCCGAATATGGATTTGTCAATATCTTTTTTTATTTTTTTGAAAAAATTTTTATTTATTACTGTGAGAGCAAAAAAGAGCACAAAACAAGGCTTTAAATCACTTAAACTCTTGCTTTGCACTCACGGATTATACCAAAATTTTTACATTTTATTACGGCATATAGGGATTATCGTTGTATTCGTAATCCTCAGGCATAATCATTGGTCTGAAGTAATTAATTGTATAATCAACTCCCCATTGACCTTTTTTACCATTCCAATAGCTTGAATGTGGCTCAATGGAAAGCATACCATCATAATTTTTAGTATAAAGTAAATCCATAACGGCTTTCCAATCTATCATATCAAGGCCTGCGGGGGCATCATCATAATGCTCACCATCAATATAAACGGCGCCTTTCAGGTGGAAGTGGTAAAATCTTTCACCCCAATCCCTGATTTCTGCAAGGTAGTTACCACCTCTGCTAAGGCAATGGGAAGCATCGTATTTTATACCCAGCTTCGGAAGGGCAGATAAAATTATGTGCCAGGCTTTTGGCTCCACAACAAAATTTTCCCATGCACAGTTATATACTGCAATTTTAACATTTTTATTTTCTGCATATTCAATAATCTCTTTAAGGTAAGCTATTGCAATTTCGCAGTTTTCGTAAAAGCTTTTGCCTTTAACGAAGTTTACACCACAATTGAAAACGGGGCAACCTATAATTGATGCAGCATCAATTATATTTTTATCGTCCTGCATAGCTTCCGGGATAACCTGACCATTATCATCAATGCGCTTCATTCCCCATCTTCCTGTTGAACCTGCAACAATTCCGTATTTTTCGCAATAGCCCTTGATTTCAGGTGCTTTCCCAAGAAATTCTGCAGAATTGTAATTATGATTAACGCAAAATTCCACGGCTTCAAGACCTTTTTCGCTGACATATCTGATATTGCCTTCTTCCCAACCGTTTATTATACCTAACTTCATACAATCACCTTCCGTAATACTATGTTTTTAAGGTATCATAAATACTTTCCAAAAGCAACATAAAATCGGCAAACATTTCTGATTTCGGAAATTACCCTTCTTGCATTATGCCTTTTTGTACTATATAATAAATACATAACCTACAAGGGGGTATTATTATGCTCAGAAAAAGGCAGGTTCACCTTGATTTCCACACAAGTGAGTTTGTTCCTGTTGGTAACAGCTTTTCAAAAGAACAATTCCAAAATGCCTTAAAGGCAGGTCATATCGATTCAATAACAGTATTTTCAAAATGTCACCACGGCTGGTCTTATCATCCGACCGAGGTTAACGAAATGCACCCTCAATTAAAATTCGATTTACTTGGTGCACAGTTAGAGGCATGTAAGGAAATTGACGTTAATGCACCTGTATACATTTCTGCAGGGTTCGACGAAAAAGAATACCTCAAACGCCCGGAATGGCGTCATCGTCATACCCTTGATAAAAAAGAACAGCTTCAATACGAAAAAGAAGTCCATTTCCACCTTCTTTGCTTCAACACAGGTTACCTTGATTTCCTCTGCCAACAGATTGAGGAGGTTATGGTTAAATACAACCCTTGCGGTATTTTCCTTGATATTATTGCCCCCAGAATCTGCTATTGCGACAAATGCGTAAGTGATATGAAAGCGCTTGGTATTGATATGGAAAATGCAGAAGATATGGATAAATTCGCACAATCCGTATTCAACAAATATCTTGAAGCAACAAATAATGCTGTAAGAAAGCATAGCGCAACAGCAACAATTTTCCACAACAGCGGTCATATTCCAAAGGGCGATTACCGTTATATCAACTCTAATTCGCACCTTGAGCTTGAAAGCTTACCCACAGGCGGATGGGGTTACGACCATTTCCCCCTTTCTGCTGCATATGTGCGTACACTTAAGCACACAGAATTCCTTGGTATGACAGGTAAATTCCACCATAGCTGGGGTGAGTTTGGTGGTTACAAGCACCCTAATGCTCTTATTTACGAAACTGCATTGAGTGTTGCCAATGGTGCGGGATGCTCAATCGGTGACCAGATGCATCCTCTCTCAGAAATGAATATGGCAACCTACAATCTTATAGGCAAGGCATATTCTTTAATTGAAGAAAATGAGCCTTGGTTGAACGATGCTGTGAATGTTGCAGATATAGCAGTTTTAAGCGCTGAGGCTACAACAGGAAACAGAGATGTTGGTGCAGATACAGGCGTAAACAGAATGCTCCTTGAAAATAGTTTACTTTATAATTTTGTTGATACAAATGCAGATTTATCCGGTTACAAGCTCCTTATTCTACCCGATGTTTCAAGCTATACCAAGGAAGCAATTGAAAAAATCAAAGATTTTGCAAAGAATGGCGGTAAAATTATTGCCACCGCGGATGCTTTGGTTAAAGACGGAGAATTCTTCCTTGATTTTGGTGCAGAGTACAAGGGTGAAAATGAATTTAACCCCACATATTTTATTCCCGAATTCCCAACAGTAAACGGAAAAACAGAATATGTTATGAGGTGTAATTTCAACAAGTTCCAAGTGACTGATGGTGAAATTGTTGCATATATGCAGAACCCTTATTTTAACAGAACCTTAGAGCATTTCTGTTCACATATGCACACACCAAATAACCCCGAAGATGCTTTCCCCGGTGCTGTTATTAACGGCAATATTGCCTACATTGGCTGGGATATCTTCTTTGCCTACGCAAATCACGGGCATCTTTGCTTTAAAGAGCTTTTTACCTATATTCTTAAAAGGATGCTCGGTGACGAAATAACTGTTTTTACAGATGTGCCCGACAAGGCCGTTGTTACATACACAAGGCAAGAATCAGAAAAAAGAAATATTCTTCACCTTCTTTTTGCACACACAACCCTCCGAGGAAAAAATACCGAGGTTATAGAGGACACGGTACCACTTTACAATGTTAAATGTAGTGTAAAATGTGATAATATTCCTTCGGAAATTACTCTTGTCCCCTCAAATGAGCCATTAGATTTTGAATACATTAACGGCAGGGCTGAGTTCACAGTACCTCAGGTTAATATTCACCAGATGGTTGAAATTAAATAACTGAGGCTTGGGTATATTTGGTATTACGAAGCTATAAATTTTGAGATGTACTTTTCATAATTACAAATTTTCGCCTGTATTTTTATATAATATTCTTAATTGATTACGACTGTTTTAAATTGTATAATGATAAAAAGCTTGTTAAAGGTGTGATTTTTTTGAATTCGGAAAAACTTTATATTCTTACATATGAACACGGCGGTTATGTCCTTTGGAAGGATGAGGTGAAGCCCCGCCTTTTAAAAATCTTTGAGTGGCTCGAAAAGTACCCAAAGCTTCGAATCGGTCTTGATTACGAGTCCTTTACCTTTGATGAATTTTCAAGGTGCGATTATGAGGTTGTGCTTTTAATAGGTAAGCTCCTGGAAAAATACCCCAACAGAGTAGGTCTTGGTGCTACAACCTATGGTCAGCCCTTGTCACTTACCATAAATGACGAGTCCAACGCCCGTCAGCTGACTTATGCCGTAAAAACAAATCTTCAATACTTCAACAAAACACCCGATGTGTATGCTATATCGGAGTTTGCTCTCAACAACCAGACTCCACAGCTTATTTCACAATGCGGATATAAGGCAGCAATATTGCGCTCACACGTTATGGGCTATGGTTACCCTAAAACATACGACAGCGCCTGGGGTAAATGGATTGGTAAAGACGGTACCGAAATTCCCGCTGTGCCTACATACGATAAGCAAGGCCGAGGCTACAACTGCACAACAGTAGATAACTGGATTCTTTCCCGTTGGCCTGTTGATTCAGACCTGTATTCCTTAGAGGATTTTCAGGAGATGTTCAAAAAGTACTCTCCCCTTTTAGCTTCAAGATATGATGACCTTACTCAGCCTATTGAGGAAGTAACCGCCCATATTGAAACAAACGATAATTTCGAATATGTTCTTCTTGAGGATATTCCGTCTCTTTACGGAAAGCCTGAGGATGTATATGACACAACAGATAACGATTTCCACGTGCAAATGCCTTGGGGCTATTGCGGGAATGAAATCTTCAACGGTTGCCGTCAGGGTGAGGTTAATGCCGTAGAGGGTGAAAAGCTTAATGCATTTTCTGTAATGCTTGGCGGTGAATCCTACGAACCAAAGTCAGAGGACGCATGGAAATATATTCTTGCGGCAGAGCACCACGATGTTACTATATGCGGTTTGCTTGACCTTTCCCGCAGATTTATCCCCGCTTCACTTAATGCTTCAAAAGAGGTAAAAGAAAAAGCCGTCAATTGTATTTGTACAAAATACCTTGACGGAAAAGAGCCATCACTTCTTGCAATAAACCACCATTCCTTTGCAATTGACCAATGGATAGAAATTCCTGTACAAAAGGATATGGCAGTATTTGATGGTGATACTGAGGCAGAATGTGAAATAATTACAAATGAAACCGGCAAAAAACTTCTTGTTCATATTAACATTCCGGCTTTCACAATTAAAAACTTAAAGCTTAAAGAAAAAGAAACAGAGCCAAAAGCTCTTTTCGCCTTTGATAAAAAAGCCTGTAAGCTGACTACACCTTGCTACGATATTAAACTCACAGAAAAAGGCATTGAATATATTAAAAATGTTTCAACAGGTGAATTTATATTTAACAATAACGATGCTTCAATTTTCACCGCTAATGTTAATGGTGCTGATTGCGGATCATCCGGTGAATGGTCGGTTGATTGCTCAAAGCTTTCAGCAACTGCAATATACAAGGGTGAAATAGGCGGAATTCCCCTTGAATTTACAATGAAACTCCGAGGTAACTCTTCTGTAATTGACTGCAAAACCATATTCAATATGAACAACGAGCTTGTTGGCAGAACAGATGTAACACAAGGCAGACCCGTTCCGTTAACATTAAACGGTCACCACCACGAGGATAAGCTTTGCCTTAATCTTAACCTTAACCTGAAAAATGACCGCAAAATGTTCCGCGACCTGCCATACTCAATTTCAGAATGGAATGGCGCAATAAGAAAGACAGAGAAATATTGGTATCCGAATGACGATATTCTTATTGATACCGAGGTTTCCCAAGAGGAATCCTTTAACTCCACAACATATTTCCACGGCATATACTGGCTTGCCCTCAGAGATGACCAAAAAGGTCTTGCTGTTTTCAACAAGGGCTGTATGGGTTGTGCAGTAAAAGGCAATAACCTTTTAATTCCCCTTATATATTCAAATGAATATATGTGCGGCACACGAATTTTAGAGGGTAAATTCGAAAACGAATTTGCAATTTTCCCATTCTCTTCGGAAACTTCAAATATCCTTCTCCACAAAACAGCACTTTCCTATGTTCAGCCAATTGTTGCAGTTGCTTCCGAAAAGGACGCAGAAAACCGGGAAGCTTTACATATGCTCGATTTCAAGGCGGATAGTGAAAGCGTAATTCTCACTACCCTTTACCCTGAAAATGACTATATTTTAGCCCGCTTCTGCAACTACTCAGATAACAACGCAACAGCAGAGTTAAATACAGAATTTGGTGTTGTTGATTCACAAACAGATTTGCTCGGAAACTCAACAAAAGCTATTGTGGATAACAAATTAACCTTCCATCCGTGGGAAATTAAGACGGTTAAAATTATAAAAAATAATTAAAAATACAAAACTCAAAGTTTCAAAGTTGCACTGTTATTATAAGTGCAGAGTGCAAAGTATTAGCCGCCAGTGGCCAGCTGCCGGTTGCCAGGGCTTTGCGTATCCCTAATTCATTCATTGATTAATTAAAAAAATGCGACAGCTATACCTCTCTGGCGAAGAGAGGGGGACCGCGCCGAAGCTTGCCTTTGGCGTGGTGGAGAGTTCTAGTGCCGTCAGGCACGTATAATAAAATCTTTTACCTTGTTATCTGTAATCAGGTAAAACATCAACACCAGCTTCAAGCATTTTACATACATTTCCCACAATAAATTTTACATTTTCAAAATCTTTATTAACTTCAGTATTATCAAATCTTAAAACATAAAACCCTAAACCTTCAAGATATTCTGTTCTTTTTCTATCATATTTAAGATTTTCTTCTTCAAAATGCTGATAACCATCTATTTCGATTACAAGCTTTAATTTAGGACAATAAAAATCAACTATATAATTTCCGATTATTTGTTGCCTGTGAAACTTAGGAAAACGACCTTTTAAAAGTTGATACCATACAACTTTTTCTTCATCCGTCATGTTCTTTCGCATTTTTGTAGCATATTCTTTTAAATCTTGATTTATGGGTAATGGATTTCGTTTATCCATTTTTATTCATCCTTTTGGTTTAATCTGTTTTATTATAAGGTAAAAGATTTTATTATACGTGCCTTCGGCACTATAACTCTCCACCAACGCTCCGTTACACTCCGCGTCGGTCCCCCTCTCTACACTAGAGAGGTATAGCTATCGCATTACTTTAAATTTTCGATAAATCCAACTTTCGCGAAGCATTATAATCAACACCAAGTGTTCTTACACTTTGCGCTTTGCACTTTGCATTTATGATAACAGCGTTTCTCAATTTCCGACTCCTAACTAAAAAAAGCTGGTCAAACGACCAGCTTTTTAAAATCTTATTCTTCGTCGCAACAATCGCAACCGCAGTCACAGTCACAATCGCAGTCATCAAAGTTGATGTCTAACTCGAGCTTTTCGCCACAACCAGGGCACTCGATAACTTCTTCGTCGAGCATTTCGTCGTCAAGAAGAATTTCCTCACCGCAAAGTGGACATTCAACCTCGTAAAGCTCATCATCGTCATCACAGCAACAGCAATCATCGTAATCGTCTTCGTCATATTCGTCGAAAACATACTCTTCAAGCTCTTCAAGATCTTCATCGATAGCATCAACGAGGTCTTCGCATGCGCTGAGATCTTCATCAATATCGCTTACTGTGAGAGCTAAATCTTCAAGAAGATCGAACATTGCATCGAAGATCTTAGCTTCTTTTGTGTTTTTATCAAGGTCAAGACCTTCTGCAAGACCTTTGAGATATGCAACTTTTTCTGTAAGTGTCATTTCAATGACCTCCTTTAGTTATAAGGCAATTATGCTCTTGAGAGATATTCGCCTGTTCTTGTATCAATCTGGATAACTTCGCCTTCTTCAATGAAGAGAGGAACCTTGATTTCTGCACCTGTTTCGAGAATAGCAGGCTTTGTAGCATTTGTAGCTGTGTTACCTGCAAAACCAGGGTCAGTTTTTGCAATTGCAAGGTTTACGAATGTTGGTGGCTCAACGCCAAAAACATTACCCTTGTATGAAAGAATTTTACATACCATATTTTCCTTAACGAACTTGAAGTTGTCGCCAAGGTTACCTGCATCAACAGGAACCATATCGTATGTTTCAGGGTCCATAAAGTAGTAGAGACCACCGTCTTCATAAGAATATTCCATATCTTTTCTTTCAATGAAAGCTGTTGGGAATTTTTCTGTTGGGTTGAATGTTTTTTCTGTAACGCTTCCGTTAATTACGTCACGGATTTTTGTGCGAACGAAAGCTGCACCCTTACCGGGTTTAACGTGCTGGAATTCGATGATGGAGTAAACCTTACCATCCATTTCGAATGTAACGCCGTTTCTGAAATCGCCTGCTGTTACCATAAATAAATCCTCCGAAAATAAATTTCATATTTAAACACAATAATTTTATACTATATTACCCTTATTTTCAAGTGTTTTTAAGAAAATAAGACTTAAAACCTTAATAAAACAAAGGAATTTGTACCATTTTTTATTCTTTTTCTGCCTTATTGATGCTGATGCCCAATTCATCAAGCTGAACATTATCAACTATAGACGGACATTCTGTCATTGGCTCACTTGCATTCTGTACCTTAGGGAATGCAATAACATCACGAAGAGAATCTGCCTTAACAAGCTGCATAACAAGTCTGTCAAGACCAATACCCATACCACCGTGTGGTGGTGGGCCGAACTTGAAGGCATCAAGAAGGTAGCCGAATTTCTGCTGTGCTTCTTCATCTGAAAGACCTAAGAGCTTGAACATTCTGTCCTGAAGCTCAGGGTTTGTAATACGAATTGAACCTGAAGAAAGCTCAATACCATTAAGCACAAGGTCATAAGCCTCAGCTCTTACAGCTGCCTTATCTGTTTCAAGGTAAGGTAAGCACTCAGGAAGAGGAGAGGTGAATGGATGGTGCATTGCAACAAACTGCTGTGCATCCTCATCCCAATCAAAGAATGGGAATTCAACAATCCAGAGAAGATTGAAGCCGTCACCGATAATATCAAGCTTTTTAGCTGTTTCGTTACGAAGAGCGCCTAAAACAGAAAGAACAGAGTTATTTTTTGTATCAGCAACAATAAATACAACGTCGCCCTTTTCTGCGCCTGCTCTTTCAAGGATAGCTGCCATTTCTTCCTCTGTCATAAACTTTGCGAATGAAGAAGCAATGCCGTCATCTGTAAGACGAATCCATGCAAGACCCTTTGCGCCGATACCCTTTGCAAACTCGGTAAGCTTGTCTACCTCTTTACGGGTATAAGTTGTAACAGCATTTTTAGCTGTAATACCGCGTACAGAGCCACCGCCTGCAACAGCACCCGAGAAAACAGAGAAGCCACAGTCCTTAACAATATCTGTAAGGTCGAAAATCTCCATACCGAAGCGTGTGTCAGGCTTGTCTGAGCCGTAGCGCTCCATAGCCTCTTTATAAGTAAGTCTTGGAAGAGGAAGAGGAATATCAACACCTAAAGCTTCCTTGAACACTCTTGCAATGTAGCCCTCGCCGATAGCAAGAACATCTTCCATAGTAACAAAGGACATTTCAAGGTCAATCTGTGTAAATTCAGGCTGACGGTCTGCTCTTAAGTCCTCATCGCGGAAGCAACGGGCAATCTGCATATAGCGGTCAAAGCCTGCAACCATTGAAAGCTGTTTGTAAAGCTGTGGTGACTGAGGAAGAGCATAAAATGTGCCCTGATGTATACGGCTTGGTACAAGGAAATCTCTTGCACCCTCGGGAGTTGACTTGATAAGCATTGGTGTTTCAATCTCAACAAAGCCGTTTTCGTCAAAGTAATCTCTTGTGATTTTAGTAACCTTATGACGAAAAAGAATATTTCTCTGTAAGTCAGGTCTTCTCAGGTCAAGGTAGCGGTATTTGAGACGGGTAAGCTCCGCTGTCTGACAATTTTCAACAATGTCAAAGGGAGGAGTTTCGCTCTTTGAAAGCACTCTTAAATCCTTAACATCAATTTCAATATCACCTGTAGGGATTTCGCTGTTTTTTGAAGATCTTTCGCGAACAACACCCTTTGCCATAAGAACATATTCACTTCTCACGCCAAAAGCCTTGTCGAAAATATCCTTTGCTGTGTTTTCGTCAAAAGCAAGCTGAACAATGCCTGTTTTGTCGCGTAAATCAACGAAAATCAAAGCACCGAGGTCACGTTGCTTTGCAACCCAACCGCAAACAGTAACCTCCTGGCCTATGTGCTCTGCACGAAGGTCACCGCAGAAAACAGAACGTTTAAGACCATTCATATTATCCATATATATCGTCCTTTCGGAAAAATTTTTATAATTAATAATCTTTTAAGGCAAAATAAAAGAGTTATTTACTAAAATATGTTCAGTGTTTTCTATTACTTAACATTAACGTAGTTTTTTGCAAGGAAAACTATTGGGAAATTAAGGGCTATTCCTGCAATAAGCCTGAAAATCGGGCCTGTAAAATTAATTTTGATTGCGTTTTTACCTGCCTCAGCAAGAGCGCCTACTGTATCTGTAGTAAAAACAATTGTTTTAGGTGAAACAACCATACCCATAGGTAACAATTCGCTTACACCAACAGAAAGAGTCTGCACTACATAGAAGCAAAGGAAAAATCCTAAAATAGCACCAATTATACCAAGCTTTGAAAATGGCTTTACATTGGAAATTGTAATGCCGAAGTAAAGGCTTTGAATTATCATTAAAGCAGAAACTGCAAGAGAAATAATGAAAAAGATACAAACAATTGCAATCATTTTAAATGATGGAATGCCTAAAAAGGAGAAAAGCATTTCTGCACTGTCAATGGCATCCTCACCAACAAAGTCCTTAATCTGGTAAACCCACAAAAAGCAGGAGCCTAAGAAAAGTAAATAAATAAGATATGTCCAGATAAGACCGGAAAGTGTTTTTGACCATATAAGCTTGTTTGTTTTAACGGGGAGTGTAAGTGTAAGATAGCCTGCCCTGCCAAACATTGTTTTATTGAACATCATTGTTACTGCAATAATAACAAAAACACAAGCAAAAAGGAGTGAAAGCACAGTAGCAAGTCCGCCAAAAACCTTTGCCATGGCTGTATCCTTAAAAAATGCAACAAGCTCACCAACTACGGCAATTATCATAGAGCATAAGAATATTGCCGACATTGATTGCCATTGTGCCTTAAGGTCATTTTTAAGAAGCTTACCAAACATTAGAAAATACCTCCTTAAAAATATTTTCAATAGACTTGCCGTCTTTTGTGATTTCGTTTACATTATCGTTTAAAAGAGCCTTGCCGTTGCCGATAAAAAGGGCATGGGTAAAAATATTTTCAAGGTCGTTTATAAGGTGGGTTGAAATAAGCATTGTAGATTTCTGTGCGTAGTTTTCCATAATAAAATTAAGGATTGCACTACGGGATGCAGGGTCTACACCGCCCATTGGCTCGTCAAGAATGAAAAGCTCAGCATTTCGTGACATTGTAAGGGAAAGAAGGAGCTTTTCCTGCATACCCTTTGACATTGTTTTTGCCTTCTGCTTCCTGTCAAGACCAAATCTGTCAAGCATATCAAGAGCCTTATTTTTATCGAAATCGGTGAAAAAGTCATTGAAATAGTCAATGGCATCAATATTTCTCATCCAATCGTGCACAAAGGTCTGCTCAGGGAGGTATGCGGTTATTTTTTTAGTTTCCTCACCGGGCTTGTTGCCATTTATAAGCACCTTGCCATCGTAATCGTGAATAAGACCTGTAAGAATTTTCATAAGTGTGGTTTTACCACATCCGTTAGGTCCGAAAAGACCAATTATTTCACCCTCCGGGAGAGTGAAATTCATATTTTTTAAAACATGCTTACTACCGTAGGACTTTGTAAGACCTTCAACAGTTATAATAGCCAAAATTCAATCCTCCGCTCTGTTAAGAACAATTAAAAAAACAACTGCTCTTACAAAATAAACGATAAATTACTAATTATATATTCTACACTATATACTTATGATTAGTCAAGTAATATAGGTTATTTATATAGGAGAAAATTCCTGTATAAAAAACAAAAAACTCCCTTTTCAGGGAGTTGATGTTATGTACAAAAATTAGTTGAAAAGACCGCCGAAGAAGCTGCCAACAACATCGATAACACTGCTGATATTGTACTCTGCAGATGAGCCCTGAATTGACTCGAGAACTGCTAAAAGGTCTGCACCTTCAAAGAGATTGTAGAGAATACCTAAAATAGATTCCATGCTTTTCGCCTCCTGTAGAGTGATTGTTACTATGAAAAACATACCACAAAAATTGAAAAAAGTCAACCATTTAATGTAACTTACAAATATTGCCATGGTATTTTGGTTATTATTACAGCCTGTTTTGGTTGCTTTTGATATAGGATTATGGTATATTTTTTAAAAATGTGCTTTTTAAAAGCTGTTACGAAAAAAGGAAGTGACCCAATGAATAATGTAAAAACACAGAGTACAGACCAAAAATATGTTGGCAAAAGCGAATTTGTTCTGTACTTAATGGGTGTTTTTTTCTACACCACAATGACAGGTATGGTTGGTGGTAACCGTAGTGCATACCTTGTTAACGTTTTAAGACTTCCCGAAGAGCAAACCTCTCTCTTCAACCTTTTAACAGGTATTATTCCCTTTGTACTTAACTTCTTTATTGTTATGTATATTGACGGAAGAAGAATGGGTAAGGGTGGTAAATTCCGTCCTGTTGCAATGTTAGTTGCTGTGCCCATGGCAATTGTTATGATGCTTTCCTTCTGGGCACCTCCGGGTCTTTCAGGCACAATTCTTTTCATCTATATTATTACAATCGCAGTTCTTTGGTCTGTCTTCTGCACATTTGGTAACTCTATCAATATGATTGCAAATGTTATGACACCAAACCTTAAAGAGCGCGACCAGGTGCTTTCCTTCCGTTCAATTTCCTCTGCAATAGGTAACTCTGCACCAATTGTTATTCTTCTTGTTATCGGCCTTATCTGGAGCAAGGATAACCCTGAGCTTGTTGAAATGGTAACAGGCACAAGCATCCGCAGTGTTGAAGGTCTTCAGTACATAATCTCTGCGGCACTTTGCAGCGTTGTTGGTGTTATTACTGTTTTACTTGGTATGAAGCTTGTTCGTGAAAGAACAGTTTATACATCAGAAAGAAAAAATCCGCTTATCGGCTTTGTTGATGTTATTAAAAACAAGTACGCGTGGACAATTATCATTTCTGAATTTTTAAAGAGCTTCCGCGGTATTGCAACATTTATGGAAGCATTTATGGCGGCGGCAGTTCTTGGTGATATTTCAAAGAAAATTCTTTTTGTTCTTCCTGTTGGTATCGGTACAGCGGTTGGTATGCTTGTTATCAACTTCCTTTTGAAAAAATTCGATGCAAGACAGCTTTATATTGCAAGTGGTATTTATTCACTTTGTGCAAACTGTATTGCCTTTGGTGTTGGCTATGCTTACTTTACAACAGGCAACGGAGCTTTACAGGTTGTATTTATTATCTTCCTCTTCCTTATCGGCTTACAGTTTGGTGCATCAAACCTTCTTCCAAGTATGTTCCAGGCAGACGTTCTTGAAACAATTGAGCTTAAAACAGGCAAGCGCCTTGATGCATCCTTCCCGTTTGTTATTGGTATAGGAACACTCATCAGCGGTACAATTGCAAGCACAGTAGCACCGCTTATCCTTTATGGTGAAGGCTCAATTATTGGTTACATTCAGCCAACAGACCTTATGCCAAACCCTGTACAGAGCCTTGATACAAAGGTTACACTCCTTTTCTTCTACACAATTATGCACGGAATTATGATGTTCCTTGCAGGTGTGCCATTCTTCTTCTACAAGCTTACAGGCAAAACGAAAGAAGATATCCACAACCAGGTTCTTGCAAGAAGAGAACAGCTTTCTAAGTAAGAAAAAGCTCCCTCGGATGAGGGAGTTTTTTTAGTTAGGAATGAGGAATTAGGAATTAGGAATTGAGGGACCTGCGGTCGGCATTGTAAGTGCGGAATGCGAAATGCAAAGCGCAAAGTATTAGCCGCCAGTCGCCAGTTGCCAGATACCAGATGCCAGTGCTTCGCAGGAATTAAATTTATCGAAAGACTAAAGTTATGTGATAGCTTTACTGGGTAGTTCTCTTACCTCTATTCTTCAGTTGGAGAGAAAATTTTTTTAAGTTATGCGAAGCCTATCCCTTTTTCGAAAAAGGGATAAGCTTCGCAAAATTTGAGATTTATTCTTTTTTAGTTATTATTTATTCTTCATTCTTTAAAAATTTGTTCTATCCAACTGAAGAAGAACAGTTAGAGAACTACCCACCACCATTCCGATAAAAGTTAAAAATAGAGGATAGTACATTCCACGGAATATACTATGCTCTAACTTTTATTTTATTGAAGAATGGTCCCCATCCCTATCCGCCTACGGCGCACAGGGATGAAAAGCTATCACATCACAACAACTTTTATAATCAACGCGTAGCGTTCCAAAATTTTGAATTTTGTATTTTGAATTTTTAATTTCCTGCGAAGCTCTGGCATCCGGCATCTGGTAACCGGCATCTTTATAATCAACGCGTAGCGTTCCGAAATTTTCAATTTTGAATTTTGTATTTTGCATTTCCTTCAAGGCTTTCTCACCTCAATTAAAGCTTACCCTTGAAAATAGCTTATCTACCTCATTTTCAAGACTTTGGCGTTCTTCTGGAGAAATATCCACAGTGCAGTTAATAATCTCTTTTGCAGAATTCTGTGCTTCATACAAAATGCGGGTATCTGTCATAAGGTTTGCAACTCGCATATCAGGAAGACCGTGTTGACGGGATCCGAAGAAGTCACCGGGTCCACGCATTTCAAGGTCTTTTTTAGCAATCTCAAAGCCGTCGGTGGTTTTGCACATAATATCAAGACGCTCGGTGGCGTCTTCATTTTGTGCATCCGAAAGCAAGATACAGGTGCTTTCCTCTGTACCTCTGCCTATACGTCCCCTTAACTGATGAAGCTGTGAAAGACCGAAGCGTTCAGCATTTTCAATTGCCATAACTGTTGCGTTAGGCACATCAACGCCAACCTCAATAACAACGGTGGAAATAAGCAAATCAATTTCACCATCGTAAAATCTTTTCATAACTGCATCCTTGTCCTTAGGCTTCATTTGTCCGTGAAGAAGTCCTAAGGTGCAATTTGCAAAGTGGGTGGATTTTAAATAATCGTAATATTCCGTAGCAGGTACAAGGTCGCTGTCGGATTCTTCAACAAGGGGACAAACAATGTAACCCTGTCTGCCTTGTGCAATGTTTTTCTTCAAAAAATTATATATTCTTTCGTGGTAGCTTGTAGGCACACAAAAGGTTTTTACAGGCTGTCTGCCTTTTGGAAGCTCATCAAGCACGGAAATGTCAAGGTCGCCATAAATCATCATTGCAAGGGTACGTGGAATAGGTGTAGCCGACATAACAAGTGTGTGTGGGTTATTGCCCTTGTCGGAAAGTGATGCTCTCTGACCAACACCGAAACGGTGCTGCTCGTCTGTAATAACAAGACCGAGCTTGAAAAACTCCACGTCATTCTGAATAATTGCATGGGTACCAACAACAATGTGGCAGGTTCCATATTTGAGCTTTTCGCGTATTTCACGTTTGTTTTTGGCAGTAACCGAGCCTGTAAGAAGCTGGATTTCAACCTGGTCGCCAAAAAAGTTTTTAAGTGTTTTGTAGTGCTGGTTTGCAAGTACCTCGGTTGGTGCCATAAGTGCAGCCTGATAGCCGTTTTTTACGGCATTGTACATAATTGCAGCAGCCACGGCCGTTTTACCCGAGCCAACGTCACCCTGTAAGAGTCGATTCATAGGTCGGCTTTTTTTCATATCCTCAACGGCTTCACCAACTGCCCTTTTTTGCGCGTTAGTTGGTTCAAAGGGGAGTGAGGAGAAAAATTCTTCACTGAAATCTACAAGCATTTTTGGTCCTATGCGACCTGTTGAAGAAGATTTTTCCCACAAAAGTCCCATTTGTAAAAGAAGTAATTCCTCAAAAATCAGTCTGCGCTTTGCAAGTGTTAACTCCTTTTCACTCTGGGGGAAATGGATTGCTCTTAAAGCATCCTCAAATCCCATAAGACGATATTTTTTTATCAGATATTCCGGAATAATTTCAGGAATATTACCTTCAATTTCTTTAAGAGCAGTTTCAACAATTCTTTCTGTTGTTTTGGAGGGTAACGAAGAGGTAGCCTTGTAAATAGGTCTTATTCTTTGCTTTTCACCTGCTTTTTCAAAGCGTGGGGAAAGCATGGTTTTAGAGCCGTATTTATCTAAGGTTACTTTACCAAAGAAAAGGTATTCCTCATCTTCTTTTAACTGATCCTTAACATACTTGTTGTTAAAGAATACAATGTGCATATAGTCTGTGCCGTCGGCAATGGCAGTTTTCACAAGGATTCTACCACCATTGACCTTAACTACGGAAGGTCTTTCTGCCACAATGGCTTTAAGGCAAACGTTTTCGTTTACCTGGGCATCTCTTATAGGTGTTACAAAATTCCAATCCTCGTAGGTGCGTGGGTAATTCCTTAAAAGGTC
This sequence comes from Acutalibacteraceae bacterium, assembly GCA_045530855.1. Taxonomy (GTDB): domain Bacteria; phylum Bacillota; class Clostridia; order Oscillospirales; family Acutalibacteraceae; genus DTU089. The sequence goes on from JAZSCV010000067.1 coordinate 21,543, forward strand.
TGAAACACTGTAAATATTTTGTTTTGCAAAGACCTTTGCACGTGCTTCACCAACACCCTTAAGGAATTGAATGCGACTGTCAAGGTTAACCACGTAATCACCACCAATTAAAGAATAGAATAACAAATAATTAATGCAATATGTAAAATAGTTATAATGGGTAAGCCTATCATAAAGCTTTTGTGCTTAGTTTTATGTCGAATTTTCTTCATAACCAAAAATTCTGCAAGTGCACCACCCAAAAGAGCAAGTAAAAAAAGCATAGCCTCACTTACTCTGCGCTTAGGGTACTTTACAGCAGCCCTTTTGTCGTAAAAGGTTACCACTGCTGTAGTAATAGAGATTAAAAGAATGTATATTGATATAAAAATTACACCATTATTCATAAAACCACCTGACTATAGTATAGTATAAAAATAATATTAACACAAGAAAAACTACCCGAAAATATCGGGTAGCTTTCATTTTATAATTATATTAAATTATCAATCGTTTTCTTCTGCAACCTTTTTGACAATTTCATCAGGAACAGCTTCACCGTGTTTAACGAAGAGGATGAAGAGTATGCTGAGAATGAACATAATCGGGCTGTATACGAAAAGTGAAAGGTATGTGCCTGAAAGCATACGAACTATACCGTAGATAATTGGTGATGCAATCTGTGCAGAGAAGGTTGCTGTGTAGTAGTAGCCTGTGAAGGTACCAACCTTATCAATACCACCGATGTCAAGAACAAGTGGAAGTGTGTTAACGGTGATAAGCATATTTGCGAAGCCACCGAAGATAAGTGCAACCCAGATAAGAGCCATGCTGCCTGTAAGCACGTACATAAGGAAAACAGCCATAAAGATAACAAGACCAATAAGGATTGTTTTCTTTCTGCCAAGCTTTTTACCCATTTTACCTGCAGGGATAGCAGCAATTGCAGAGCAAACTGCAAAGAGAGTTGTCATAATTGTTGCTTCACTTGTAGATTTGCCCAGTACTTCAGATGCAAAGAGGGCAAAGAAGGTTGTAATTGCGTTTGTACCACAGAAGAGGAAGAAAAGACCACCGAGCATACAAATAAGGCTCTTTCTTTCGCTCTTTGAAAGCTTTTGAGCTTTTCTTGCTTCTTTTTCTGCCTTTTTAGCTTTCTTTTCTGCTTCTGCCTGAGCTTTAGCATTTGCTGCTTCCATTCTTGCAACGCCTTCGTCGATTTTGCTTGAAGGCTCTTTAACCTTTGTAAGAATAACAAGCATACCAATAACCATAACAATAGCGCCCACAAGGAAAACGTATGGGAAAATTGTTGTCTGCTCGTTTTCAGCAGAGGATCTGACACCTGTAAAGAGAAGGTAAAGTGCGCTTACAAGAGAACCTGCAACCATACCTACAACAGAGCCAACGCCACCCATAAGGTTGATGATAGCGTTACCCTCACTACGAAGTGCAGGTGGTGTAAGTGCAGGCATAAGTGCAACTGCAGGAGCACGCCACAATGACATTGAGAATACGAAAAGGATGATGAATATCATTGTTGCAGGAAGGGAGTTTGTTAATGCAACCCATGGAATAATTGCAAATAAAATTGCAGATACAGGTGCACCGAAAACGATAAACGGACGACGTTTACCAAGCTTTGAACGACAACGGTCAGAAAGCTTACCAAAGGTTGGCTGGAAAATAACACCAAAAATATTATCGAATGTCATAATGTTACCGATAAATAATGGAACAAGAGTAGTGCCACCGCCTGCTGTGTTAACGTCCTGACCTTGTGTTTTTGCAAATTCTGCAAGAACAGGGAAAGCCTCGTTGAGCTTCTGGCTAAGACCGGTTATCCATTCGGACTCTGTAAGCAATCTGTTAAGTATTTTTGTAATGTATGGATCATAAATTGCCCATGCAATTGAAGATGCAAGAAAAGCAAAGCCTGTAAGAATAGTATGACCAACGTGAAGCTTGCCATTTTTCTCGCAAAAGAGTTCTTTTTTACTCATGATTTTCCTCCTTTTGTGGTAGACCACAATTATACAAATACTATTCTACCACACAAATATCCAAAAGCAAACAAAATAACAACTGGTAAATTATTTTTGTAGCTTTCAATAAATAAATAAGAGGTATTTTGGTTAATATTTTATTTTCTGACGGGTTATTTGAAATTCAAAATACAAAATTTCAGAACTGTGTTGCAATTATAAAAGATGCCAGTCGCCAGATGCCGGAGCTACGCAGGAAATTGAAAATACAAAATTCAAAATTCCTCACGGTATTGTAAAGCTTTACGATTGGAATAATTAAAGCTTCGACAGGTGCTATCTGAGTTTAACATGCAAAAAAGCGAGGACATACATCCTCGCTTTTTATTGGTAAAAATATCAGATTACTTAACAGCAACAATTTCTGCGTCACTCCAATCGCTGTAAACGATTTGGCCGTTAACCTTTGTATATGCACGCACTCTGATGTTAACCTTTTTACCCTTTACTGCTCGTGAAAGGGAGTTGGTAACTTCATTTGAGGTGGTTGTAAAAATTGATTTATAGTTGGAATTGCTTGTATAGTAGTAAACCTGATAGCCTGTAGCACCCTCAACCTCAGACCACTTGATTGTTATTTTTTGTTTTGAGGACACTGCTATGCTTTCAATTTCAGGAGCAGCACATTTTGTTTTTGCTGTAAAGGATTTTGATACAGCACCGTTTATGATTGTACCGTTGCTAAGCTTTTTGTAAGCCTTGACTGCAAACTTGTATCCGGTACCTGCCTTGAGATTTTTGTTGATTGTACAGCTTGTAGTCTTAACGTCAGCAACTCTTACAGATTTACCTGTGCTTGGGTTATACTGGTAAATAATATAGCCTGTAGCACCCTCAACCTTGGTCCATATAAGCTTAATGGAATTGGTTGTTGCTGTAGCATTTGTAAATTTCGGAGCCGGCTGCTGTGCGAACTCGCGCTTTGTTGCTACTATGTAAGATTTTGATATATCACCGTTAACAATTGTACCGTCGCTAAGCTTTTTGTAAGCCTTGACTGCAAATTTGTAGTTTGTGCCCGGCTTAAGATTATTGGTAATTGTGATTGTCGGGTCCTTAACATCTGCAATCCTGTCAGATTTACGTGTGCTTGGGTTATACTGGTAAACAATATAGCCTGTAGCACCTGCAACCTTGGTCCATGTAAGCTTAATGGAATTGGTTGTTGTTGTAGCTTTTGCAAATCTTGGAGCTGTACATTTTGTTGCAGTTATAATCTCGTCTGTGGAAAGAACATTGATTTTCCAGTTATGACGCTGTGTCTGGTATGCAACAACCTTAAATTTGTAGGTTGTGCCAGGTGCAAGGCGAGATACTTTATAATTTGTAGCCTTAGTATTTGCAACAAGGTTGTAGTTGCCTTTGTGTACGTTGTACTGGTAAACCTGGTAGCCTGTAGCGTTTTTAACCTTTTGCCATGTTAAATGAATGGAGCCGGTGGATGGTTTCGCAGTAATTGTTGAAGTATTTTTAGGTGCCTCAACAATTTCAAAGGAAAGAGTCTTTTTACCTGCATAGATGCCCTTGAATTCTACTGTAACATTATATGTGCCGGCATTTACGCATGGGCTTGGGTATGTTACTGTGTAGTCAGTATCCTTTACGAGTGTAGCATCACCATACTTGGCAACAACTGTCGGAGTCTTTTCTGTGCCATCGTATGTAAATGATGTTGCTGAAAGACTTACGGTTAATTCAGAAGCATCAACAGGATTGATTATATAGCTGAGAGTACGGGTGCCTGCATAGCCCTTTTTGAAGGTTAATGTAACATTATAAGTACCCGGTGTAACAGCCTCAACATAGTTGACTGTGTAATTAACGTCTTTAACAAGAGTAACGTCACCGTGCTTTACGGTAACCTCAGGTGTCTTGGCTTTACCATCATAGTCGAAAACAGTTTCTGAAAGCTGTACATCCAATTCGGACGCATCTATTGGTGGTAAAATCTTATATGCAAGAGTAGCAGTACCTGTATAGCCCTTCTGGAAGGTTACTTTAGCTTTGTAGTCGCCTGCCGTAACAGCTTTGGGGTATTCGACTGTGTAGTGTACGTTTTCAACAAGTGTTTCACTACCGTATTTAGCAATAACAGCAGGTGATTTTTGCTCGTCGTCACAACGGAAGGTTGTTTCTGAAAGTCTTACATCTAATTCTGAAACATCAATAGGTGGTATAATCTTAAATGGTGCAAGCTTCTGTCCGGAGAAGCCCTTATCGAAGGTTAACACGATGTTATATGTACCATTTTTAATAGCAGAAGGATATTTAACTGTGTAATGGTCGCCTTCTTCAAGCTTGTAGCCACTGTAAGAAACAGAAAGCTCAGGCTTTATTTCATCACCACTGCAAGGGAACGTTGATTTGGGAAGGTTAACATTTACCTTGTTTGCACTAACAACAATCGGAACAACGGAAACCTTGTATTCGTAGCCACTCTTGTTACTTGAGTTCAAAAGTCTTACGTAGTATACGCCTGTTTCCAACGCTGTATATTCCCAGTATGTAGCAGACCCGGAAACGGTTCCATCATTTTTAAGGAACGTAGTTTCTGTACCATCAGGGGAAACAACCTGGAAGACCATATCTGTATCTGCCGCAACAAAAGCAGCATATTTGTCAAATCTTACGTAGTAGCTGTAGCCTTCTTCAAGGGTAATTGCAAAATAGTCGCATGCATCACTGTCAATTTCTTCGGAGAAAAAGCCGGTGTATGGCTTACTGAAAACAATTTCTCTTGCATTTTCCGGAGAGTTGTTGTTTTCAATTTCCCAATATTCAGAGGAATAGAAGGTGTATCTGTAGTTTGCACTTACGCTACCATCAGAAACAACAAACTTTGTTTCAATGGACATATAATAGGTACCTGCGTCAAGACCTATCTTATATACATAAGAAGAGGAGCTTGTAGTTATTTGTGAGGTTGTATCTGCTTTCCACACAACGTCGCCGGCTTCATTATATAAAGTAAATATGTAAGCGCCTTTTTCACCATCAGCAAGAACAGGCTTTGATGCCATAAAGTTGATGTAACCCTTTGCTGTAAGGGTAAAGGTGTTGTAGCAAGCTTCTTTAGTATTTTCGTTTGTCCATTCTGTTTTAACTACTGTGCCGCTTCTAAGTACAACAGCATCTGAAACAATTGTACCAAACTCTTCTGCCTGAGCTTTTGGATAGGCTGCAAAGAAAGTGATAAGTGTAACAGCCATAACTAAAAAGGAAAGGGAGAGAGTTGCAATTTTCTTCATGAAAAAAGCCTCCTTTCATATAGTAAAGCATAGCTTTACAGTTACATTCTACCACATAATTATGCGAAATTAAAGGAAAATAAGCACCGAAAAGGCAATTTCGTAGGATTTGATAAATTCAGGAAGCTTTCTTTGTTTATAATCCTAATGTGAAAAAAACGAGAAAAATCCGTACAGAAAAACCCTGAAAACGTTGATATACATAGGTTTTTATAAAATGCATTATTTCCAGATTCAGGAAAAAAGAAAGGATAAAAAGAACAAATGTTCGTATGTAATTACTTGGTAAAAATGCACTTTTTTACACTGAAAACAGGCGTTTGGAGGCAAAAATACAAAAAAGTATGTTCAAAAATAACAAATATAATCTACATAAAGAAAAAAATATGTGCAAAAAAACTTTGGTATTGAACAATTTGTGTGTGAAGGTTTGAGATGCCGACGCGTTGCAATTATAAAATGCAAAACGCATATTATAATGCAATAGTAGATATATACTTGATTCTTTAAAAAAGCAACATAAATGGGAATTTTTTACAAAAATATTCTATAAACACGTGATGTGTTATGCAAAAACACTTGATTTCGGCAAAGCACTGTAATAATATATGTATATAAAATTCAAAGGGGTGCTTTTATGGCAATATTCGGAAAAATATTTTTAGAGATCAGCTCTATTATTATGTCAATCATTGTTTCCTTTGGTACAACCCTTGGTGCGTTTGTTCCTTCAGTAACAACAACTCCACCGGAGTACTATGACAGTGACATTAAAAACGTTATTTACCTTATAGGTGACGGTATGGGCTTCAACCATCTTGAAAAAACAAAAAAGGAAAGAAAGGTTCAGCTTACAATGGACAACTTCAGCTTCCTTGGTGAGTCACGAACACGTTCACTTACAAACGACGTAACCGACAGTGCTGCAGGTGGTACGGCTCTTGCAACAGGTGTAAGAACCTACAATGGTGCTATTGGCGTTTATTTTTCAGACAGTCTTGAAATTGAATCATACCCAAAAAATCTTACAGAGCTTTGCATTGAAAAGGGTATGATGACAGGCGTTATTACAACAGACGAAACCTCAGGTGCAACACCTGCTACATTCTCTGCCCACGCAAAGGACCGTGGTGAAACAGAAGATATTACAGAAGACCAGCTTAATTCAAAAATTGACCTTATCTGGGGTACTGCAAACGGTGTTGCCACAAAAGAGGCTGCACAGGCAAAGGGCTTCAAGTACGTAACAACCTACAAAGAGATGATGGCACTTAAAGAGGGAAGCCGTAGCTTCGCACAGTTCACGAACGATTTGTGGACACTTAAGAAGTCTGACAAAAACACACCAAATCTGGAACAGATGGCAAAGAAAGCAATCGACCTGCTTGACGATACAGACGAGGGCTTCTTCCTTATGATTGAGGGCGCTCACATAGATAAGCACTCACACAGCAATGAGGATAAGAAAATGACGGAAGCACTTGTTGAGTTTGACAAGACAATCAAGTACGTTCTTGATTATGCAAAGAAGGACGGCGAAACGCTCGTTGTTGTTACAGCTGACCATGAAACAGGTGCAATTACAGAAAATGAAAACGGCACTTATTCCTTTACAAGTGGCTCACACTCTGCAGCAAACGTTCCTGTTCTTGTTTACGGAAGCGAAAGCTTTATCAGAAACGGTGAGGTTGTAAACAACTACGAAATTCCAATCAGAATTGCTTACACCATCGGATTCACAGAAGAAGATTTCCCAATAGACGCAGCAGCGTAAGAAAAATAAACGCAAAATTTAAAATTCCGGAGCTGTGTTGCGAAGCGCTGGCATCTGGCATCTGGTGACCGGCAGCTTTTACAATCGCAACGCATACCCAAACTCCTGCCCTGAGTAAAAATAATATTGTTAAACTCGTCGTTATGTGTTATAATGCATCCAAAAAAAATAAAAGACGAAAAGAGTCTTTTGAAAGGGGTTTATATATGGAAAAAGAAAAACCCATAGTTAAGGTAAGAGATTCAGGCGTTGAGCTTTTAAGAATTATTCTTATGCTTCAGGTAATTTACCTGCACGTAAGCGCCTATGGTAAGTTTGGTTCAATCAATCTTGAGTTAGGTGGACTTCATGCACTTTCCTATTGGGTGCATCAGACGCTTTCGCGTTGTCCCGTTTACGTTTTTGTACTCATAAGTGGTTATTTTTCTGTTACCTCAAAGGCAACAATGAAAACAATTTGGCCAAAGGCGAAAACAGTTTATTCATCTGCAATTTTTTATTCATTGACGATTACGCTTCTGATACTCGTAACAGGAATTGCAAATGTTGGTGAGCTCGACGTCATTAAATCTTTCTTCCCTTTGACCTCAAGAACATGGTACTTCATATCAGCATATTTGCTTGTTTTCGTTTTAAGTCCGGTAATAAACCTTGCACTTACAAAGCTTTCAAAGGAAGATTACAGAATTTTACTTGTTGTTCTCTTCTTCTTGTTCAGCATTTGGCAAATTGCTGCAAACGTTGAGCCGTTAAAGCAGGTCATCAGCGTAAACAGTGTCATTGAAGCTACAAAGGGCAGAGGTCTTTATGGATTTATGTTTATGTACATAATAGGTGGCTACGTCCGTTTACACGTAAAGCCAGAGGAAAAGCCTGCATGGAAATACCTTGCGTTGTACGTGGGACTTGCACTTCTTGATATTGCCATAGTTTACGCTGTCAAAGGCGTTCCTGTTCTTGAAAACTACAGAAAAATTGTTAACTTTAACAACGCGCCAATTGCAATACTTCAGGGCGTTTGCTTGCTTCTTTTCTTCAGAACAGTTCACTTCAAGTCAAAGTTTATTAACAAGGTTTCCTCTCACAACCTTGGGGTGTATATGATACACGAGCATTGGCTTATGCGTGGGGTACTCTGGAACAAGATTTTTGCAGCAACACAAAATCCTGCATTTTACGCCTCACCATTCCACCTTGTAAAAATATACGGAATAATTCTTGTTATTTACGTAGTGTGTATAGTTATTGATATGTGCAGAGAGCTTATCTTTAATTGTATTGGCAAGATTTACAAAAAACTAGCTAAGGAATAAAACAAAACCCCCACTCTGTTTTTTGAAGCAGAGTGGGGGTTTGTGTTATATTGACCAGAAGCTGTCTGTAAAGCGTGTTACACGGTGGGGGAACGCTTTGAAGAAGTCTTCTGCACTAGTTTTAAGCTCAACACCGTCTATGTAAACAGCTGTCTGTGCTGTGTGACCTTCACCTGCAAGAAGAAGTCTTGCTGCTGCAGGTGGTGTAAGTGCAATGTCGTAGTCACCCTCGGTCCTTTTTGTTACACGGCCTTTTCTATATTCATATTCTACGTCGAAAATACCTTTATTCTGTTCAAGATTGTCAAGGCTTAATATGCTGAATCTACCGGGCTCATCAGGGTATACGTTAGCTTCAAGAAGGGTTTTAAGGTCATAAATTCGTCCTGCATAGCTGATGTCATGCTCGTATTTCACGTTGTCAATTCTGTCAACAAGACAAGCGAAGGGTGAGCCGGGGAATTGTTTTTTCACACGCAAGGTTTTTACAATGCCGTCGTAGTTGCGTAAAAATCCCACAATACCTTTAAGGGCATCGGGTGTCAGAACAAATAATTCCTCTGCAACCAGCTCTTCAGGACGTGTTATTTTGAAACGTACATAGCCGTCTGCCTCGCCTTGAGAATTACGATGAATATATGTGTAATCTGCTTCTTCAAGAGGAGTTTTGCAGAAATGCTTTTCGTCCTCTCTTATGGTCATAAGATTCTTTGTAAAAACGCATTTGTTGTGAAGGTCACACAATTCTCTGAATTGCTCACCTGTGTAGAGCTCAACGTCGTTATTACGTGGAATGTGTTCAAGATTTTTAAAAGGCACATTGATTACGAAAAGACGGTTAAGGATTGCGTAACCGAATTTCTCGTAATACTCTATTGAAAAAGGTGCAAGGAAGCCTGCAACAACGTCATTTTCAACAGCAGTTCTGCCGATTTCATCGAAAATTGCCCTTACGCCACCCATTCTGCGATATTCAGGCTGACTGCAGATTCCGCTAAGGACAAGTGTATTTAAAAGTCTGCCGCAGTAGTTGCATTCAAACTCAAAAAGCTCCATACCTGCAATAAGCTTGCCCTGGTGAAAGGCACCCATTACAGGCATTTCAACCTTGTTATCAACGTCTTTGTCAAATTTCCATATAAAAGATGCGGCAGATATTTTATGATAATCTATTGCCTCTTCGGGTTTAATGAGTCGTACTTCCATAACTGTTCTCCTGAATCGTTTTGATGAGCTTAATGTAATTATTATAACATTCCCTGAAAAAAATTCAATCTCAACATAGTAAATCAGTTTATTTTAGATAGACTATTTACTTTTTTTAACCCTTTGATATAATAAAATCAGGTGATTGATTTGCCTGATAATTTTAATTATCACAGGAGTGATTAAGTATGTCAAAATTGAAAATTGCACTTATTGGTAACGGTGGTATATGCCGTGGCTGCCATGTTGAAAATTATTTGGATGACGAAAGAGTAGAGGTTATTGCCTTTTGCGATATTATTGAAGAAAGAGCAGCAGCTCTCAGGGATAAGTACTACCCAAATGCAGCAGTATATACAGACTATAAGGAGCTTTTAAAGGATGAAAGCATTGATGCTGTTGACATCTGTACACCAAACTACCTTCATTCCATAATTGCTGTTGATGCATTCAAGGCAGGTAAGCACGTGTTATGCGAAAAGCCTGACGCCATTGACGTTACAGAGGTACTTAAAATGAAAAACGCTGCCGACGAGGCAGACAAGGTGCTTATGGTTATCAGAAATAACCGTTTTGCTACAGCTTCAAAATATGCAAAGAAATTTATAGAAGAAGGCAAAATGGGTGAAATTTACTGTGGCCGTTGTGGTTGGCAAAGACGCAGAGGTATCCCCGGTAAAGGTGGATGGTTCACAACAAAGGCTCAGTCAGGTGGTGGACCACTTATTGACCTTGGCGTTCATATGATAGACCTTGCAGTGTGGCTTATGGGTAACCCTACCCCTGTTTCAGTAAGTGCAAATACATATACAAAGTTTGCTGACAATGATACTAGTGACTCTGAAAACTCCAAGTTTGGTGATGCAAATGCACAGGGTACGTTTGACGTAGAAGATCTTGCAATGGGTATGATTCGTTTTGACAACGGTGCCGTTCTTCAGATAGAATTCAGCTGGGCTTCAAATATTAAGGAAGAAAATAGATTTGTAGAGCTTCGTGGTACAAAAGCAGGTCTTAAGTGGTATGGCAACGATGTTGAATTCTTTACTGAGGACGATGGTCAGCTTCTTGATATTACACCAAAAGGCAATATGGATTCAAACGGACATAAGCACAACATCCGTAACTTTGTCGACGTTATTCTTGAAGGTGCAGAGCCGGTTTTCAAGCCATCTCAAGGCGTAGATATGATTAAAATCCTTTGCGCAATATACGAGTCAGCAGAAAAAGGCAAAGAAATTGTTCTTTAATTTATTAAAATATAAAGTAATGGGAGCTGTAAAAACTAATCGTTTTTAGAGCTCCTTTTTACGTTTGTTTATTTAATTTATGCCACAAGCCATTTGTATTTTTCAACACTGTAAAGAGGGATGAAGGGAACCATAATGGGAACGCTCTTTACGTATTTCTGATATTCAGGGTCATTGCCGTAGTTCTTGTTCTGACGGATTTCAAGACGACGGGCACCACTGAACATAACGAAGATAATGCCCACGTAACCGATAGCAACAATTAGCCATTGCCAGCCTGAAACAGCAGTAATACCTGCAATAACCACACCCGTCCAGAATATCATTTCCCCAAGGTAGTTAGGGCAACGGACTATCTTGTAAAGTCCTGTGTCAACAAATCGACGAGGGTTAATCTTCTTAGCCTTGTTTTTCTGAATATCAGCAACTGATTCAATAACAAGACCGAAAACCATAACGGCAGCACCTATGAAAACAAAGGCATTGTCCTTTGCAGAATTATGTAAACGGTAGAACACACCGGAAACCTGTGTTACGTAAAGAAGTGCGCAGGTTACCCAGATAGCAATTTTAACACCAAAAGGAACAGTCTTGCCGTCTTTGATTTCGCCCTTCATATTCTTTTTGTAGGAGTTGTCACCAATCTCGCGTGAAATAAGGTAACCACCAAGTCTGCAGCCGTAAATAATAAAGAGTACGCAGCAGATGATTGTACCTATTGTCAGCTGCTTGCCGTAAAGCAGCATCATCAGAAGGCCTTCGCCGGCAATAGAAAAACCGTATCCGATTGAAATAAACCATACGTAGTTCTTAAAGCCGATTGAGCTGATAAGCATAGCCGCAACAAAGAGCCACAATAATTCGAGAGAAAAAACCATAATAAAAACCTTTCTTTTTCTGAATTTTTCAATATTGAAATTGTACTATATTCAAATATAAAAAGCAAGGGAGAGGGGGAAATGAGGGAATAGGGCAGAAAAAGCCCCCACTCGTGAGGAGTGGGGATAAAAAGATTATATAAATACTTCAATGGGCTTCCAAACATTATGATTAGTCATATCATCTGACCATACCGTATTGGAAAGGTAAAGCTGAGTGCCGACAGCACGGACAAATCCCCATTTGATTTCTGGATGTTTTTCTCCGTACTCCTTCAATGCTTCAAACTTTCTCTCTGCATACCCATCAATGTTGTTGGATGTGCCATCTGCCTGCATAAATTTCTTCAATAGTATATTGTGCCATATCTGCACCTTCTTTGCAGTACAAACATATACCACAAGGGTTTTGAGAAGTCCAGAGTTAATTTACCAATGATGCTATTACACCCTTCATTTCTGCTGAAACATCTGAGGCACTTAGTTTTGAAATGAGCTTTTCACGAGATGATGTCCTATGATATTTATTTTGTATGTAAGCATTTATCAAACTAATTATTTCTTTGCCATTACAAATAGAAAGCTTTCCTTCAAGAGTATCCCATTTTTCATTAAGAATAGGGTTTACATATTTTGATAAAATTGTTCCAGGTTGCACTCCTTTATGTATGGTTCCGTAATGGTTTAACATACTTTCTTGAGTCGAGTCTTTTAATTTATCCAGCAACTCAAACAAATCATCGCAGAAAGATTCAAACAGATTATCGTTCAAACCAGTTAATTTAAAAATACTTCTAGGTGTTAGGATATAATTTTCTAATTCTTTTTTATCCCATACATGTAATTCAAGGTGATTTTCTTGTGCTTTAGAGTATAATGCATCAATTTCCTCTTGGGTATGATAATCTCTATCAAGTACACAATAAGTTTTTATCTCACCATTCGACTCTTCGAAAAAAAGTCTTGCAGCACCTAAAGCTTCATTAAATCTTGACCATCCACCCAAAGCTACCCAAGGTAGTTCGGATAGTTTAAAGTTAGCATTTGGATTTATAATATTATAAAATTTATCTAGGATTTTCATATCTTTACCTTCAACAAAGATGCATTTTTTTGCATTGCCTAATCTTGCCAAAGATAAATTGAATTCACTTCCTAAATTGTTAATGATGGTTTGTACAGCTTTGTAATCATTAGAATACCTCATTTTTCGTGTGCTTTTATCTATCACACCAATATTTCTTGAGTCCACGGATGAAATTATTTCGACAGAGTGTGTTGCTATAATTACCTGCGGGAATTTACTTTGTACGAGTTTTAATATTTTAAGTTGCAAATCAGGGTGCATATATACATCTGGCTCATCCAACACAATGGTACTATTTTTATCACATCTGCTAATAAACCACATTATTTGTAACCACATTTGTAAGCCACTGCCCATTAATCCTACTTCAGCAGCAAAATCAGAGTCATACACAAGCAACGATAATTTGTTCTCGTTGGCATCATATCCGAAATCAGTTATTCTTAACCCCTTCCAAGTTGATTCTGCAAAATTTTTAAATTCATCAAAATGTTCATTTTTGAATTGATATATTTGGTTTCGGAAGTGTCTAGATGATAATCTGGTTTCCATATGCTTTTTAACTGTTTCGATGCTTAAAAGTTGTTCATCTTCTCTTATTAGACCAATTTGTGGCATTGTATATAGCAAAAGATTTTTCATCTCTGCGGTTTGTGAACGAGATGTGACCATATTCTTTTTATTATAAATAAAAGCAAATTGGATTTGTGAATTCAATACAATCTTTATGCTAATGTCTCCATCGAATAAAGCGTGTATTTCAGCATTTAGCCCTTCATCTTCTCTGTATTTATGGACAACTGATCTAAAATCTATCTTTAAATTTTCTAAATTTAATTTAATCCCTTTTGCACTAGCTCTTTCACCAAGTTCTTTAGGGGGGGATACGTAATTCGCATTTTTATATTTTAGAACAACAACAGAGACGATTCTTAATGCCTCTATAATAGTGGATTTACCAGCGTTGTTGCTTCCTACTAGAACAGATGTATCCCTAAAAGGGAAAATGCTATTCTCAAAACATCTGTAATTCTTTAAATTTAAATTTTTTAACATATATAACTCCTGCTAGATTATGTTTGATTTTAAAACTTCTTCAATTTTACAATTATTGCAATGATATGTAATGCTACATATAAACACCCAATAAGCACCATTTGCCATACTGTTGGGTACACGGATAAAATCCAATATAAAAGTCCTATGTGTACACAATAAAACAACATATATAAGAAACTACCTAAAGCCGGAGCTGACCCTTTTCTGTAGTACAAACCAACAATTCCAAATGTAATAAAAAATATAATTGGGTCAGCAATCCAGTTTAATATTTCGGGAGTTAGTGTAAAGGGTGCATCACCTAATAAAACAGCAAAGCCTTCACCTAATACTTCAAATGGATTAGGTATTGCAAATTGTCTGATGAGATAAAAAATTGTAGCTAATGTTGTATATATTTTTATTGTTTTATCCTCCTGTTTTTACGCCACGCCGACCCAACCATAACCCTGAACAGCCATGTCAATAAAATGGTTAAGAAGCAAGTCAGTTTTCACAACGAAAACTTCTTTGTCATAGCTTTCAGGAAGGTCAGCATCGAGTGCTTCCATAATTGCATCTTTAACTTTTGCTTTTGGTTGTTCGTCTTTGTACCAATCAGCAACGAACAGGTTGTTTCTGTTCTCGCTTAATTTCTTGAATAAGTTTTTAGCGGAAAGAATAACTTTCTGTTCTTCTGCTTTGGTAAGATTTTTACCTTTTATAAGCAAATCGTAAATTTCAAGTTCTTCTTCAGAAAGACCCATCAGATTCGATCTTTCTGATTCTTTTTTCAAGTCTTCAATCAACTGTAAAAGCTGTTCGTAATAATCTTCATTTTCAGAACCACCTGCATTATAACGGTCAACTATGTTTTTAAAACGAGTTGAGAATTTGTCACGTGTGCAGTTTTTATCCATCATTTGTTGAAGTGCAGTATCAATAAACAACTTCAAATCATCAATTTCAACGGATTTATACGCAGCAGTTTTTATTTCTTTTTTCAGTTCATCAACGTCAAGCTTGGATAAATCAATTACTTTTGTTCCGTGGATTACATATCCTTCGTCATTATCCTCAGCTTTTTCAGATATGATGCTGCTGTCAAGAACTTGTCCCATTCTGAGCCTTGCACGTTTTATTTTTTCGTCATCTATCTGCTTATACATCAAACCATGAATATATGCAATCGGACCGAATTTGTCGTTATGCCAACGCAACTCGAAAATTTCAGGCTTTGATGCATCGTGCAAATTCATTAATGTATTTGACAAAACTTTAAATTTCTGCTTGTTGTCATCATTTGCAACAATAGTATCGTAAGCTTTACGAAGTTCTTCCATTTTATCAAAAGTATCGTCACCTGAAAGAATTTCATCCAAGTTAACAGATACAGATTTTAAGAAGTTGTCAGTTTCTTCAATAGTTTCATCAATAAGCTCAACTAATCTGTCAATATCTTTAGCAGGATATTCGTCACCACCATCACCGGTTGCATACTGGCTGAGGGCTCGCTGCATATACTTAAACACATTTACATAGTCAACGATAATTCCGCAGGGTTTATCAGGATATACACGGTTAGCACGTGCAATAGCCTGCATTAAGGTATGACCTTTCATTGGCTTATCAAGATATAAAGTTGAAAGATTTTTTACATCAAACCCTGTAAGCCACATTGCGCATACAAAAACAAGTTGCAACGGGTCTTTGGGATTTTTAAACCTATCTTCAATATCAAAACCATCTTTTATTTCATTCATTTTTGCTCTGTGAGCAGCAATGCTCAATCCCTGGTCTGCAAACTTCTTATCCTCGTCCGCATCTTCAGAGATAATAACTGCCATTTCAACAGAATCCATATAGTTTATAATTGCAGTGATTTTATCACGTTCTTCTTTGTTGGGAGCTTTGTTTCTTTCTGCAACAAGAGCTTTTTTCTCTTCTGCCCAATAATGTTGTACCTTGTCATACATTTTAACTGCGGTAAATTTGTCAACAGAAACAACCATACCTTTGCCGAGGAAACCACGGCGTGGGAAGTGATGAGCAATATCCTTTGCGATTTTATCAAGTCTGTCTTCTCGTTTAATAACTTCAAGTATTCTTGATGCTGAATTTTCAAGAAGGCGAGTTTCTGCTTCATTAAGATTTTCATCCTCAATAATATCAACAACGTCATCATCAAGGAAATCATTCTGCAAACCAACCTCAGGTACACGACGAGAATAGAAAAGCGGTACAGTTGAACCATCTTCTACTGACTGTGCAAAGTTATATTCAGATACATAATCACCGAACCACTGGTTTGTAAGGCGCTTTGCACCAAGCAACGGTGTTCCTGTGAATGCAATGAAGTTTGCATTGGGTAATGCAGTTCTCATATTCTCTGCAAGGTCTTTATATTGTGTTCTGTGAGCTTCATCAACCATAACGATGATATCATCACGGGTTGTAAGCACAGGATATTTCTTTGTTTTATCATAACGGAATTTATGTATGAGAGTGAATATAAAGGACTTGTTTGTCTGCAAATATTCACGAAGCTGTTGTCCGTTTTTAGGCTGACATTCTTCCTTGTTACCAACTACCTCGGTACGAACAAAGTTCTTATAAATCTGTGTATCAAGGTCATCTCTGTCTGTAATTACAAGGAATGTAAAGTTACCTTCAACTTTACGACGCACCTTACGGGCAAACATAACCATTGAATAGCTTTTACCTGAACCCTGAGTATGCCAGAACACACCTAACTTACCGTTCAATTCTTTTCGGTTATGAACGGATTCCATAAGATTATTTACACCAAGGAATTGGTGGTTTTTAGCAATAATTTTGATTGATTTATTTTCAAAAAGAATAAAGTTTTCAATGTAATCTATGATTGTATCTTTATGTAAAAGACCATCAACAAAGTACTCAGCGGAAATACCACTCTCGCTGATTGCTTTACGGTCAAGTCTTTCGCCTTCCTTTTGTTTGAGCCACTCAAAGAAATAGTCGTAAGTAGCATTAAAAGCACCAAGGCGAGTTTCAAATCCGTTTGAAAGAACACAAATCTGATTAAATGCAAAGAGGTTTGGGATATCCTTGATATAGCTTTTCAAATTTTTCTGATAAGCTTCTTCAACCTTTACAATACCGTTTTTTAGCTCAATAAATACAAGCGGTAAACCATTGATGAATATAATTACGTCAGGTCTGCGCCAATTATAGCGTCCTTTTATCCACATCTGAGAAACAGCGGTGAATGTGTTGTTTTTAGGATTATCAAAATCAATTAACTTAATGAAAGCAAAATCTTCTTTGCCGTTCTTGATAATCGGTATTTTTATATAGTTACGGATTTTGTTGTAGAGCTCATAGTTTTTTGATACAAGGTCAGAATCGGAAAAATCGGCAGTTAAATCTTTTATTACGGATTTGATTTTTTCGGAAGGGATATCGGGATTGATACGGCAGAGAGATTCTT
This sequence comes from Acutalibacteraceae bacterium, assembly GCA_045530855.1. GTDB lineage: Bacteria > Bacillota > Clostridia > Oscillospirales > Acutalibacteraceae > DTU089. The sequence goes on from JAZSCV010000067.1 coordinate 38,833, forward strand.
CTAAAATGCATGGCAAAATACACTCTGTCTTCGCAGAGCGTCCTGTTCCATCATTCAGTTCTTCTTTTTTATCGGGTGAAGCATCGCATATAACGATATCGTACCCGAATTCAGGCTCTCCTAACTTTTTTAGTATAGCCTGTTCAATCATATCTTCCGTAATAAAATTAGCCATGATTGACCTCCAATTTTATATATTTCCGTTTTAATGTAAAAGGTTATTATTTTGATAAGTTATATTTTGGTTTCTTCCTCAAGTGTAGGTAAAATAGTATTTTTAAATCTCTTGCAAGAGTTTATAAATTCTTGTTTTGAATTACTATCAGATTCCTTCTTTATTGATGAAACCAGAAATAATTCCATTGTATCTATCATGTCTTCAATTTCTTGTATATATTGTTTTTTAAATAAATACGCACTCGCAAAAATATCCTTTCGCAACAAATTAATAAGAGCTAGGATTTCTTGTAATGTTTCATTTGTTGTGGTTTTTTCTATTCTGCTATTGAAAAACACATTGAAATTCAAAAGAATTATGTTTGTATCGTCAATGTCTTTTATACATTCCGAAAAACCTAAAATCAGTTTGAGTTGAGTTAAGGTTTTATATTTCAATTCAAATAGGGCAATTTTGTTTTGTTTTTTAGATGTATAAATAGAAACAATAAGCGCTATTATGGCGATACCGGCTGAAACCCCTGCAATAATATTTTCAGCCATTTTTACACCTCCAATTTACCACTCATAAGGCGTGGTAAGAGTAAATCGCGTTGTTTGGTGAGGTTCTCGTTTAAATACGTTAGGTTTTTAATTTCGGCAAAAATATCTTTTGCACTATTATGAAACATTTCAAGCAATTTTCGGTCAGGCAATACAAATTTCATCTTTTTGATAATTGTTGAATTTACTGCATTTCCTATCGCAGATGTATTGCCCAAATTTTGATAATTAAAAAGTTTCAAATACAAATAAGTATATTCCAACAAATCTTTATCGTTGGTTTTAAAATGTGCAATTGCCTCATTTGTGCAAGTCAATTTAGTTGTTATTGCAACTCGCCCAACTGATAATTTAAAACTCAACAATACTGTATCTGCTTCAACCATAGGCATATTCACTTTGTCAATAGCTTCTTCGGTTAGATATTCAGACGACTTTGTTATAAACATATTGTCTTTCATATCGGAAATAGAAATCCACAAAGCATCATCTTCATTGTTAGTGAAATAATCAAACCGTTTTCTGTCCGGTGTTCTACCAATGGTGATATTAAAGATATTTTGTGCCTGCTGAATTTCCCATCCCTGAGGTAACCCATTTTCAAATTCTGCAGTTTCATAACCAGGAAAACGAAAACGAACAAACCACTCTTTATAGAGGTTTTCTGCCATCTGTTCTAATATAGCAATTCGTTTGTTGTTGTTTTCAATTAACTCATCGTAGGTTGAAAGAACATCAGCAATTTTGTTTTGGGTTTCTATATCGGGCAGAGGAACTTTAATATTTACCAATTCCTTCCCACGAATTCCAGCCTGTGCACATTGATTAACAATAGTCTTAACTGGATTGTACGGCAGTTGGAAAAGATAGTAATAATAGCAAGGGTTACAAAGGTTTTCGTTTAATCTAACCCTAATAAGATGAGATTCAAATGTAGTTTCTTCGTTTAAATGTTTAACGATAGAGCATTTTCCTGCACCCTCTGCTACAAGAGATTGTCTTGCGAACAACAAATCATTCTCTTGAACAAGAAATTTTTCTTTCTCTTTTTGAGAAAGTTGAACTCGCTCCATAGGAATATCACTAATAATATCGTTTGCGAAAAGTTCACCCATATTTATCATTTTGTATCCTTGTCCACGTACGGCACTTGGACGAGATACTCCATTAGATGATGGGATGGAGTAAAGTTCTCCAAATCTTACATGCTCCATAATTATTCTCCCCATATGCTCTTCAAATTGTTGCCAATAATTGTTTCGAGAGAATGAGCTTTGGCATTAAGCTTTGATAGTTCATCATTTAACGAGAGCATTTCTGCTTTGAACTCTTCTTCAGTCATGCCATCGTCTTCAATAACAACGCCAACATATCTGCCGGGGTTAAGTGAATAGTCCTGGTCGATTATTCCATCTTCACCCTCAAGCTTTGCAACCTTGCAAAGACCGATAACGTCACGGTATTTGCCATCAGGAAAGCGTTCAAGAAGCCAATCAATATTACTCTGCCAATAGCTTTTTGGCATAATATCTTTATCATCAGAGGTTTCGGGTGCATCTGCAAGTTTGGCTTTGTATTCTTTTATAAGGTCTTCAAATGCATCAGTGTCACCTTCATAAAGACGAGTGATTATTGCCAGGTTTTTTATTTGCTCATCACTGAATTTACGGTGAGCTCTGTCAACCTGTGTAAATACATTTCTTGCATCCACAAAAAGAATTTCATCTTTTCTCTCTGTACCAATCTTTGATTTATCAAAGAACCAAAGGGTTGCAGGGAGTGTAACAGATGAGAACATATTTGAAGGTAATGTTACCATCTGTTTAATCATTCCTGATTCTATCAGATTTTTTCTGATATCATATTCACTGTTTCCTGCATCAGAAGCAGAGTTTGCCATAACAAGACCTGCTCTGCCGTTTTCATTTAAGGCAGTTGCAAAATATGAAATCCAAAGATAGTTTGCGTTTGGAATAGTTTCTTTTTTATCGGAATTTTTCTTTGAGGATTTTGATTTGTTTTTAGGAATTCCGTACTCATTGAATCTCGGGTCATCCTTAACTTTTTCATAAACAACTTCGTCAACATTAAATGGTGGATTCGCCATAACATAATCAAATCTACCGACTGCATTGTGTGGGTCAGCATAGAAAGAGTTTGCTTCTCTGATATCACCACGAACATTGTTAAGAAGCAGATTCATTTTTGCAAGCTTAACTGTGTCAGGCTCTTTTTCAACACCATAGCACATAAACTTCATCATATCTTCGGCAGATGCATTGTGATTATGCATATAGCGGGCTGCCTGAACGAACATACCGCCTGAGCCACACGCAGGGTCCAGAAAGAGTTTGTTTCCGATTTCAGGTTTTATAACATTAACCATATAACGAACTACTGTTGCAGGAGTATAGAATGTTCCGCCGTCTTTACCTTCCTGCAATGCAAATTTGCCAAGGAAGAATTCATAAATTTCACCGAAAAGGTCAATGCCGATATCTTCGGGAATATCCTTGAATACACGGATGATTTTTGAAAGAAGTTCAGGCTCTTCTTCGGGTACAAGTTGTCCGTAAACTTCTTTTGGAAGAACGCCTGCCATACTTGGATTTTCTTTTTCAATATCTTCCATTGCCTGTTTAACAAGAGTTGCTTTGTTAGCATCGTCTGGAGCATTATTGATTTCATCAAAATATGCACTTTCAGGAAGATAAAAACCGCATTTTTCAATAGAAACTTCTTTCATTGTCTTTTCGGCACGAGTTCCTATTTTACGCTGATATTCATCTGCAATTTCAACCTTGTGCTGTTTGAAAAGAATATCTGCATAGCGAAGGAAAATCAAACCAAGAATAGGTTGTCCGTATTTATTCGCTGCAAGGTGAGCACTGGCACGAAGCATATCTGCTGAATGCCACAAATCATCTTTCAATTGTTTAAGCTGAGCGTCTGTCATTGTTACAACTCCTGTTTTTGCTTAATGTATAGTAAGCAGTTATAATTATAATAATACAAATTACATTATAATACATTTATTTTCACATTTCAACAAAATCTAATCCTATGAAAAGGACTATTGTGTAGGGGGATGGTATTGTTTTGACTACTCGTTATTTTCTATACTCCCTCACCTATATATGACAAAAAACGACAAATACTTCACTATTTTTTTCTTTTCTCTGTTTTCGACAAAGCAAATGGTATTTTGTAGTGCAAAATAACCTATTGTAGCGTGCAGAGAATTTCGTAAAATATGCCTAATTTGGGAACTAATTCCCTAAAAGTACCTAAATGCTGAATAAGCTTTTGAGCAGGGAAGTACTGCCGAAAAGACGGAACGTAGATTTTCGGAACATAAAGAAATAACCGCAACTCCTTGATATTAAAGGAATTGCGGTTTGCTTTTTCGTAGGGAAGTACTGCTGAAAAGCACACGAATGTTTCTTGTTTTTAGTGTCTTTTAAGGTGCAAGTGACATTGAATTGCCTTGAAGTTTAGTGTAATGCGTATATCTATGCAAGAACCTTTGCACTCAACAAGAGTCAGTTTTTGGTATTACAGGTTCTATAGTTATATGATTATGGAATAATTTAAGGTTGGTAATTTTTGCAAGTTATTGCCCGACAGTCATTTTATCAATTGCCAAATTACCGAATATTATAACTAATTTCATAGTATCAAGTCCTTTTATAAATACTTCTCCATTATCACGCTTCCACCGTAATCTTCGACTACTTTAAAGCCGTTTTTTATGTACATTGAATATGATATGGGGGTATGCTTAAAACAATTAAGAACCATTTTAGAGAAACCTTTTTCGCGGGCATCTTCCTGTATTTTTACAAAAGCACTTTTTCCAT
>JAZSCV010000020.1:0-29979 GCA_045530855.1 Acutalibacteraceae bacterium
TCCGTACTGTGATAATCCTGTTGTGATGAAAGGTCAATTTTCAGGTGCTCTTCGTCCTGATTTAGTAATTCCTTTTAAATTGGATAAAAAGGCTGCTAAAGAAGCATTTAAAAAACACCTTGCTGATAAAAAGTTTGTTCCAAAAGCATTCCTTTCCGATAACAGGATAGATGAAATAAAAGGTGTTTATGTTCCTCATTGGCTTTTTACCTGTGATACATTTGCGAATGCAAGCTTTAAAGCAGCTAAGGAAAAAGTATGGTCTGACAACAATTACAATTATAAAGAAACCTCATATTATGAGGTTTACAGAAGCGGCAACATAAGCTTTGATAATGTCCCTGTTGACGGTTCAACAAAAATGCCCGATGACCTTATGGAATCGGTTGAGCCTTTTGATTTGTCGCAAGCTGTTGATTTCAACACAGCTTATCTTGCGGGGTATCTTGCAGATAAATATGATGTTACCGTAGAACAGAGTATGAACAGAGCCAACGAAAGAATCAGAACCAGTGCAGGTGATGCTTTGGAAGAAACTGTTAAAGGATATAACTTTATTGATTCTCGTATTGTAAATATGAATATAACAAACGGTTTTTACAAATACGCTCTTTATCCTGTGTGGATTCTCAATACATCATGGAACGGTAATAAATACACCTTTGCAATGAATGGCCAGAGTGGAAAGTTTGTAGGTAATCTTCCAACAGATAAAAAAGCTGTTGTGATAGCATCCTTATTACTTGGAGCAGGGTTAAGTGTAGTTTTTTGTGGATTATCGTACCTGCTTGGATGGCTTTAAGGAGGTGCCGAATATGATTAAAAGAATACTAACGATTCCGCTTGTTATTGCGTTTTGTGCTTTCTTATCAACATCTGTTTCAGCATATACTGAACAATACGTTTTAGACTATAGCAATTCGTTATCCTATAGTGAAATTCAGGAGTTAGAAAGTATTGCCGGTCAGATTGAATATGAATACGACTGTTGTGTTATGTTTTGCATTACAACGGAAGATGCATCTGAAAGTTATGCATTAAACCTTTATGATACATATACCGATAATGAAAATGGCTTAGTGTTAATCTACGATATCGAAGATAAAATGTATTATTACTATATAACTGATGATGCGAAGTTACAATTTGGTGCAGATGAAATTGCAAAACTACAAGATGCTTATGACTCAAATGAAAGCTATTTTGGAGGAATAGAAGATTATTATGAGGTTGCTGAGTATTTGTTAGATTCCGGAGAGGCAGTAGTTTTACCGGATGAAGAAATATACGCAACCGGTGATGGTTTGGTTGACCGAACCAAAAACACCGCCAAAGTAATTGTTGCATGTATAGTGGCAGGTATGATTGCAGGTTTTATAATAATCTTTGCTATAGCATCAAAAAATAAGTCCGTAAGAATGCAGAAAAATGCAACCGTATATACCCGTCCGGGAAGCTTTGTTGTAACAAACAGTTATGATAATTTCCTGTATAAAAAGCTTGATAAAACACCAAAACCTAAACAAAACAATAAAGGTTAAACGAGTAATATTATTTTATATGTGAAAAAATCTTAAAAGATAGGAGTATATTATTATGAAAAAATATTTAGCCATAATTCTTAGTTTGGTAATGCTGATTTCATTAGCAGCATGTGGCGGTAACGATAACCCTGATACCCCTGAAAAACCTGATAAACAGGAACAATCCTCAGGAAACTCTGACGCAGCTATTACAACATCATTGTTCTCTTTAGATTATGATAATACTGTATGGAATTATTATGATGAAGAAACAAGAAATGAGGAAGAATACTGCCATGTTCTTCTTCAGATACCTAACCCCGAGGATTCCGAATATTACCTGGTAAATGTAGAAATTACTGTTTCAATTGATGATCCTTATGATTTCCGTGAAGATCTTGTGTATTACGGCTTTGATCAGTACGAATACGCTGTAAATAACAAGTATGAAACTGTTGAAATCGGTGGAGTTGATTTACTTAAATATGAAAAAGATGATACATTAATGTACTTTAATCGAGTTGAGAATGCCGGCGCAACAGTAACTGTTAAATTTGATGCTGAAGATACTGCTGATACTCGAATTGCTGATTTTTTAAAAGGTCTTACAATTTCACTTGAAGATACCGGTAATGAAGACGGACCTTGGGAATGGGAAGGAACACCGTTCTTTGCAGAAAACAAAGGTGTTACAGTGGGTTCATTAAAGATACAGTCACAGTGGATCAAACTAGATGAATATATTTCAACATTTGAAACATTTAACCATTCTGTTGCAGCAGTAGGTAACAATGTTTATCTTCTTGTTGACGGAGAATTAAGAAAATGTGCATTAACAGATGGCTCATTGGCATTTGTTGAAAAAATAGACTTGCCCGAGGATGACTATGATAGCATTGAGGCGACAAGTGATGGAACTCTCTGGTTGAGCGGTTCAATGAATGATATCATCTGCCTCAAAAATGACAAAGTTGCAACAACTTATGAAGATATTGATAATCTTGCAATGCACCCATCAGGAAAATGGGGTGTTGACTTCTTCACATCGAACGAATGCAACAAGGTTACTTTCAAAGATGGCACATATACTTCTACTCCTATGAAATTCGCAGAAGTTGATACAATTATGCATATTAATGTTGATGAAGATAACATTTATGTATGCGCAAGCGCCGCAGATGAAAGCGGACACAAAGTCTTCGTTTATAATACAGACGGTAAATTGCAGAAGGTATTGTGCGATGAAAATGGCGAAGGTCTTGGTAGCGTTACATTTATGGCAAAGAGCAAAAATGGATACATCGGCTTTGACGGTAATATGAGAGATGTTATTCTTTGGGATAATGATGGTAAATATGTTACACTATTTTCTGATGATAATTTATTTAGCACAAATTATCCTTGGTTCTGTAATTCAGCATTACTCTCTGACGGAAGCATCATCACAATAATGACTGATGAACGTGAAGATAAATCTGCAACAGAAGTTATTGTCTTTACAGTAAAAGGCTTTTGATGAAATATATAAACAAAACCTATAATTAAATTTGAACTGCCCCAATTAGTACTGTTCGTACTAATTGGGGCAGTTCGCTTGTTTTGTGAACACTCGGTTTTTATGGAGCTGGTGACGGGAATCGAACCTGCAACCTGCTCATTACGAATGAGCTGCTCTGCCATTGAGCCACACCAGCGGATATTGAATTTTGAATTGTCGGAATGGTGGGGAAAGAGTGATATCCTTAAATACAACCAAAGACCTGCTCATTACGAATGAGCTGCTCTACCAACTGAGCTATTCCAGCATATTGATTTTTAAGAAATAATGCTATATATTATTATATATAAAAACTTTCCTTTTTCAAGAGAATATTTGAAAAAGATATAATAATTATTTGGAAAATAAACGAGGTTAAAATGGAATTCATATCAGAGTTTTTTGTGGAATTCTTTATAGAAATATTCTGCGAAGGCGTTTTATCTGTAGGAACTGAATTTGTGCCATACAAAAAACTACCTGAAGCTAAAAGAAAAAAGTATAAAGCTATTGCCGTTGTAACGACGTTTGTGCTTTTTGTGTTGCTTATGGTAGGTGGTGCAATGCTCCTTGAAACAAAAGGTAAAAGTGATTTGGGTAAAGTTCTTATAGGTTTTCCTATAGTATATTTTGTTACGGGTATTGTTCTTAAAATATACCATCATTTAAAGAGAAAATCATTTTAATATAATTGAGTTAAAGCTTGTTTGCGGGAATATTGCAAACAAGCTTTATTTTTATAAAAAATCTTGATAAATCATAGCTTTTTCTATTGACTTTAGCACTTTAGTGTGCTACCATATGAACACGTTTTTATTTTTCGAAGTATTTCCGAATAAAATGAAAGGATAGCATACATTTGCTTATAGGTATTTTATTATGACACCTTTGAAAGACAGCAGTGTAGACGAGCTTTTTGAAGCTATTTTAAGCCTTGAAAATCTTGAAGATTGCCATCAGTTTTTTGAAGATTTGTGCACTATAAACGAGATTATTTCACTTTCTCAGCGTCTTAGTGTTGCAAAGAAATTAGACGAGGGTAAAACCTTTAATGTAATAACCGCAGAAACAGGTGCAAGCTCTGCAACAATCGGCAGGGTTAACAAGTGCCTTTCTTACGGCACAGGCGGTTATCGTAAAGTTATTGATAAAATTAAAGAGGGTAAGGCATAATGAGTTTTGATTTATCTGTACTTAATAATTCTGAAAGAATAGTTTTTGAGCTTCGTAGCCTTTATAACCAATTCGGCTACAAGCCATTTAAAATGAGTAAGTTTGAGGAGTACGATTTATATGGCAGTAACAAGGATTTCCTTGTCAGTGAAAATTGTATTACCTTTACCGATTCCGACGGCAGACTTCTTGCATTGAAGCCCGACGTAACATTTTCAATTATTAAAAATCTTTACGATTCCGTTGAAGGTATTGAAAAGGTTTATTATAACGAAAATGTTTACCGAATAACAAAAAAAGCCGGTGGCTTCAGCGAAATAATGCAAACAGGTATTGAGTGTATGGGTGATATTGGTGATAACGAGGTTTGCGAGGTTATTACACTTGCTGCTCGTAGCCTTTATGCAATAAGCGAGAAATATATTCTCGATGTTTCCCATATGGGTATACTCAGTGGTCTTTTTAACGCTATGGACCTTTCCGAAAGCAAAAAATCAGACCTTTTAGCCGCGGTAAGCGAAAAAAATACGGGTGTTATACTCGATTTGTGCAAAAGCTTCGGTGTGGGTGAGGCTCTTTCAAATAAGCTTACAACAATACTTGATGCCTGCGGTAATCCATCAGAGGTGCTCCCATTAATCAGTGCATCAATTGTAAATGCTGAAATGCAGAGTGCATACAACGAGCTCTTTGAGGTTTGCAAAAAGCTTGCAGATATGGGCTACGAGAAAAATATTAATATAGACTGCTCCGTTGTAAATGATATGAATTACTACAACGGCATAGTGTTCAAGGGCTTTATTCAGAATGTGCCTGTAAGCGTTCTTTCCGGTGGCCGTTACGACAGACTTATGGAGCGCGTAAACAAAAAAGCCGGTGCAATCGGCTTTGCTGTTTACCTTGACGAGGTTGACAGAATTCTTGATTCTGCATTTTCCGAAACAGAAGAAGCAGAAGAAAATGATGGCTATCTTAATATTGCGCTCCCTAAAGGCAGACTTGGTGAAAAGGTTTATGCAATGTTCGAAAAGTCAGGCTTTGAATGTCCTCAGATACACGAAAAAAATCGTCGTCTTATTTTTGAAAATGCAGAAAAGAAAATCCGTTATTTCTGGGTTAAACCAAGTGATGTTGCTATTTATGTTGAACGCGGTGCAGCAGATATAGGCGTTGCGGGTAAGGATATTCTTCTTGAATATTCACCTGATGTTTATGAGCTTCTTGACCTTGACATAGGCAAATGCCGTATGTGTGTTGCAGGTAAAAAAGAGTTTACAGATAACGGCGCAAGCACATTAAGGGTAGCAACAAAGTTTACTAATATTGCAAAAAGCTACTATGCTGATAAGTGTCGTGATATTGATGTTATAAAGCTTAACGGCTCAATTGAAATTGCACCTATTTTAGGTCTTTCTGATGTTATAGTTGATATTGTTGAAACAGGCGCAACGCTTCTTGAAAACGGACTTGAGCCAAAAGAAACAATTGTTAATATCAGCGCACGTCTTATAGCAAACAAGGCGGGCTACAAGTTTAAATCTGAAAAGATTAATAAGCTTAAAGAATCTTTGGCAACCATTGTGGAGGAAAACAAATGATTAAAATATATGACAGCTCTGAAATATCAATTGACAAGATTTTAGAGAGAAGTGAACAGACAATTGATGTTGAGGGCATTGTTACAGATATAATTAAAAATGTCCGTGCAAACGGAGATAAAGCACTCGTTGAATATTCAAAGAAGTTTGACGGCGCAACAGATGATATTATTGAGGTAACAGCACAGGAGATTGAGGATGCCTTTAATCAGGTGAATGATGAGCTTATAAACATCTTGAAGCAGGCAAAGGAAAACATTACCGCCTTCCATTCAAGACAAGTTCGCAACTCCTTTGTAATGAACGATAACGATGGCGTAATTATGGGGCAGAAGGTTATACCTATCGAAAAGGTTGGTCTTTATGTACCGGGTGGTACAGCATCTTACCCATCATCTGTTTTAATGAACTGTGTTCCTGCAAAAATTGCAGGCTGTAGCGAGATTGTAATGGTAACTCCCGCAAAGGCAGGCTATATTAAGCCTGTTATTCTTGCAGCGGCAAAAATTGCAGGGGTAGACAGAATCTTTAAAATCGGTGGCGCACAGGCTGTTGCCGCATTGGCTTATGGCACAGAAAGTGTTCCTAAGGTAGATAAAATTGTTGGCCCCGGTAATGCTTTTGTTGCAGAGGCTAAAAAGCAGGTTTTCGGTACTGTAGATATTGATATGATTGCAGGACCAAGCGAAATCCTTGTTGTTGCCGATGGCACAAATAACCCTGCGCATATTGCTGCAGACCTTCTTTCACAGGCAGAGCACGATAAAATGGCAACAGCCGTTCTTATTACAGATTGCAAGGATTTTGCAAATGCAGTAAGTGCAGAGCTTGAAAGACAGATTCCGCTTCTTCCTCGTGAGGAGATTGCAAGAACATCTATTGATACCAACGGCAAGATTATTATTACAGATTCACTTAAAAAGGCTATGGAGGTTTCAAATATCCTTGCTCCCGAGCACCTCGAAATCTGTGTTGATAATCCGTTTGAATACCTCGGTCTTGTTAAAAATGCAGGCTCCGTATTCCTTGGTAAAAACTGTCCTGAGGCTTTGGGCGACTATTTCGCAGGTCCTAACCACACATTGCCGACAAGCGGTACAGCCCGTTTTTCAAGTCCGCTTTCTGTTGATGATTTTGTTAAGAAAACACAGTTTTCATATTTCAGCAGAGATGCACTCTGTAATATCGGTGATAAGGTTGTGCGCTTTGCTAAAGAAGAAGGACTTGATGCACACGCAAGAAGTGTAAGCATCAGAACGGAGAAATGAAATGAGTCAGTTCCTTGATGAAAGATATAGTACCCTGGCAGCATATGTTCCCGGTGAACAGCCACAGGATAAAAAATATATAAAGCTTAACACAAATGAATCACCATATCCGCCAAGTGATTTGGTTATAAAAGCGGTTAACGAAAATCAGACAGAGCTTTTAAGGCTTTATCCAGACCCTGATGGTACAGTTTTAACAAAAAAGCTTGCCGGTTTTTATGGTGTAAAGCCGTCTCAGGTTTTTCTTGCCAATGGTTCTGATGATATTTTGAATTTTGCATTTATGGCATATGGTGCCAACGGCAGGAAATCATATTTTGCAGATATTACATATGGTTTCTATAGTGTTTTTGCAAACCTTCATATGTCAAATTACACAGTTGTGCCACTTAAAGAGGATTTCACAATTGATGTGGATAGCTTCTGTAATGTGGATGGCATTGTGTTTATTGCAAACCCCAATGCACCAACAGGTATAGCACTTACACTTGCTCAGGTTGAGAAAATAGTAAGCTCTAACCCACAAAGTGTAGTTGTTATTGATGAGGCGTATGTTGATTTCGGTGCCGAAAGTGCCGTGAAGCTTGTGGATAAATATAACAATCTTCTTGTTGTGCAGACATATTCAAAATCTCGTTCCATGGCAGGTGCAAGGTTAGGCTTTGCAATTGGTAGTGAAGAAATAATTAACGATTTGCACAAGCTTCGTTATTCAACTAATCCGTATAATATCAATCGTCTTACACTTGTTGCTGGTGAGAAAACAATAGATTCTCAGGATTATTATGATAATAATTGCAAGAAGATAATTGAGGCTCGTCAGTACACAAAGGCAGAACTTGAAAAGTTAGGCTTCAGTGTGCTCAGTTCAAGTGCAAACTTCATTTTTGCACAAACTGACCGTATAGATGGTGAAAAGCTTTACCTTGCACTTAAAGAAAAGGGTATTCTTGTACGTCACTTTACAAGTGAAAGAATAAAGAATTTTAACAGAATTACCATAGGTACACAACAGCAGATGGAAATTCTTGTTGACACAATAAAAAGTATATTGGAGGGCAACTGAATGCGTGTTGCTGAAGTTAAAAGAAAAACAGCGGAAACAGATGTTTATGTTAAAATAAACCTTGACGGCACAGGTGAAAACGATATTTCTACCAAAATCGGTTTCCTTGACCATATGCTTGTGCTCTTTGCAAAGCACGGTCGTTTTGACCTTGTTGTTAAATGTGATGGTGATATTGAGGTTGATGGTCACCATACAACAGAGGATATAGGTATTGCCCTCGGTCAGGCTTTTAAAGAGGCTTTAGGTGATAAAAGAGGAATAAACAGATATGGTAGCACCATTCTTCCTATGGATGAGGCACTTATTCTCACTGCGGTAGATATTTCAGGAAGACCATATCTTCGTTACAGAATGAAAATTCCCGCACCGATGGTTGGTGACTTCGATACAGAGCTTTTAAGAGAATTTGTAATTGCCTTTGCTTTCAATGCAGGCATTACTCTTCACATCCGCCGTCTTGATGGTGTAAACAGTCACCACATAATTGAAGGCACCTTCAAATCACTTGCACGGACATTAAAAAAAGCTGTTGCAATTGATGAAAAGGCAAAAGACGAAATCCCATCAACTAAAGGAGTATTATAATGCTTGCAATTATAGATTACGGAGTAGGTAACCTTTTTTCACTTCAATGCTCTCTCAAAAAAATTGGTATTGATGCTGTTGTTACCAAAAATCCGGAGGAAATAAAAAATGCCGACAGAATTATTCTGCCGGGTGTAGGTGCTTTTGGTGACGCATCAAAAAAACTTCGCGAAAGCGGACTTGTTGACCTTATAACAGAAGAAGCTAAAAATGGCAAGCCTTTTTTAGGCATCTGCCTTGGTATGCAGCTTTTGTTTGAAAAAGGCTATGAGTATGGTGAACATGATGGCTTAGGCTTTTTAAAGGGCAACATTATTGCCCTTGAGGGCAAAATTGACCCGTCACTTCAGATACCGCATATGGGCTGGAATGCTTTGAATATAAAGAAAGAAAGCCCCTTGTTTAAGTACATAAATGACGGGGATTGCGTGTATTTCGTTCATTCTTATTATGCAACAGATTGTGACGATTCACTTATCGCATCCTCTGAATATGGCATAGATGTTACAGCGGCAGTTGGTAAGGGTAATATATTCGGTTGCCAATTCCATCCCGAAAAAAGCGGTGATGTTGGGCTTAAAATATTAAAAGCATTTTGTGAAATTTAAAGTTTGGATTAAATTGTCCACAGCACAATTTTTGCTCGGGGCGGTATCTGTATACAGCACCGCTCGCTTTAAAATAGCACTGTGAACAATTTTCTCTCAAACTTTAGCGCTTGTATTGTTTTGTGTTAACGAAAGGATATATGTAACTAATGAAAATTTTTCCTGCAATAGATTTATACGAGGGTAAGGCTGTACGCTTGTTAAAAGGTGATTATAATCAGCTTACCGTGTATTCAGAAAATCCTATTGATATAGCAAAGGATTTCGAAAGCCAGGGTGCAACAGAATTACATACTGTAGACCTTGAAGGTGCCCGTGATGGTGGCACACCAAACATTGAAATTATTAAAAGCTTTGTTGAAAATACAAGCCTTAATGTTGAGGTTGGCGGTGGTATCCGCTCAATGGATACTGTAAAAGCATACCTTGATGCAGGTGTTGCGAGAGTTATTCTCGGTACAGCTGCGGTTACGGATGAAGAATTTTTAATCAAAGCAGTAAATACCTATGGTGATAAAATTGCCGTTGGTGCAGACATCAAAGACGGCAAGGTTGCCATAAAGGGTTGGGTTGAAAAGTCAGAGTATGGCACGTTCGAATTTTTTGAAAAACTACAAAAAATCGGTGTGTCAACAGTTATCTGTACAGATATTTCAAAGGATGGTGCAATGCAAGGCACCAACCGTCAGCTTTACAAGGAGCTTTCGGAAAAGTTTAGTATTAATGTAATTGCATCAGGCGGTGTTTCAAACCTTGATGATGTTGAAGCGCTCAACGAAATGAATCTTTTCGGTGCTATAATCGGCAAAGCCTATTATACAGGTGCAATTAAAATAAGTGATGCCCTGGAGGTTACAAAATGATAACCAAAAGAATTATTCCATGCCTTGATGTAAGAAACGGCACAGTAGTAAAAGGAACAAATTTTAAAAATTTAAACGAGATATCTTCTCCTGTTGAGCTTGCAGAATATTACAGCTCCAATGGTGCAGATGAGCTTGTTTTTTATGACATAACAGCATCTTCTGACGGAAGGAAGCTGTTTACAGATATTCTTAAGGAAACTGCCTCAAAGGTTTTTATTCCTTTGACAGTTGGTGGTGGTATAAATACCCTTGATGATTTTGACAGAGTTCTGAAATGCGGTGCAGATAAGGTTTCCGTAAATTCAGGTGCCATTAAAAATCCACAATTGATTAAAGAAGCGGCACAGAAGTATGGTAACCAATGTGTTGTTCTATCTGTTGATGTGAAAAGGGTAGATGGTCAGTTTCGTGTTTTTGCAAAAGGTGGCAGAGAAGATACAGGTCTTGATGCTTTAGAGTGGATAAAGCAGGGTGTTGAAAACGGCGCAGGTGAAATCGTTGTTAACTCCATTGATACCGATGGTGTGAAAAAAGGCTTTGATATTGAGATGCTCAAGGCTGTTTGCGAAATAGTGAATGTGCCCGTTATTGCATCAGGTGGTGCAGGCGGTAAACAGGATTTTGAGGATTTGTTCAACGAAGTACCTGAAATAACAGCAGGTCTTGCTGCATCAATTTTCCACTATGGTGAGGTTACAATAACCGACCTTAAAAACACTTTAAAAGAAAATAATATTACTGTGAGGTTATAATTATGTTTGATATAGAAAAGCTTAAATTTGACGATAAAGGTCTTATTCCTGCAATTGTTGTTGACGACAAAACAGGTGATGTTTTAACACTTGCTTATATGAATAAGGAGAGCCTTAAAATCTCTCTTGAAAAGAAGCTTACCTGCTTCTGGAGCCGTTCAAGGCAGGAGCTTTGGCTCAAAGGTGAAACAAGCGGAAATTATCAGCACATCGTAAGCATTACTGCAGATTGTGATATGGATGCTTTAACTGTAAGAGTAAAAAAGGATGGTCCTGCCTGCCATACAGGTGAGGAAAGCTGTTTCTTTAATACTGTTCTTGAAAGCGATGAAGCACCGGCTTTTTCTGTGGATGGTTTAGTTGATATGCTTGTTGGCAGAAAAACTAACCCTAAGGAAGGCTCATATACAACATACCTTTTTGAAAAGGGTATTGATAAAATCCTCAAAAAAGTCGGCGAAGAGTCAACCGAGGTTATTATTGCAGGTAAAGCAAACGATAAGGCAGAAACAATTTATGAAATTTCAGACCTTATGTACCATGTGCTTGTGCTTATGATAGAAATGGGTATTTCTGTTGATGATATTATGAATGAGCTTGCCTCACGTCATGTTATCGACCACAAGGTAAAACAGGAAAAGATGACTAAATAATTGACAAAACAGTGTCTTTAGCATAAAATGAAGTTATTAAATTAATTGAATTTATGTGGTGTAATTATGAAATTACTTATAGTTAAGATTTTTGTTTTGTGCATAAGAATCCTTTATGCACCTATGAGCTTGCGGAAAATACAAAATAAAATTTTGTACCTTTCCCGTCAAAGTAATGAAAAATCTGATGATATGCTTATGCTTGAAGCAGAAATCAAAAAGCTTTCTCCCGAAACTATGCAGGTTTTCAGATTAAGAAGGTTAAAGGACGAAAGTGCAATTTCTCTTTCGTACATTCTTAGCATTTTCGGTGATATGTGGGAAATGGCATCAGCAAAGGTTATAATTACAGATACCTACTCAATACCGGTATCCTGCTTGCCCCATAAAAACACGCAAAAGGTTGTACAAATCTGGCATGCTATGGGTGCAGTAAAAAAGTTCAGCCTTCAGGCGACAGGTAAGGCTCAGGGCAGAGATTCAGGTGTAGCCAAGGCAATGCATATGCACGAGAATTATGATTTTGTTCTTGCACCGTCAGAAGCAACAGGTAAAATCTATTGCGAGGCTTTCGGTTGCAAAGCCGAAAGCATAAAGCTTCTTTGCCTCCCAAGGGTGGATGTTATTTTAGACGGACAGAATAGAAGGGACGAGTTTTTACAGAGCAATCCTGATTTTCAGGGTAAGGAAATTGTTGCGTATGTACCCACATTTCGTGATAACGACGATGCTTATGCCGAAAAGCTGTATAAAGCATTTTCAGGTAACGAAAAGTATAAGCTTGCAATTTCTTCTCATCCATTAAGTAAAACAAGTGAACAAGGTCTTTATAAAATAAATGGTAGCTTTTCAAGTCTTGATTTGATGAAGCTTGCAGATATTGTTATTACAGATTACTCTGCATGTGCTTTTGAAGCGGCACTTCTGGAAAAACCACTTTATTTCTACATTCCTGATTATGAAATTTATAAGGCAGAACAAGGCTTGAATGTAGATGTTTTAACAGAACTTCCCCATGTTTCATATACTGATGCGGGCGCTTTGGTTTCAGCATTGAATACAGAAAACTACGATTATACAAAATCAACTGCTTTCTCAAATAAATACGTAGAAAGCAAAACAACCAATAACACAGAGCTTTTAGCAAAGTTTATCAAGGAGTTATTAAAATGAAAAGAATTTTAACATACGGTACATTTGATTTGCTTCACTATGGTCACATTCGTATTTTGAAACGCGCAAAGGAATTGGGTGATTACCTGGTTGTTGCTCTTTCAACAGATGAATTTAATGCAACAAAGGGCAAAAAAGCATACCATAGCTACGAAACACGCAAGAAAATGCTTGAAGCAATCCGCTATGTAGACCTTGTTATTCCTGAAAACAACTGGGAACAAAAAATTCAGGATATAAAAGATTATAAAATAGACGTTTGCGTTATGGGCTCTGACTGGGCAGGTAGCGACAAATTTGACTATCTTAAGGAATATTGCGAAGTTGTATTCCTTGAAAGAACACCAGGTATATCAACCTCACAGATTAAAAACGATCTTCAGCTTCAGGAGGCTGTTGATGGTGTGGATCAAGTTCCTCAAACCTGAGAGAAAGAAGATTTGATATGCTCAAAAAATATCTGAAAAAAATAGAAAAAGCAGCAAAAGGCAGTAAGTTCGAGTATATCGCTTACTGCAATTTGCCTATTGAGGAGAAAACTGTCCTTTTGGAGGGCGGTCAGGGCTCTAATATTAACGGAAATATGTTTGCAATGTTAAAGGAGCTTTGCGAAAATCCTCGTTGGTCAGAGTATAAGCCTGTGTTTGTTGTAACAAAGGATACTCTTGCAAAAGCGGAAAAACGAATAGAATTCTATGGCTTTAAAAATGTTACATTTTCTATTCGTGATTCAAAGGATTACTGTAAATATCTTGCAACAGCAAAATATTTAATGACAGATAATACCTTTCCGCCATACTTCAATAAACGCGACGAACAGGTGTTTTTGAATACATGGCACGGTACACCGTTAAAAACCTTAGGTAAGGCTAATAAATCAAGCCTTGCCTCAATTGCTAATGTGCAGAAAAACTATTTAATGAGTGACTATGCACTTTTTCCTAATGAGTTTACAAGGCAGGTTTTCATGGAGGACTATGACCTTGAGCCTTTGTTTACCAAAAAGAGCTTTATTGCAAACTACCCCCGTAACTATATTTTCTACGATAGAGAAGCAGGGCAGAAAATAAAAGAAGAGTTAGGCTATTCAGGCAAAAAACTTTTTGCATATATGCCAACATGGCGTGATGCTAATAATGACGCGCAGAAGCGTAAGCAGATTGAGAAAACGGAGCAGATACTGAAATCTTTTGACGACAGACTCGGTGACGACACAGTATTGCTCGTTAATCTGCACTTCCTTCTTGCTTCTGAAATTAATTGTAAGAAATTTAAGCATATAGAATATTTTTCTTCTGATTACGATACATATGAAATATTAAATGCCTGCGATGGTCTTATAACAGACTATTCAAGTGTTTTTTTTGATTATGCCGTATCAGGTAAAAAGGTTATTCTTTATGCATACGATAAAGCGGATTATCTTTCAACCCGCGGTATCTATATGGATTTTGAAAGTCTTCCCTTCCCTATAACAGAAAGTGCTGATGAGGTTGTGAAGCTGATGGGTGAGGATATTCCTGTGCCCGAAAGTTTCTTGAAGGAGTATTGTCCTATGGGCTTTGCGGACTCCTGTGAAAAAATTATGTCCCTTATTGTAACAGGGGAAAGCGATTGCTTTGAAGTAAAGCAACATAACCACGCTGAGAATATGTGCTTGCTGTATGGCGGTAATCTTCGTCCTAACAGCTACAGAGCTTTAAGGGCATATATGGATAAAAATCCTGATTACAACTATGTTATAACATACAGAACCGCTATGAGTCCTGCAAATAAAACATCCTTTGACAGTCTTGTCGGAGATGCACACATTTATGGTCTTCTTACAGCATACCAATACAAAAAAATAGAGTTTTTGACATATTTTATTGCTTGTGTTTTAGGTTTTTTTAAATTCAAATCATTAAATGAATTTTTTGCAAGAGAAAATAAAAGGCATTTCCCATATATCAAGCCCCGTAAGGTTGTGGATTTCTCCCGTAACAGCGGGCTTATGGCAGGTGTTTTATCTGCCTTCGATTGCCAAAAGGAAAATGTAGCACATAGTGATTTCTGCAAGGGCAAGGTAAGTAAAAAAGCAAATTCCATAGAAAGGCTTGCAGACTTTAAAACTGTTTGCAACAAGCAAGCAGAAATTGATGCTGTTTTCAGTATTGAGGATCTGGATGAAAAGCTTAAAGTTCTTCGTCAATTTTCCACTATGAATAATAAGCTTCCGCTCTATTTTAATGTAGGGAAGAAAATGAGGATTATCTCAACATTTTCATTCAAAACACCTATAGAAACAGATTTGAGTGAGCTTTATGTTTCTATAGGTAACCATAAATATACACCAAAGTTTTTTGCAAAAAAGCAAAAATCTAAGCTCCATAAAGGTGTTTATTCATTAACTGTTCCCGTTGAGGATATGTTAACAAACCCTACAAAATCAAATGTTTATATGACATATACATTTGAAGGTGAAGAGGTTTTGTGCCGTACAAGGTATTTCTCATATATGGGCGGTAAATTCCTTGGTCTTCGCGGACCGATGAATGTTCACAAGCAGTCAAAATCAATTGCCGTGTTTCGTCAAGAACGCAAAAATTACCTTATGGTGTACACTCGTTCTGCAAATGTAACAGATAAATTTATTGAGCGTATTAAACAGGTAATTGCCTTTGCTTTATCTTATGTATGGAAATCAGATAAAGCAAAGAAAATAGTGTTGCTGTACGAAAAAAACTCCTCAAAATACGAGGAAAGTGCAAGCGTACTTTACGAAAATCTTATAGACCGGGGCTACAATAATGCTTACTTTATTGTGGATAAGAATTATGAATTTATTGACAGAATCCCTGAAAAATACCGCGGTAATATTATTCACAAATATACCTTTAAGCATTATTTGTATTTCTTCACAAGTCGCACATTTATAGGCACAGAGGCAATTGCGCATGCCTTTGACCTTAAAACCTGTAATCCATTGCCACTTTATAAAATGGCAAGTAAAAATATTAACTACGTATTTTTACAGCATGGTGTTATGTATATGGTTTCTCTGGATTCTGAATCACGAAAAATGTTCAGCAGAAAGAAGCTCAACGGCAAATACAGAGTTGTTGTTTCTTCAAAGGCAGAAAGAGACCATTTTACAACATTAGGAAGGCATCTCCACGAGGATATCTATGTTTCGGGCTTGCCTAAATTTGACAGGAATGTATTGAATCCCGATGCGGATAAAATCGTAATTATGCCAACATGGAGACCTTGGGAAATAAATACGGCACGTACAGATTTCACAGAAACACCGTACTTTAAAATGCTTATGAAAATATATAATAATGTGCCTGACGAATTGAAGGATAAGGTTATAATTCTTCCTCATCCGCTTATTGTAAACGAGCTTTCCAAAGTTTCACCGGATGTTCTTGAAAAGGTAGTTTTGGATGCCCGTTATGATGATGTTTTAAAAACAACCAAGCTTCTAATAACCGACTATTCATCCATTGCATATGATGCTTTTTACAGAGGCTCCAATGTAATCTTCTATTGGGAAGAAAAGGATTATTGTATGGAGCAATATGGTCCGTCAACAAAGCTTATGTTGAACGAAGAAAATGTGTATGGCGATTATTTCTATTCGGAAGAAGGTCTTACAGCTTCAATATCAAAAAATTATAAGGGCGCACAGAGTCCTGAATACACGCAAAAATATTCAAGGCTTGTTGATTATCACGATGGCAAAAACACACAACGTCTTATAGAATTCCTGAAACAAGATAAGATTATTTAATAATTAAACTTCATAACCGAGCAGAATTTCTGCTCGGTTATTTTTTGCCTCAAAATGCGACAAATTATTTGTAAATGAAAGAGTATATTATATACAAATATTCAAAAGGAGAGTAAATTATGCCTGTAGTAATAAAAATTAAAGGGAATGAAATGACGGCTTTTATTAAGGGTGAGGTTGACCATCATACTGTGCCGTCTGTAAGGGATAAAATAGATGATGCACTTCTTGTAAATGAACAAATCAAGGATGTAGTTATTGATTTTGACGGAGTTACTTTTATGGATAGCTCAGGGGTAGGCCTTGTTATGGGCAGATACCGAATTGTATCAAAAAAGGGGCAATCCCTCAGTGTGCGGAATTTAAGCGAAAGGGATTATAAAATTATGAAGATGTCCGGTATAGAAAAATTGGCAAAAATAAGCAAAAAAGACGAAACAAAAAGGTTTGGTGATATTGTATGAAAAAAATAAATCAATTAAAAATGGTGTTTGATTCCCGTTCTGTAAATGAAAGCTTTTCCCGCGTTGCGGTGGCTTCCTTTTCAAGTCAGTTGGATATGACTGTTGAGGAGTTAGGGGATATTAAAACAATTGTAAGTGAGGCGGTAACAAATTGTATTGTGCACGCCTATGCAGATACAATCGGAAAAATTTACATAACCTGTACTGTTTTCGAGGAAGGTGTTATCCGTATTTCTGTAAGGGATAGGGGATGCGGAATAAGTGATGTAAAAAAGGCGAGAGAGCCGTTGTATACAAGTCTTGGCGGTGATCGCTCTGGTTTGGGCTTTACTGTTATGGAAAGCTTTTCAGATAAGCTTAAGGTTAGGTCAAAGCCCGGGGTTGGTACAACAGTAACCATAGAAAAAATAATAAAGGGTAAGGCTGATGAATGAGCGGGAAAAAATGATAGAAAGTAATCTGCCTCTTGTTCATGCCTGCGCAAAAAGGTTTAAAAACAGAGGGGTGGATTACGACGACCTTTATCAAGCCGGTTGTGTAGGTCTTTTAAAGGCGGTCAACGGCTTCGATGAAAGTCTTGGTTTTGTGTTTTCTACTTATGCAGTACCTGCAATTCTCGGAGAAATCAAAAGGATTTTCAGGGATGGCGGAGCGGTAAAGGTAAGCCGTAGCATAAAAGAAAAAGCACGCTTTGTATGGGGGCAAAAGGAACAGCTCTCCAATATTCTTTCAAGGGAGCCAACAGTTTCTGAACTTGCAAAACATATGGAGATGGATGTATGCGAGGTAAGTGAGCTGTTGTTAGCCTTTGAGCCGGTTTTATCCTTAACACCTACAGATACACAGACGGATAAGGAATTGGATATACCCGTAGAAAATCAGGACAAAATAGATGAAATAATCTGCCTTGAGGATTGCCTGAATGATTTGTCGTTTAGTGACAGAAAGATAATAGATTTAAGATACTACAAGGCAAAAACACAGTCTGTAGTGGCAAAGGAAATGGGAATGTCGCAGGTGCAAATTTCCCGCAGAGAAAAGAGAATTTTAAGCGAAATACGTAAAAAAATGAGCGTTTAAGTGACTTTAACAAAAAATATACTTTTTATAACCAAAAGAATGTTTAAAATGATAGGGTAAAAAAATACACATATACTTGCAAAAAAAGATAGTTTGGTATAAAATATATTCGGTAAAAAATTAACAAGCAAAAGGAGTAATTACAAATGGGTCTTTTAAACAAGAAAACAGTTGATGATATCAACGCAAAAGGCAAAAAGGTTCTCGTTCGTTGCGATTTCAACGTTCCTCTTAAGGATGGCGTAATCACAGACGAAAACCGTATCACAGCAGCACTCCCCACAATCAAAAAGCTTATTGCAGATGGTGCACAGGTTATCCTTTGCTCTCACCTCGGTAAAGTTAAAAACGGACCAAATGAGAAGGAATCACTTGCACCTGTTGCAAAGAGACTTTCAGAGGTTCTTGGTCAGGATGTTGTTTTCGCAGCAGACGATACAGTTGTTGGTGAAAACGCAAAGGCTGCAGTTGCAGCAATGAAAGATGGCGATGTTGTACTCCTTCAGAATACACGTTTCCGTCCTGAAGAAACAAAGAACGGTGAGGCTTTCTCAAAAGAGCTTGCATCACTTTGTGATATCTATGTAAACGACGCTTTTGGTGCAGCTCACAGAGCACACTGCTCAACAGTAGGTGTTGCTTCATTCGTTGAAGAAGCAGCAGTTGGTTACCTTATGGGTAAAGAGCTTCAGTACCTTGGTAATGCAGTTGAAGATCCACAGAGACCATTCGTTACAATTCTCGGTGGTGCAAAGGTTGCAGATAAGCTTAATGTTATCGAAAACCTTCTCAACAAAGCAGATACACTCATCATCGGTGGCGGTATGGCTTACACATTCCTTGCAGCAAAGGGTTATACAGTAGGTACATCTCTCCTTGAT
Source organism: Acutalibacteraceae bacterium (assembly GCA_045530855.1). Taxonomy (GTDB): domain Bacteria; phylum Bacillota; class Clostridia; order Oscillospirales; family Acutalibacteraceae; genus DTU089. Next base: position 19,006 of record JAZSCV010000020.1, read on the forward strand.
GAAACAAAGATCGAGTACTGTAAAGATATGCTTGCAAAGGCAGAGGAAAAGGGTGTTAAAATCCTTCTTCCTGTTGATGTTACAACAGCTAAGGATTTCCCAAATCCAATTGATGCAGAAATCGAAGTAACAGTTTATGATGCAGACAAGATCCGTGCAGATGTTATGGGTCTTGATATCGGTCCTAAGACAGCTGAGCTTTATGCAGATGCTGTTAAGTCAGCTAAAACTGTTGTTTGGAACGGTCCTATGGGTGTGTTCGAAAATCCAATCCTTGCAAAGGGTACAATCGCAGTTGCTAAATCACTTGCAGAAACAGATGCAACAACAATCATCGGTGGCGGTGACTCTGCAGCGGCAGTTAATACACTCGGCTTTGGTCCTAAGATGACTCACATCTCAACAGGTGGTGGCGCCTCTCTTGAATTCCTCGAGGGTAAGGCACTCCCAGGCATCGAAGCAGTAAACGACAAATAATATTTCACGCACATTTCGCGTTTTTCTGCCCACTCGGAGTATCTTTATACACCTTCGGGGCATAGAAAATGCAAACTATTATTGTCGTAACTTTATATAAAATAAAAAAGTTTGAAAGGGTTTACAGATATGGATAAATCACTTCGTAAAGCAGTTATCGCAGGTAACTGGAAAATGAATAAAACTCCTGAAGAAGCAAAAGCAATCATCAATGAAATGAAGCCTCTCGTTGCAGATGCAGATTGTGATGTTGTTCTTTGCGTTCCTTATATTGATATTTTTGCAGCTCAGGAAGCAGCTTCAGGCTCAAACATCAAAATCGGTGCAGAAAACTGTCATTGGGCAGAAAGCGGTGCTTTCACAGGTGAAGTTTCAGCTCCGATGCTTAAGGCTATCGGTGTTGAGTATGTAATTATCGGTCACTCCGAAAGAAGACAGTATTTCGGTGAAACAGATGAAACAGTTAACAAGAGAGTTCGTGCAGCACTTGATAGCGGTCTTACTGTTATCCTTTGTGTTGGTGAGCTTCTTGACGAACGTAAAAAGGGCGTAACAATGGAAGTTGTTCGTTCACAGACAAAGATTGCTCTTCAGGGTGTATCTAACGAAGAGCTTGACAGAATCATTATTGCTTACGAGCCTGTTTGGGCTATCGGCACAGGTGAAACAGCAACAGCAGAACAGGCAAATGAAGTTAACCATGCTATCCGTGAGGTTCTTGGTGAAATCTATTGTCCTAAGTGTGCAAGCCGTGTTACAATTCAGTACGGCGGTTCAATGAATGCTAAGAATGCTGCAGAGCTTCTCGCACAGGTTGATGTTGACGGCGGTCTTATCGGCGGTGCATCGCTTAAAGCAGAGGATTTCTCGGTAATCGTAAAGGCTGCAAGCGTTTAATTAAAAATTCAGGGCAGACAGCTTGTCTGCCCACAATTTATGTAGAGGTGTAAAAATGTCTGAAAAAGTACTTCTCGTCGTAATGGACGGCGTTGGTTATTCAAAAACAGGTTTAGGTGATGCTGTAACATTAGCAAACACACCTGTGCTTGATAAGCTTCTCAAAGAGTGTCCTAATGTACGCCTTAAAGCACATGGTGCCGCAGTTGGTCTTCCTTCTGATGATGATATGGGTAACAGTGAGGTTGGTCATAATGCACTTGGTTGCGGTCAGGTTTATTCACAGGGCGCAAAGCTTGTTAATGAATCAATTGAATCAGGTAAAATTTATCAGTCCACAGCATGGAAAGAGATTGCAGGTAACTGTATTGAAAAAGGCTCAACACTCCATTTTATAGGACTTCTTTCTGATGGTAATGTTCACTCTAACATTTCACATCTTATTGAAATGCTCAAGCAGGCAAAGGCAGAGGGCGTAAAAAATGTTCGTTGCCACATTCTTCTTGATGGTCGTGATGTTCCTGCAACATCAGGTCTTATCTATGTTGAACAGCTTGAGAATGCTCTCAGCGAATTAAATGACGATACATTCTGTGGAAAAATCGCATCAGGCGGAGGCAGAATGGTTGTTACAATGGACCGTTACCAGGCTAACTGGAATATGGTTAAGGTTGGTTGGGATACTCACGTTAAGGGTATCGGCAGACAGTTCGCAACAGCAAAAGATGCAATCGAAACATATCGTGCGGAAAATGATGGTATGATCGACCAGGATCTTCTTCCATTTGTTATTGCAGAAAACGGCGAGCCTGTAGGCACAATTGTTGATGGTGACAGTGTTGTTCTCTTCAACTTCCGTGGTGACCGTGCAATTGAGCTTTCAATGGCATTCGATAACGATGAATTCACATATTTCGACAGAGGTGCAAAGCTTGATGTTTGCTATGCAGGTATGCTTCAGTATGATGGCGACTTAAAGCTTCCTGAACGCTTCCTTGTTAACCCGCCTGAAATTAAAGATACTCTTTCAGAGCTTCTTGTTTCAAAGGGTATGAATCAGTTTGCAGTTTCTGAAACACAGAAATATGGCCACGTTACATATTTCTGGAATGGTAACAAGAGTGATAAATTCTCAGAAGAGCTTGAAACATTTATGGAAATTCCTTCAGATAAGGTTTCCTTTGATGAAAGACCATGGATGAAATCTGCAGAGGTTACAGATGCTGTTATTGAGGCTATGGAAAGCGGTAAATATGACTTTATCCGTTGTAACTATCCAAATGGTGATATGGTTGGCCACACAGGTAACCTTGATGCTACAATTACGGCTGTAGAAGCTGTAGACCTTGCTCTTGCAAGAGTTCTTAAGGTTGCTGATAAATGCGGTGTAACAGTTCTTGTTACAGCAGACCACGGTAACGCAGACGAAATGCTTGAAAAGAATAAGAAGGGTGAAGTTTCACCAAGGACAGCCCACTCCCTTAATGAAGTTCCTTTCATTATTTATAGCAAAAATGCTTATGAAGTAAAAGAAGGTGATTTCGGTCTTGCAAACGTAGCTCCTACAGTTGCAAGGATTTTCGGTATTGAGCCATATGCTTCATGGGAAGAGTCAGTAATTAAATAATTTCAATTGAATCAAAAAACATCCTGAAGTTTTTACTTCAGGATGTTTTTTCTCTTTCTATTAACTTATAATTACCGCTTTTTAAAATTCTCAATAAATCCTTATTGCTTTTTATAGGCTCGTTTGTGATAATACCGCCTAAGCCTACGCCTGTTTTTCTGTGGCAATCACTACCGCTTGTTTTAACCTTTGCGTTAATTTCATTTGCCCATGCAAGGGATTGCTCATTCGCTTCGTTTGTGGCTTTGCCGTTAAATACCTCAACGCCATCTAAATACTCAGGGTTAGCTCTTGTAATCATTTTTCTGAAAGGGTGTGCCTGTAAAAACAAACAGCCTCTGTCACGAAGCAATCTGCTTGCCTTTTTTATATATACACTAAGGAGAAATGGTAATTCGTAAAGCATTTCTTCAGTAACACCATAAATTATATAATCGTTTACTGTTGCGTAAAATCTGAGCTCAACACCAAGAAGAATAGAAAAATCCTCTGTTTCATATTTCTTTGCTTCCCTGTAGGCTCTCAGGTAATGATCCATAGCCTTTTTCTTGTTGAATAATTCACTTATGTGAAAGGTCATAGGGGAGTAGTGGTCTGTAAGTACAATACCTGAGTAGCCTGCTTTTTTATACTCCTCTATAAGCTCCTTGACAGATATTGCGGCGCAGACACTTACTTCCTTTGCGTGTGCATGTAATTCGTATTTGTATTCCATTTGTTCACCTTCTTAACAGAGATATTATACTATTTATACAGCGCATAATCAATCATCTGAAACTAATATTATTTATTTATCTTGAAATTATTGGAAAAATATTATATGCTAACAGTATAAAATTTAAAGGGGGAGAATATTAATGAGCTTTATAAATTCAATATTAGCTTTTTTAATGTCTTTTTGTATGGTGTTTACCGGTTTTATGGATATGGGAACACCGGAAGCATCAACCAGTGTTGAATTGGTTAAGGAAGATAAGCTTGTGTTCACAGATGCTATGTATGCAGGCCAGGGTATTACTACAGATGGTAAATATTATTACACATCAGGCTCTTTAACAGGCTTGGGCCTTGCAGGTCTTGCAAAGTGGAACGCAAAAACAATGGAATGTGTTGCAAGAAACGATGATCCTATACCGGCAGAGTATAAGAAGCTTTATAATAGTGACCATGTAGGTGGTATCAGCTATTATAAGGGTAAAATTTATGCCGCTGTAGAAAATGCAGACGAGGATTTCCCGCTTGTAGTTATTTATGATGCAAAAACCTTGAAGATTGTTAAGTCGTACATTATTGAGCCGGATAACCTTCCCGATGGTATTCCGTGGTGTGCAGTGGATGCTAAAAACGGCTACCTTTATTGCTCGCCATTCAACGATGTAGACAAGCTTCTTGTTTTCAAGCTCGATACAATGGAGTTCTCTCATTTCTTACCACTTTCTGAAACCGTAACACGCATTCAGGGCGGTGAGGTTTACGATGGTAAGCTTTACCTTTCTTATGATAAGGAGAACAGCAATACAGACTATATTCTTACTGTTGATATTCCTTCAGGTAAGGTGAAAACTCTTTGCTCAAGAACAGTACCTTCATTGGCAGGTAATGAAGCAGAGGGAATTACAGTTTACCCAATGGCTGACGGCTCACTTATCCATGTGTTAGACTACGATAAAACAGTTGGTATCTATGTAAGACACTACAAGGTAGTTAAAAAATAATTCAAAAAATAATTTAAAAAATATATGAACCCATTAAAAACTACAGCAGTTTTTAATGGGTTCGTTTTTGCTTTATAAATTAAACATTGAATCTGAATAATACAATGTCGCCGTCTTGCATTACATATTCCTTACCCTCGGAACGAACAAGACCTTTTTCCTTTGCTGCTGTCATTGAGCCGCATTCCATAAGTACATCAAAGGAAACAACCTCTGCACGGATAAAGCCTCTTTCAAAGTCAGAGTGAATTTTACCTGCCGCCTGGGGAGCTTTTGTGCCTTTTTTGATTGTCCATGCTCTTACCTCGGGTTGACCTGCTGTAAGGTAGCTCATAAGACCTAAAAGGTCATAGCTTCTTTCAATAAGTAAGTCAAGACCGCCTGTTTTTATGCCTAATTCTGCAAGGAACATTTCTTTTTCTTCCTTGTCAAGTTCTGCAATCTGGGATTCAAGCTCCGCGCAAATAGGAAGAACCTGGCTTCCTTCTTCTGCGGCAATTGCCTTAACTGCATTGTAACGGGCATTTGTTTCAATCTGTGAAGCAAAATCTTCTTCGCTCATATTACATGCATAAATAACAGGCTTTGATGTAAGAAGTGCAACTGTATCAATAATTGCTTTTTCATCCTCTGTAAGTTCAACTGCTCTTGCACATATGCCGTTATCCAGAGCTTCTCTTACCTTTTCAAGAACTGCAAGTTCTACCGCAAGAGTTTTATCACCCTTCATAGCCTTTGTTGTTCTGTCAATTCTTCTTTGAAGAATTTCAGCATCAGAAAGAATAAGCTCTAAGTTTATTGTTTCAATATCTCTCTGTGGGTTAACATCACCATCAACGTGCATAATATCGTCGTTATCGAAGCAACGAACAACGTGTATTATAGCGTCAACCTCACGGATGTGTGAAAGAAATTTATTGCCTAAGCCTTCACCTTGAGAAGCACCCTTAACAAGACCTGCAATGTCAACAAATTCAATTGTTGCAGGGGTAACCTTGACAGGGTTATACATTTCGCAAAGAGCATCAAGACGAGTGTCGGGAACAGCTACAACACCAACATTTGGCTCGATTGTACAGAAAGCGTAGTTTGCCGCCTGTGCACCTGCATTGGTGAGGGCATTAAAAAGTGTACTTTTACCTACATTGGGTAAGCCTACAATACCAAGTTTCATTTTATTTACTTCCTTTTGAAAAATTACAAGTTATTTTAACACATTACAAAAAGTATTTCAATATATAAATATCTTTTACATTAAACCTTGTGTACACAGAATACATTCATTTTAACTACAAATAATGTTTTTGAGGTGATTTAATGGATTTCAGAACAGATCTTGCCCTTGAAAGGAAAGAAATGCTCCATACAGAGCTTAAAGGAGTAATAGTGAATGAATCGCAGAATGAAGAGTGCAAAATAACTAAAATTCAGATTACAGATAAAGAGGCAGCTCAGAAGTTAGGTAAGGGTATAGGCAAGTATATAACAATTGAGATGAATGTGTTTTCTGATGAAGCAACAGTCACAAAGGTCAGACTTCGTACCATAACAGAAAGCCTTAAAGAAATTTTACCGAATAAAAAGGGCACTGTTGTGGTGGTAGGTGTAGGCAATCGTGATATGACATCCGATGCATTAGGGCCTGAAACTGCGGATATGGTGCTTGCAACAAGGCATATTGACGAGGAGATGCGAAGATTAACGGGCTTGACTGATGACTTAAGGTCGGTGGCGGCCTTTTCTACAGGCGTTCTAGGGCAGACGGGAATTGAATCCGGGGAATATATAAAAAGTATTTGCGATGCCGTAAAACCCGCTTATGTTATAACTATTGATGCTTTGGCTGCCGGTAGTGTTTCCCGCCTGGGCAGAACAGTTCAAATGTCAGATACGGGAATAGCTCCGGGATCCGGAATCGGTAACACACGAAAAAGAATAGATGAGGAATATTTAGGTGTACCCGTTATCGCAATAGGCATACCTACTGTTGTGGATGCAATATCATTAGCTTGTGAAATAAGTGGTGCTGATTTTTCCTCTGTAAATAATGAAAAAATCAGCAAAGCCAAGGGCTTGGTGGTTGCACCAAAGGATATAGATATGATTGTGAAAAATGCTTCATATCTTCTTGCTCTTTCTTTAAATTGTGCCCTTCAGCCAAGTTTAACAACAGAAGAGTTGTATGCTTTGATGTAATAAATCAGCGGTTCTTTTCATAATCTTTTATGAAAAGGGGATGTGTTGTTATGAAGTACACGGGTTTCAAAACTCTTTTTTGTTTTATTCTTTGTTTTGCTCTTGTTTTTGGCAGTGTTTTATCGGGAGAAAAAACGGGTGGTTTTGTAAGCGGTATTCTTGCAGGCTTCAGTCCGCATATGAATATTACTTCACCTGTTTCGTCAGGGAGTAATGTGTGTTCAATAACCGGCTATGGCGGTGGTGGATATTCCGGTGCATCGGTAAGTAATACATCCACAGACATAGAACAAATGAAGCGTCAGGCGGAGAAATTATTTGAAAATTACACGAGAGCCGGAAGTATTGAAGAGGTTCAAATGGGTGCAACTTCAAAAACATTATTATATGGTAATGTTTTAGTGGATAATAAGACGGCTACAACGATATCCTTGAAGAAACTTCTTAACGAAACACCACACTACAATAAAACACAAAAAAACAAACCCTGTATACTTGTTTACCATACACATTCTACAGAAGGTTACGAAATGCTGGACCTTGGGTGGTATGCAAAGGAGTATAATTCCCGTACAAAGGATAAGTCGAAGAATATGATACGTGTAGGCGAGGAGCTTGTGAAAACTCTTGAAAAAGCAGGCTTTAAAGTCATACACGATAAGAATATTTATGATGAATCTTATGATGGTGCGTATTCCCGCTCTCGTGTTTCAGTTGAAAAATACCTAAAAAAATACCCTTCAATTTTTATTACTCTTGATGTTCACAGAGATGCAATTCATTACGATGGTGGTACAAGGTGCAAGCCTACCGCTGAAATAAACGGTAAAAAAGCGGCTCAGGTTATGATAATAACAGGTTGCGAGGGTGATGGGGTGCAGGATTTCTCAGGGTGGTATAAAAATCTTGTGTTTGCAACACATCTTCAAAGGTCTGTGGAGAAATCTGCAGAAGGTTTAATGCGCCCTGTATTTTTCTGTAACAGGAAATATAATATGGATGTTACACCTTGTTCGTTGTTGCTGGAATTCGGTACAGATGCCAATACTCTGGAGGAAGCGGTTTATTCTGCACAATTAGTAGGTAACGCATTGGCAGATATGTTGAAAAGTTAATGGAGTGAATATAATGGAATTTGAAAAAATCTTTAATTTTTACACAGTTGCAGTAATAGTGATTTTACTTGTTACAACACTTACTTGTGTATGTTTTTCAATTATTTCAAAGGCGGAAAGCAACTTGGGAGGGGTAATGGAGAGTACCGCATTGGAATATTGCACACAAAACGGATAACTGTATTGGTGAAATGTGAAAAAATCGTGTATTTTTTGTAAAAGTGCAAAAATTGTATTGAAATAAGTAATGGTTTATTGTAAAATATTAGCAAAGAACACTATATATTGCTAATGTAATGTTCTTAGACCTCATAGGAGAGATGAAATACATGTCAGTTAAACTTAACACACGCTATCTCGAGGGCTTTGTTAATAACGAAGATTTTAATGCTATAGCACCCGAGGTAGATGCCGCAGTAGAACTTCTCAATTCTCGTACAGGCGCAGGTAACGACTTTTTAGGTTGGCTTGATTTACCTGTTGATTACGATAAAGAAGAGTTTGAAAGAATAAAAAAAGCAGCGGCAAAGGTTCGTGGTGACAGCGATGTGCTCGTTGTTATCGGTATTGGAGGTTCATACCTTGGTGCAAGGGCGGCCATCGAATTCTGTAAGTCACAGAATCGTAATTTAACAGAAAAACCACAGATTATTTTTGCAGGTAATACACTTTCTTCTGCATCACTTGCTGAAGCAGTTAAGCTTTGCGAAGGTAAGGATTTCTCAGTGAATGTTATTTCAAAGTCAGGCACAACAACTGAGCCGACAATAGCATTCAGAGTTTTCAAGGAATTGCTTGAAAAGAAATACGGAAAGGAAGAAGCCGCAAAAAGAATTTATTCTACTACCGATAAAGCACGTGGTACATTAAAAGAGCTTTCAGACCGCGAAGGCTACGAAACCTTCGTTATTCCGGATGATGTTGGTGGCAGATACTCTGTTCTTACAGCGGTTGGGCTTTTACCCATTGCTGTTGCAGGTATTGATATAGATAAAATGATGCAAGGCGCCGCAGATGCCCGTGCTCAATTAGCTGAGGGCGACCTCAACACTAACGATTGCTATAAATATGCCGCAATTAGAAACATTCTTTATCGCAAGGGTAAAAAGGTGGAAATGATGATTTCCTACGAGCCTGATTACACTATGATGAACGAATGGTTCAAACAGCTCTACGGCGAAAGCGAAGGTAAATGCGGTAAGGGTCTTTTCCCTGCATCCGCAGTTTTCTCTACAGACCTTCACTCTCTTGGTCAGTATGTTCAGGAAGGCGAAAGGCTTATGTTTGAAACGGTTGTTATGTTCAACAAGCCTAAGCAGGAGCTTATCATCGGCTTTGATGAAGAAAATGGTGATGGCTTCAATTTTGTTGCAGGTCAGTCTGTTGACTATGTTAACAAAAAAGCATTCCTTGGCACAGTTCTTGCACACACTGATGGTGGTGTACCAAATATGATTCTTGAAATGGAAGAAATGAACGAGTACGAGTTTGGCTACCTTGTTTATTTCCTTGAAAAGGCTTGTGCAGTTTCAGGCTATATTTTAGGAATCAATCCATTCGACCAACCGGGTGTTGAAAGCTACAAAAAGAATATGTTTGCACTTTTGGGCAAACCCGGCTACGAGGAGCACAAAAAGGCTCTCGAGGCAAGACTTTAAAATCAGAAATCACGCCGAAAGGCGAGAAATAATCGATGGAGGTAATTACTATGATTTCACTTATTATCGGCAACAAGGGTTCCGGCAAAACAAAAAGACTTATCGCACTTATCAATGAGGCAGTTGCAAAGTCAGACGGAACAGTAGTTTGTATAGAGAAATCCCCATTACTTACTTACGAGGTAACTCATAAGGCAAGACTTATCGAAACAGAAAGATTTGATATTGAAGGCTGTGACGCTTTCTATGGTATGGTTTGCGGTGTTATTGCTCAGGACCATGACCTTACAGAGATTTTTGTTGATGCAACATTTAAGATTGTTGGCAGAGATTACGATGAGTTTGCTGCACTTATTAAAAAGCTCAGCAAGGTATCAGAGGATACAGGTGTAGATTTCGTGTTCACAGTATCTGAAGATAAAGAAAAGCTTCCTGCAGCTCTCTTTGAAAGCGCACAGGTTATCTGATAAGATGTAAATCCGCTCTCGTGTAACTTTGTGTTGCACGAGAGTTTTTTATTAAAAATCTTTTGTTTAGTTATTGACAAAACGGGAATAAGATAATATAATACTTGGGTATGTTGAGAGGTAATGTGTATGATTATCGAACTTGAATCAATTTTTAATACAGAGGGTATGAAGCTTCCCTTTGACTACGAGCTTGATTTGTCATCAATTCAGGTTTCCGGCTACTCACCAATAGTTGCTCCGGTAAAGGTTAAAGGTAGTATTGAAAATAAAGCGGGTATCGTTAGTCTTACAGGCAATGCTCAGTTAATGTACGAGGCACCTTGCGACCGTTGTGCAACGGATGTTAAAACAACTTTTAACTATCCCTTAGATCACACCTTGGTTGTTGCGTTAGAAAGTGGCGAAAACGACGCTTTCTTAGAGATCCCCAATATGCGCCTCAACCTTGATGAGCTTGTTGAAGAAGATGTCAATCTCGCTCTTCCTTCAAAATATCTTTGCAACGAGGAGTGTAAGGGCTTGTGCATGGAATGTGGCAAGAACCTTAACGAAGGCCAATGTAATTGTAAAGCACCTATAGACCCAAGGTTGGCTGTGCTTTTGGATTTATTGGATGAATAAGTAATTAATAATTAAACAAATATACAGGAGGTTTCTACTCATGGCAGTACCAAAGAGAAGAGTTTCTAAAGCAAGAAGAGACAAAAGAAGATCAAACGTTTGGAAAATTGATGCAGTTGCACTCGTAAAGTGCCCAAATTGTGGTGAATTCAAAAGACCACACAGACTTTGCACAGCATGCGGCTACTACAACGGCAA
>JAZSCV010000065.1:0-4229 GCA_045530855.1 Acutalibacteraceae bacterium
GGGAAGAAGAATATTTTCGTAACCTGTAAGTTCTTCCACAAGGTTATATGCCTGGAAAACGAAGCCGAAACGTCTTCTTCTGAGGATTGAAAGCTGATTATCGTTATAATTTTTAAGGCTTTCGTTGTTATAAATAACCTCACCTGAGGTTGCATTTTCAAGACTGCTTAAAACGTGTAAAAATGTTGACTTACCTGAACCTGAAGGTCCTGTTATTGCACAGAACTCCCCTTTTTCAAATTCCAATGACACATCGTTAAGTGCCACAACTGTATTTTCACCACTTAAATATTCCTTTGTGAGATTTTTGCATTCAATAATATTCATAGAAAACTCTCCTTTAAATTTGATTTTTGAGAAAACTACTTCTCTATGTTAATTACATTGTAAAACATCAATCTTAATTTTAGGTGACTTTTATCTTAAGATTTCGTAAGATTATAAAAACTCTCTCTTTGTAAAACCAAAGAGAGAGTTTTTCCCGTGCCGTCAGGCACATATCGCACCGAAGGTATATCGCATCATCAGATATATCGCAAATCCGCAAGGATTTATATCGCTGCCAAGTTATACTTAGCAATCAAATAGCTTGATACCCATCAATATGCGGAAAGCACATTATAACATCAAGTCCGGTTGCAGAATTTACAGCACTTATTGTTCCGTGGTGCTTTTCAACAATTGCTTTTGTAATTGCAAGACCGATTCCTGCACTCTGAGGCTTGGCGTTTTTAGCTCTGTGGAATCTTTTGAAAAGCTTACCCACATCGTCTTTATCAACACCGCCACCATTATCGGAAACAGTAACAATTGTGGAACGTTCATTTTCTTCAACGGTTATATTGATTTCTCCATTGTTATCGGTATGTTCGCAAGCGTTTTTAACAACATTGCCCAGGGCTTCTGTCAGCCATTCTTTGTCACATCTCATTCGGCTTTTGCCATCAATACCGAACTGCTTTTCAGGGAAAATATGCTTCATATCGAGAATGATGCTTTTAAGAATTTCGCCCACCTCGTAAAACTGAAAATCCATAACATATGTATCGCTTTTTATCTTCTCAAGGCGTAAAAGCTTTGCAACAAGCTCTTCAGTTTTCTCCACAAGCTGAAGTTCTTTTTCTGTATGCTCCGTAGGATTCTGAGCATTATCCATTTCAAGATAAAGACGAAGACCTGCAAGAGGAGTTTTTAACTGGTGAGAAACATCTGCAATAAAATCAGTATTCTTTTTAGTTTCGGACTCGGTGTTTTGCTTTTGCACCTCAAGAGCATTTTCCAAATCGCAAACCGCATTTTGAAGAGGAGCAAAGCTATCGTCTTTTGTACTGAATTTTGTCAGCTCACCTTTTTCAAGATATTTATTGATGCTTTTAGTAAGTTTTTTCACTTTTCTTTTGTTGCTTGTAAGCAAGATACTCAAAATCAATACAACGAAAAGCAATAAGCAAGTAGCAATAATCAAACAGATATCTATAGGACTCATTTGCCGTCCTCCCATCTGTAACCGATACCTCTGACAGTAACAATATGCTCAGGACCGATTTTCTCACGAAGTCGGCTCATATGAACAGAAAGAGTGTTATCATCTATAAACGAACCGCCCTCATCCCATATATTTTCCAGTAAAATTGCTCTTGTAACAATAACACCGCTGTTTCTTATGAGAGCAGAAAGAATCTGGAACTCCGTTGGAGTAACAAAAACATTTTCGCCATCCTTTTTAACAGTCATTGTGTTTATATCAATAACAAAATTCTCGCAACTATATACTGTTGATTTGTTTCTTCTTAAAAGAGCACGGATTCTCGAAAGCAATTCAAGAAGCTTGAAAGGCTTGGTAACATAGTCATCTGCACCTGCATCAAGACCACGAACAACCTGAACCTCATCATCGCAAGCAGTTAAAAAGAGTATCGGCACATCTTCGTTTTTTGAGCGAATGAAGCCACACATATCAAAGCCGTTACCGTCAGGAAGCATAACATCAAGGATTATAAGGTTAAAGTTTTCTTTTAAGAAACTTGCCTGTGCATCTTCTATTGTTCCTGCAGTAACAACATCATAGCCTTCCTTTTTGAGCATTTCGCAAAGCCCATCACGAAGGAAAACATCATCTTCAGTTACAAGAATTTTAGTTGACATTATTTCATCGCCTTTTCTTGTTGCCTTTTTACAGGCTCACATATAAACTTTACAACACCTACCACAAGCAGAACAGTAACCACCGCAAGAATGCTTGTATTTTCCACTTTATTCACAAAACCCGTGGCTTCGGATTCGTTAATTATCATCTAATTAAAACTGCTGCACCAAGAGAATTTCTCTTGATGCAGTTTTTGCGTTTTTACAATTATTTGTCTTCCTCATCCTCGTCTGCAATTTCTTGCACAGGAGTGATTTCGACTTTGATTTTTTCTATTCTTCTGTCTTCAACACTTAAAACAGTAAACTTAACATTTTCAAAAATAACCTCATTCATTTCTCCATCCTTAGGGATGCATTGAAGTTCATCCATTATAAAGCCTGCAAGTGTTTCGTAGCCACCCTCGGGGAGCTCTTTACCGATAAGCTCGTCAATTTCCTCAATATCAATTGTGCCGTCAACAGTGAAGGTGTTTTCATCGATTTTGGAAATTTCATCTTCCTCGTGGTCGTATTCATCCTGAATATTACCCATAATAGCTTCAACAATATCCTCAAGTGTGATAATACCTGCTGTACCGCCGTATTCGTCTACAACGACAGCCATCTGTATTTTCTTTGAGCTCATTTCTTTGAAAAGCTCACCACAGGACTTTGTTTCCGGTATAAAGTAAGGCTCACGCATAATATTTTTGAGTGTGCCTTTTGCTTTAACCTCTTTACCAACATATTTAAGTAAGTCTTTAACGTAAACAATACCCACAATGTTGTCAATATCTTCGTCGTAAAGCGGTATACGGGACCTGCCGTGCTCTATGGCAAGCGCCATAAAATCCTCAAGATTTGTATCGTTAATATCTGCTGCAACAACATCTGTACGGTGAGTCATAATATCACCGGCATCCATATCGTCAAACTCGAAGATGTTATTAATCATTTCCTTCTGGGCATCCTCAATAACACCTTTTTCACCGCCAACGTCTACCATCATACGAATTTCTTCTTCGGTAACCGTCGCTTCGTCGGCATTTGGGTCAAAGCCGAAAAGACGAACTATGGCATTTGTTGATACAGAAAGGAATTTCACAAACGGTGCAGTAATTTTTGAAATAACAAGCAAGGGCTTAACAACTGCAAAGGCAACCTTTTCTGATGCCTGCATACCAATTTTTTTGGGAGCAAGCTCACCTAACACAAGTGAAAAATAAGATGTGATTAAGGTGATAAGAACAACAGAAACACCGGAAATAAGGCTTGTCGAAACATTAGGAACAAGACCCTTTATGGCATTTGTAAGCATTGCCGCAAAGGCTGTTGATGCAGATGCAGATGACAAGAAACCTGCCAAGGTTACACCGATTTGAATCGTAGATAAGAAGCGTGTGGAATTACTTGTAAGCTTCAGAACCATTTTTGCCTTTTTGTGGCCTTCTTCTGCCATTCTCTCAATTTTTGTATCATTAAGAGAAATAATTGCAATTTCTGACATAGCAAAAAACGCATTAATGAAAATAAGCACAAGAAGAAGTATGATTTTGAAAATCAGACCATCTGTCTGCGAGGCTGTTTCAGCGAGATTTAAAAATTGGGCCAAAATAAAATTAGGTCCGGGATCTTCCATGGTAGGAATAAGCTCCTTTCAAAATAAAAAATGTTGTAATTATATATTACATGAAGTACATTATCTCAAATATTTCAATTTTTGTCAATAGTTTGAAGATTCGACTGACTTTTTTTGATTATTTTTCATAAAACAATACAACAAACTGTTCAAAAAACAATAAAGCGAATACCATAAATACTATTTTTCCCAAAAACACGCAAGACAATTGGAAAATTTTCGTGAAATTTTTAACTTTTTCTTGTTTACAAGTTGAGAAATAAGTGTTAATATATCTATTGGTGTTTTGATAATACTTATAATCAACATTTTTATAGGAGGCAAAAACTATGGCTAGAAAAATGAAAACCATGGACGGTAACAATGCCGCTGCTTATGTGTCATACGCTTTCACAGAAGTTGCAGGTATTTACCCAATCACACCTTCAAGCCCAATGGCAGACTATGTTGACCAGTGGTCAGC
>JAZSCV010000002.1:0-7909 GCA_045530855.1 Acutalibacteraceae bacterium
TTTCCATTCACCATCTTTATATGTGTGAAGGGCTGTCTGTGAAAAAACTGTTGTGAATGAGCCGTCCGCACGCTTGTATGTCTTGGAAAACTCATCGCGCTTTTCCGGTACTTCGCAAACAATTTCTGCTTTTGATTTTTCGTTTTCAACAGTTTCTGTCAAGAGCTTTTCCTGATATTCCTGTTCCGCAACATAACTGTTATATTCCTCTGCAAAAACTGTGGTAGAGCAAGAGAATATACCCATAAATATTAAAACAGAAAGTATCGCCGCTAATATTTTTCTGCTTTTTTTCATTTTTACCTTCCTTTCGTAAATTTTACTATTTCAGATTGTTTAACATTGTTCTGCTTATGGTATAAAGACATCTAAGGTATGAAGAATATCCCACCGTTCCGCCCGAGTCTGAATGTGAAATTTAATATATCACCCGTAATACATCTATCATAAAAATCTTGCTTGATAGTTTATTGTTTAGGTAAGTAATGTTGAGTCCTCTTGTGGTACCCAAAATTGTTTGCTCGTTGTTCACTTCGCACAATTTTGACCACTACGCCAACTCACACTCCCTGCATCCGCCACAGGCGGCGGTCGTGTTCCTTGCCCCCCTTTTTCGAAAAAGGGATAGGCTTCGCATTACTTTAGTTTTTAGATAAATTTAATTCTTGAGAAGCTCTGGCATCTGGCATCTGGTAACTGGCATCTTTACAATCGCAACGCAGTTCCGAAATTTTGAATTTTAAATTTTAAATTTTGAATTTTCTGCGAAGCCCTGACGACTGGCGACTTATCCTATATTTTCATTCTTCAATCTCATTGGAATAATAAGGAAAATAAAGTTGTCCCCTTCTATAGGCTTAATAATTATTGGTGAAACAGGGCTTGAAAGCTCTATTAAAACCTCGTCAACATCAACGGTTTTAAGGCAATCTGTAAGATATGTGTTATTAAAGCCTATTTCTACCTTTTTACCCTCAATTGATGCAGGGATTTTATCGTTTGCGGCACCTAAAGCGGTTGCACTCGAAATCTTTATGATATTTTCATCAAAAACGCAACGAACAGGACTTTTTATTTTACTTGTAATAAGAAGTGATGTTCTTTCAACGCTATCAAGGATAAGCTTAAGGTTAACCCTTGCCTTAGTTGAGCTTTCAGCAGGAATTGCATTTTTGTAATTGAAAAATTCACCCTCTAAAAGACGGGAAATAATTCTGTAATTTCCAACCTCGAAAAGAATAAACTTTTTACCGATGGAGAAAGTAACACTTTCATCGTCATCTGCAAGCTTAACAACCTCTGAAAGAGTTTTTGCAGGCACAACGAATGTCATATCTTCACCTGCGTATTCAATTGCTTCGTTTCTTATTGCTAAACGGAAGCCATCGCAGGAAATAAGTCTTAAATTATTGTTTTCAACCTCAAATTTAATACCCTTGTGAACAGGCTTGATATCCTGCACAGCAACAGCAAAAATAGTCTGTTTAACCATTTCGCGGAGCATACCCTGTTTAATTGAGAAAGGTATACCGCCTGAAACAGTCGGGAGCTCAGGGTAATCATTTGCAGGAATACCCACAAGGGAAAATTCAGATTCGCCTGATTTTATTTTGCAAAGATTGTGGCTGTCAACAGTAAGAGTAACTGCAGCGGCAGGAAGTCTTCTTAAAATATCGCAAAGAAGTCTTGCATTTAAAACAATACTACCTTCCTCTTCTATTGAGCAATCAATAGATGTTGTAATACCAACCTCAAGATCGTAGCCTGTAAGATTTAATCTTGAGTTTTTTGCCTGCATAAAAATACCTTCAGTTGAAGGAATTGTGCTTTTCTGAGGAACACCGCGTTGAACTATATTACAAGCTTCTGCAAAAACGGATGTGTTACATGTAAATTTCATAGCTAAACCTCCAAAAGTGGAATAAAAATAATTTTTTAGGGAAAAATAATAAGTTAAACAGTAGCAGTAGTAGGAACTGTCAAATTGTAGAATGTGGAAAATAACGGCGGTATTTCAAGGCTTATCCGTTTTTTCCGTTGTGTAGGGAAAATGTAAATTAATGTCAGCAAACAAGCCCTTAAAAATGGCACTGTTTACATTGTTCATAACTTTCTGAACATTGATGTTTAAAATGTAGAAAAAATGAATTTTTTATTCACATTATAATTTACTCATTTCTCTCATTCTTGATACTCTTAAGAATATCGTAAACAGAGTTTTTAAGCTGAGGGTTGTCCTCCATTTTACTTTCTGCCGCTTCGATGGAATAAATAACAGTAGAGTGTTTTTTACCACCGAACTCAGCACCTATTTCTTCAAATGTAAGGTTTGTTACCTCACGCATAATGTACATAGCAAATTGCCTTGCATTGGAAATTTCTGCCTTTTTCTTTTCAGACCTGATATCCTCAGAGGAAACACCGAATGCCTGTGCAACCTTCTGAATAATATTGTTTATTGTTACCTCGGTTGGCTGTGCGTAATAAATGATATCTTTAATAATATCGTTGGCAACGCCTATTGTTGGTGTTGAACCGTCTATTGAATAAACTGCATAAAGCTTATTAACAACACCTTCAATCTGTCGAACATTGTTTTTAAGCCTTTCAGCAATAAATTCAATCACATCGTCAGGTATATTCATTTCAAATGCCTGTGCCTTACGGCGGATGATTGCAATTCGTGTTTCAAGCATTGGTGGCTGAATATCTGCAAGAAGACCTTGCACAAACCTTGAACGAAGTCTTTCCTCAAGTGTCGGAATATCCTTTGGTGGACGGTCAGATGTAAGAACAATCTGCTTGCCCTGGTTTACAAGTGCCTCAAAGGTATAGAAAAATTCTTCCTGTGCAACGCTTGTTTTACCAATAAACTGAATATCGTCCATAAGTAAAATATCGGCATTTCTGTATTTGTTGTGGAAATCCGACATACTTTTTTCACCCATATGGATAATCATTTCGTTAAGGAAATTTTCACCGCTTGTGAAAAGAATATTCATATTAGGCCTTGTTCTTTTAAGCTCAGCCCTTATAGCCTTAAGGAGATGAGTTTTACCTAAGCCTGATTCACCGTAAATAAAGAGTGGGTTGTGTACACTACCCGGGTTATTGGTTACGGCAACAGCTGCAACATAGGCAAACTGGTTTGTTGAACCTACAATGAAGTTGCTGAACGTAGGCTCGAAATTTGTTGGGTCAATATCCTTGCCGGAAACAGCACTGTTAGAAACATTATTGCTTGCTTCCTTTGCAATTATTTCCTGCATTTCCTGCTCCTGCTCGTCCACAACGATTTCAACATCGATTGGAAAGCCCATTACTTCCGAAGCCGCATTTTTTATTTCTTCCTTAAAGCGTCTGTCTATAATATCTTTTTTAAAGCTTGAAGAGGTTTCAAGCACAAGACTTTCCGCATCGCAGGAAACAGGCACTAATGTCTTTATCCACGTAGACATTATTGCTGTTGAAACTGACCCTGCCAGCTCTTGTAAAACTGCCGACCAGAGTTCGTAAATGTTATCCAAAAATTTCACCCCATATAAGATTAATAAGTTCAAATTTTTTGTATTTATAGGTATATATAATAAACAATATATATGCCATTAAATTATATCATACAAATAGTGCTATTTCAACCCAAATCACTAAATAACTGACAAAAAATGTTCAAAAAATTCACTAAAATTAAATATTTGCGTATTGCATTTTTATAAGGGATACTGTAATATTTAAAGAGAACATTATATATGAAAAATTTACAATATAAATTATAAAGAAAAGAGAGAAAAATGGACTATAAAAAGTATTTTTGTCCCGTATGTAACGAGAATTTTAATGATGATGACGATGTAGTAGTCTGCCCCGATTGCGGTACTCCTCACCACCGTGAATGCTGGCATAAAAACGGAAAGTGTTTTAATATTGAACTTCACGGCACACAGGAAGATATAAAAAATAAATTTACGCGTTCAGATGTTGCTCAAGATGCTCAAATCAAAGAGCCTGAAAAGGTAGTTAATACTGAAATTGTAAATGATGGCGAAAAGACTGGAAATCCTTTTGGTGTAATGCCTGAGAATCCTTTTAAAATTGACCCCTCACAGTCTTTTTTAATAGACGGAAAATTTTCTGTTTATTATGATATTGCCGTAAGAAAAAATCAGAGTTACTATATTCCATCCTTTATGGCAATGAGCCAGAATAAGAAGGTTATTTCCTGGAATTTTTGGGCTTTTCTTGTTCCGCTTGCATGGAGTGTTTACAGAAAAATGTATAAGCTTTCTGCAATTATTCTTGCAATTTATATGCTTATTCTCGGTGTAACAGGATATTTTTATTTTTCAAATAAGGACTTTGTAAACGCAACCACAGCTTGTATTGAAGAAGACCCGAATTACCTTGAAAATATTGCTCTTTATACATCCGGTGCAGATGTTACCCTTACTGTAAAACAGCAGGAGCTTATTAAAGCAATGGAAAATATTCAGATACCTTCATATATCAGTTTAACAAGTACAGTGCTTCTTATGGGATGCCGTATTTTTATGGGTCTTAAATCAAACAGAATATATATGAGTGAAATTAAAAAGACCATAGAAAAAGGGGAGAGGAAAGGTCTTGTTGACGATAAGCTGAAAATGTATATTTTCAGAAAAAGAGGCATTATTCCTATATTTATCCCCGTCATTATAGGCATTTTTGAGTGGCTTACCATTTATTAAAATTTATTTGTAGGTAAAAGTTATGCATACACCTTTAGCAGACAGAATCCGCCCTAAAACACTCGATGATATTGTAGGGCAAAAGCATTTGATAGGTGAAGGAAAACCCCTGAGAAATATTATTGAATCAGGGGAGCTTCCTAATATGATTTTTTACGGGCCGTCGGGCACAGGTAAAACAACTCTTGCCCGTATGATTGCCGAAAAAACAGAAAGAACTCTCCGAAAGCTTAACTGTACAACTGCAGGTACGCAGGATATAAGAGATATTGTTGATGACCTTAATGCATTTACCGCTCCAAACGGAATTTTACTTTATCTTGATGAGATTCAGTATTTCAATAAGCGTCAGCAACAGACACTTTTAGAGTACATAGAAAACGGATCAATTACCCTTATTGCTTCCACAACAGAAAACCCTTATTTTTACGTTTACAGCGCTATTTTAAGCCGTTCCAGCGTGTTTGAATTCAAGCACGTTTCGCCTGAGGATGTTGAGGGTGCTGTAAAAAGGGGATTCCGCCTTATAGCTGAAGAAAAAAACGAAGAATTTGATATTGAAGAGGGTGTTTGCGCTCATATTGCAACGGCTTGTGGCGGTGATGTAAGAAAATCACTTAATGCTGTTGAGCTTTGTGTGTTAGCCGCAAAGAAACCCCTTGAAAACGAAAAAAGAGTTATTTCCCTTGAAAGTGCCAGAAGTCTTACACAAAAAAGCGCTATGAGGTATGATAGGGAAGGGGACGAGCATTACGATATTCTTTCTGCTTTCCAGAAATCTATGCGTGGCTCCGACCCTGATGCAGCTGTGCATTACCTTGGCAGGCTTTTAGAGGCAGGGGATATGACATCTGCAATACGCAGGCTTTTAGTGTGCGCCGCAGAGGATGTGGGGCTTGCTTACCCTATGATTTTGCCTATTGTAAAGGCGGCAACGGATATTGCCTTGCAGGTTGGTATGCCGGAAGCACGTATTCCCCTTGCAGATGCAGTTGTGCTTGTGTGTAACTCTCCGAAATCAACAAGCGGACACGATGCTATAAATATGGCTATGCAGGACCTTCAGAATGGCAAAAGCGGTCCTATACCTCGTCAGCTTCAGAATAAGCATTTTGATGGTGACGATGTGGCTGTAAAGGGTCAATTTTATAAGTACCCACACAGCTTTCCGAATCATTGGGTAGACCAGCAATATCTACCCGATGTACTTAAAAACACTCAGTATTATTTCTATGGCGACAACAAGCAAGAGCAAGCCGCCAAGGAATATTGGGATAAAATTAAAAAAAGGTGATTCAGAATGAAAAAATTTCCTATTGGTGTAATTGTTGACAGCTTCAGAACAGATATTCCTACAGCAGTTAAAAAGGCTGCTGCTTGCGGTGCACAGGGTATTCAGGTTTATGCTACAAGAGGAGCAATGAGTCCTGATGAGCTTGTTGGAGCAAAGAGAAAGGAATTTCTTGATATTGTTAAATCTAACGGCCTTGTTATTTCTGCCCTTTGCGGTGACTTAGGCGGCGGCGGATTTATTCACAAGGATTTAAACCGTCAGAGAGTTGATTACTCAAAGAAAATCCTTGACCTTGCTAAAGAGCTCGAAACAGATATTGTTACAACTCATATTGGTGTTGTACCATCTGACCCTAACCACGACAGATTTAAAATTATGCAAGAGGCTTGCAGAGAGCTTGCAGAATATGCAGACTCTATAGATGCTCATTTTGCTGTTGAAACAGGCCCTGAAACAAGCGCAGACCTTAAAATGTTCCTTGACAGCCTTGAATCAACAGGTGTAGGCGTTAACCTTGACCCTGCAAACCTTGTTATGGTTACAGGTGATGACCCTGTTAAAGCTGTTCATAACCTTAAAAAATATATCGTACATACTCACGCGAAAGATGGTAAGCAGATTTTCTACCGTGACCCTGAAATTGTTTACGGAATTAAAAAGGATGTTATTGTTACTGACGATTCCTTTATTGAGGTTCCGTTAGGTGAGGGTAGTGTTAACTGGCCTGATTACCTTAAGGCACTTGAGGATATCGGCTACAACGGCTTCCTTACAATTGAAAGAGAAGTTGGCGACGATCCTGAAAGAGATATCCGTGCAGCAGTTGATTTCCTTAATAATCAGATGAAGTAAAAAAAGAAGGCTCAAAGGGAGCGTAAATTAGGGATTTAATAGCCTTAAATCATTAACTTTGGCGCATAGCTACGTTAAAATGCTTGAAACCCGTCAGGGTTCCCGCGCATTTATGCCTTGCTCTGCATCCAAATTTAAAGGATTTAAGGTGCTCGCAGTTTTAATATAAATAGTTTGACAAAAGCCTCGCAATACTTTGTGTATTACGAGGCTTTTTCATAATGTATTAACGGAAAATATTATATTAAAACCTAATAAATCCCTATTTTACACTCCCTAAGCCTTCTTTTTTTGCGAAGTGAGAAAGTTAAAATTAAAAATTCAAAATACAAAATTCAAAATTTCGGAACTGCGTTGCGATTATAAAGGTGCCAGTTACCAGATGCCAGATGCCAGGGCTTCGCAGGAAATTAAAAATTCAAAATGCAAAATTCAAAATTTCGGAACGCTACGCGTTGATTATAAAGCTTCGCAGGAATTAAATTTATTGAAAAACCAAAGTTATGCGATAGCTTTTACATCCCTGTACACCGAAGGTGTATAGGGAGGGAGACCATTCTTCAATAAATTATATGGTAAAGGGTAGTATAATCCGTGTGATATACTATCCTTTATTATTAGCTTCAATCGGAATGGTATTGGGTAGTTCTCTTACCTCTATTCTTCAGTTGGAGAGAAAAGTTTTTTAAGTTATGCGAAGCCTATCCCTTTTTCGAAAAAGGGGGGACCGTTCTCGAATTAAGTTGCTGTTATGGTAAGTTGACCACGGGATATAAAATAATTGTAAAACATAGTTTGAGCGGAACGGTGGGATATTCTTCGTTGCGTAGCAATGATTTCACCGAAGGTGAACCCCTCACTTAAATCGTACCGAAGGTACGACCTTTGTTATATAGTTATATACAACAATAAATTTGTTACAACTTTTTGCCTTACGGCAAAACGGCACCTTCGGTGCCGAGAATATCCCACCATTTCGCCCGAGCCTGAATGTGAAATTTAATATATCACCCGTAATATATTTAAACTAAAACAACAG
>JAZSCV010000081.1:0-17489 GCA_045530855.1 Acutalibacteraceae bacterium
TTAGGGGGATTTTCCAATGAAAACAAAAAACAGCAGAATGAGGTCAATAGGCATATTTGCCCTCGTGTTCGTGTTGCTTACAAGCATGGTTTTACCACTTGCAGCATCAGGTTCATCAGATGACCTTATGGGAACCTACACTGTTGAGGAAGGCGATACACTTTCATCTATTGCAGCTGCTCACGGTGTAACAGTAGCAAGTATTGTTGACAACAACGGTATTTCAGCATCTTCAAAGCTTTATAAGGGTCAGAAGCTCCTTATACCTGGTGCCTCATCCGTTGAAGACGACTCAACAACAGTATTTGGCTCTTCAAGTACAATCTCAATTGACTTTGAAGAAGGCTCAAATCTTATTGGTGTTCTCGAAACAATTCTTGCACACACAGGCTATAAGATGATTTATAAGGGTGCTGAGGCAACTGTTCCTGCAATTGCATTAGACAATGTTACTCCTCTTACAGCTATCGACTATGTACTTCGTATGGTTGAAATGACTTACATAAAGAATGACAATCTTCTCTATGTTGGTACAGCTGATACTCTTAACTCAAACTTCATCGATAGCAAGGCGCTTACCAAGTTCTCTCTTGAGTATATCTCTACAGATACACTTACTTCTCAGCTTTCAACACTTGGTATCACCGTATCAATCGTTAAAGTAGATATTAATCTTCGTGAGTTCTGGGTAAGTGGTTATCCAATGCAGCTTGCTAAAATGGCAGAGCTTATCGAAACTCTTGATAACAAAAACAACATTACAATTGGTAGTGCAAGCATCAGCTCAAACCTTACAGCAATTGAACTTGAGCATGTTACAGCTTCTGAGTTCAGTAGCTTGCTTGGTTCACTCGGTCTTCACACCGGTATTACAATGGCTGCACATCCAATGGTGCTTTATGTATATGCAACCGGCGATGCTTATAATGACATTATGAACATCAAAAAATTGGTTGACTATTATGATCCGAATACAGACAAGGGTCAGGCAGGCACAGAAAATGAAAATGTTGCAGATGATAACAACGCATCAACAAACGATGGAGATATCAACGCAGGCAACAATGCAGGTGCTCCAAACATAAACAACAATGTTAATAACGGTAACAACCTCAATAATGGTTCTGATAACCTTGGTAATAACACAGATATTAACGATGGCATGAATAACAACGTAAATAATGGTGTTAACAACGGTATGAACAACGATGTTTCAATGAATGGTAATACCGACAATATGACAAACAATGTTGTTATTTCTGATGGTGAAACATCACTTGTGAGAATCGATCTTGCATATATCAACAAAGAGGCTGCACAGTCAATTATCAGCACATTCGGATACAATGTCCAGGTTCTTGGTCTTGACCTCTACGAGAAGAGACTTTGGCTCCGTGGTTCAGCAGACGAGGTTGATGAGGCTGTTGCAAGGATCAGAGAAAATGATATTGCAGATAACAATACAGATAGAACATTCTTCGTATACGAGCTTCAGAACATCGTAGCATCTGAGCTTCAGAGCAAGATCGGCTTTATCAACATTGAAGGTGTTGAGTTCTACTTCGGTTCATATCCACAGCTCACAAAATCAATTATGGTTTACTGTGCAACAAACAAGGTTGAAGAGGTTAAAGAGGTTATCGCTTCTCTCGACAATAACTTAGGTGATATGTATTATCCGATTGCAACAATTACAGATGCTTCAGAGCTTCTTGTGCTTGCAGCAAAAGAAGAGCTTGTTGTTAAACTTATTAACAATCCTACAATTTCTGTTACATCATTCGAATTGTCAGGTGACCTCGATCCTTCAGATGAAGGCATTAAGCACATTCTCTATGTACTTGAGTCACCAGAAAATATCGACCTCATCCTTAGCATGTGGTCAAAAATCTAAGTAATTCTACCGGAGTTGATTTAAATGGATTTTCTCAACCAACCAAGTGATTATCCCGTAACGCTTGAGCAAATGCTCAGGCTTACGGTTGAAAAGAAAGGCTCTGACCTTCATATCGTTGTAGGTATGCCACCTTGTATCCGTATCGACGGTGACATCATTAAACAGGATTTTCCCCCTATGAAACCTGCCGATGTGGAAAACATGCTTATGCAGATAATGTCGGAAAAGAACAAGAACGACCTTCGTGAAAATCTTGAACTTGACCTTTCTTATGCAGTACCGCAATGTGCTCGTTTCAGAGGAAATGTTATTGTTCAGCGCGGAACACTTGCAGCTGTTTTCAGAGCAATTCCATATGAGATTCCAACTCTTGATAAATTAGGTCTTCCATCTGATGTTCGCAGACTCTGTACACTTCCTCGTGGGCTTATTCTTGTGACAGGTCCCACAGGTTCAGGTAAATCTACAACCCTTGCGGCGATGCTTAACCATATGAACACAAATTTTGAATACAATATGGTTACAATTGAGGACCCTATAGAATTCCTTCATTCACACAAGCGTTCAATTATAAGACAGCGTGAGTTAGGCGGAGATACACTCAGCTTTAACAATGCTTTAAGAACAGTTCTTCGTCACGACCCTGATGTTATTATGATCGGTGAGATGCGAGATGCTGAAAGTATCAGTATTGCTCTTACAGCGGCCGAAACAGGTCACTTGGTGCTTTCTACACTTCATACACAGACAGCTCCTCTTACAATTGCACGTATTATTGACTCCTTCCCGAGTGAGCAGCAAAACCAGGTGCGTAGCCAGCTTTCAAACACATTACGTGCTGTTATTTCACAGCAGCTTTTACCACGCCTTGGTGGTGGTCGTGTTTCTGCGGTTGAATATATGGTTGATACACCAGCTATTCGTAATATGATTCGTGAAGGTAAGGACCACCAGATATATAGTACAATGCAGACCGCTCAGAAAGAGGCAATGCAGACAATGGACCAGGCTCTTCTGAAACTTCTCAGAGATCAAAAAATTTCACGAGAATCAGTTCTTGAAAACTGTGTTGAAAGAGCAGAGATTCTTCGTCAGATGCAGATGTATTAATTTTCAGTTTTGGTTGTTTTTCCTATACATATTATACATAGGAAATTGTCGTTGGTGCTATACATATTATATATAGCATCGTATAGTTTTTTACTATACATATTATATATGTTCCTAAAAGGGGGATAACTCTTTGGATTTTACGTATGAAGCCCTGAATCGACAGGGTGAATCCATAACCGGTAAGGTTGTTGCTAACTCAACCTCAGAAGCATACGAAAAATTGCGTGAAGCCGGTGTTGTTGTTACAAGCCTTAAAGAAAACGCAACAAAGACAAAGAAAAAGGGTGGCAAAAAGGTTACCCTTGCTGATATGTCAATGTTCTCTCGTCAGCTTGCAGCTATGATTGGTGCAGGTATTCCTGTTACCCAGGCTATGAATACACTTGTAGCACAGACTACTAACCCTGTGCTTGCTAATTCAATTAAAGAAATTGCCGCCGATGTTGAAGGTGGTGCGGCTCTTTCTGATGCTTTCTCTGCCCAAAAACCAATATTTTCAGACCTTTTCTGTTCAATGGTTGCCGCGGGTGAAATGGGCGGTATGTTAGATAAAACACTTCTTGCCATGTCTAACCAGTTACATAAGGATAAGCAGCTTAAAGACTCTATCAAGTCTGCAACATCATACCCTAAGATGGTTGGTGGTCTTGCTGTTATCATCGTTATTTTCATGCTTATTTTCATGGTTCCAACGTTCCAGGGTATGACAGAGGGTGCAACAGACCTTAGCATTATTACAATTTTCATCTATAATTTATCCGGACTTTTAAGAACCAAGTGGTATATTGTTTTCCCTGTTGTTGTGGTGGCAATATTCCTTATTATACAAATAATCAAGTCCCCACCGATACAGCATTTCTGGGAAAATCATAAGATGAATGCTCCGGTTGTTGGTGAACTTATTTCTAAAACAATTTTTGCTCGTTTCTGCCGAATTTTTGCAACACTTGTTGCCGGTGGTGTTACTGCTGTTAAAGCTCTTGAAACTGCAGGCCCCACATCAGGCTCAAAGCTTGTTGAAGCGGCGGTTACAAAGGCTATAGAAGATGTTGAAAATGGTAGAACAATACACGAAGCACTGGATGAACCTCACATTTTCCCACCGATGGTTATCAGTATGATTGCTATCGGTGAAGAAGCAGGTTCACTTCCTGTTATGCTTGATAAAGTTGCTGAGTTCTATGAGGAAGACGTTGATGCACTTGCTAAGAACTTGGGTTCGGTTCTCGAGCCAATTATGCTTGTCTTGCTTGGTTCTGTAGTTGGTTTCCTTATTGTTGCTCTTTATCTTCCTGTTTTCCAGGCAACAACATCTTATCAAGGTTAAAGAAGATACAATTTCAAAACCTAAAAAAACGAAAACATATTCTTTTGCAAGGGAGAATGATATAAATGGCAAAAGTAAACAGTGCTATCGGCATTGAATATAACTCTTTCGGAATAAAAGCTGTAGAACTTACAAAATCCGCAGATGGTAAAGTAAGCGTATCAGGCTTTGCTTCTGCACCGCTTAAAGAAGGTGTTATGGGTGAGGGCATTGTTGTTGATAGTCCTCTCTTTATGACAGCTATCAGCGAGTTATATGATTCAGGTAAATTAAACAAATCAGCTCCGGTTGTAGTAGGCGTAAACAATGAAAATGTTATTATGCGTTATGCAACATTTCCAAAGGTTCCGCAGGATAAATTAAAGAGTGTTGTTACAATGCAGGCACAAGATTTTATTCCTGTACCTATAAATGAGTTGAGTCTTGACTTCGTTGTTGTAGATGAAACTACAGACGATGATGACCAACCTGCACTTAATATGATTCTTGTAGGGGCAAGAAACACAATGCTTGTAAACCTTATTCAGAATTTTGAGGCGGCAAAGCTTGAAGTAGTTGATATTGACAGTTCTTTCCTTGCATGGTGCCGTGCCGCCATTAATGAGGCATCAGATACATCTACATTTGCATTTCTTGCACTTACAGATGATGTACTTAATTTCGTTGCGGTTTCTGATAAGGAAATAAAAATGGTTCGTTCCATCAATATTCCTGACAGAGCTTTGGTTGAGGTAAAGAAATCTTTCCATTCTCCAGACGAACTTACATCAATTGAGTTGGAAACAATAATAGACCTTCTTCAGTCTGAGCTTACATCATCAATGAACTATTTCCAAATGCAGACAAATATTATTATTGAGTCTGTATTGTTTACATCAGCAACTCCGTTTGAACAGGAGATAGCTCAGCAGCTTGCTGAAAGATCATATGTTCCGCTTTCAGTACCATCTTTCTATAGTGAATATGAAACCGGTACATTTTCACCCAAAGATTATGCAGGCTGTATAAGTCTTGCTAAAATTGGATTGGAGGCATAATAATGAAATATAAAGTCAGTTTGCTTCCTGAAAGAAACAGAAAGCGTATAATCGGTAAAAAGAAAGCTGAAAAAGGCAGAGGCATTGCAAACGTTGTTATGCTTATCTTGCTTGCATCATTGTTAATTACAGTTATCGGCAAGGTGTATGCAGACAGTAAGCTTTCTGAAATTCAGACTAAAAATGCTGAATATGAGCAAAAAGTAGCAGCTCTTCACCAGTACAGAGAGATCAATAATACTCTCCAGACTAAGATTGAGCTTATTGAAAAAATTCAGATTGAAGAGCCATCACTTTATAATTTCGTGGCAAGCTTGGGTAACATTGATAACCCGGGTGTTTCAGTAACAAATCTTACCTGTGCAGATTGGAAAACATCAAGAATTTGCACACTTACAGGTACGGCAATATCCCGTGAAGCATTTATGACATTCCTTGAAGCTATTCAAAAAATGAATGGTGTTAAGAGTGCTGATTGCACAAGCTACACAGTAAGTGTTGTTGGTGGCGAAGCACAGGCACAGTTTTCAATTTCCATTGCGTGCGAAGGTGGCGTAGCAATTGTTGTACCTTCAACAGAGCCGGTTACTGCTGAAACGACAGTGGTGTCTGCTGATGCAGGTGTACAATAAGGAGGGGAGATATATGAAAGGCAAAAAAATTGAAGTAAAAGATATTACGAGTTCTCCCTACTTTGTTATAGGTTTAATGGTATTGGTTTGTTTGTTGATCACAGGTGTTGTGGTTACTCTTATTATGAATATTGACAAAACAAAGAAATCTATTGTGGAAGCACGCACTCTTTACGAGCAGAATGTAAAAGAAGTGGCACTTCTTGAAGAACTTAAAGTAAAAAGTGAAGCAGCACAAGAACAGCTTGAAGCATGTAAGGATGTTCTTCCTGACTCTTTAGGTGATGTTTTCGTTCTTCAGGAAGATGTTCTCAAAAAATGTGCTGACTTTGGTTTGGATGTATTATCAATTGACCAATCAGTAGCTGTGAATGAAACACAAGAGGTTATTTTTACAATTAATGCATCAGGTAAATATGAGCATATTTACAATTTTATGAACTATTACTCAAATCTCGAAAGAGTTCACAGATTTGATGCGTTAACATTGAACAGAGGAGCTGATGGCACATATAATGCAATGCTTACACTTGTATTCCTTTCAGAGAAGGGTGCAGAGGGAGCTGTTGCTGCAGTTGTTGATGAGGCGACTAAAAAAGCCGCATCATAAAAAATGAATCACTTGACTGATTCATAACTAAAATAAAAGGGGTTATTCATTTTGGCAGACGTAAATGTAATTATTCCGGGTAGCATAGAATTTATTCTTATGAAGGATGGTAAGGTTACCGAGGAGCAAATCAAAGAAGCAAAATTGAATTTGCCGGACGGCAAAGGTGATGTAACTGTTGAACTTGTTAATCTTGGTTTTTGTTCTGAGCTTGATGTTGCTCATGCAATGGAAAAGAAAACAGGCTACAAGTATGTATCTATTGAAGAAACAGGTATAGATTTTGCAGTTGCAAACATTATAGCACCTGAGCTTATTGCTAAAAGAAGAATATTACCTCTTTACCAGGATGACAAAAAGCTTTATGTTGTTATGCAGAACCCGAATGACCTTGGTGTGCGTGACAACCTTTCAGTAAGAACAGGCGGTTTGGAAATTGTTCCCCTTATTTCAACTGTTTCCGAGCTTAATGCCGCAATTGATACAATTGTCAATAATGCTTCTAACATTGACACATATGAAGATGAAGAGGTAGTAAATGAAGACGAGCTTGCAGCACTTGATGAGCTTGCAAACGACGAAAAGCCTGCTGTTCAGCTTGTTAACCAGGTTATTACAAATGCTGTTAAGTCAGGCGCATCCGATATTCATATTGAGCCAATGGAAAAAACAATGAGAATACGTCTTCGTATAGACGGTGTTCTCCACGAGGTTCTTCAGAACCCTATTAAATTGCATAACTCAGTTGCATCCCGTGTTAAGGTTATCGGTGGTATGGATATTGCTGAAAGACGTATCCCTCAGGATGGCCGTACAACAGTTAAGGTTGACGACAGGACATTCGATATTCGTATCGCGGTTCTTCCTTCAGTTTATGGCGAAAAAATCGTTATGCGTTTGCTTGAACGTGGTGCAAAGTCAGTTCAGCTTAAAGATATTAAGTTTTCTCCGGAGCAGGTTGGCAGATTCACCAAAACAATCTTTATGCCATATGGCTTCTTACTTGTTACAGGTCCTACCGGTTCAGGTAAATCTACGACACTCTATGCCACACTTGCTGAGGTTTCAGTTATTACAAAGCACGTTATCACACTTGAAGACCCTGTTGAGCGTCGTATGCCCGGTATCTGTCAGGTACAGATGAATAACCGTGCAGGTATGACCTTTGCGGCGGCTCTTCGTTCCGTTCTTCGTGCCGACCCGGATATTGTCATGGTCGGTGAAATCCGTGACGGTGAAACTGCAAAAATAGCCGTTGAATCAGCTCTTACAGGTCATATGGTTTTCTCAACACTTCATACAAACGATGCTCCTTCAGCTATTACCCGTCTTGATGAAATGGGTGTTGTGCCATTCCTTACAGCATCATCTCTTGTTGGTGTTCTTGCTCAGCGTCTTATTCGTGTGCTTTGCCCGCGTTGTAAGGAACAGGTTGAGCTTACTTACAGAGAGATTCGTAACAGTATTGAAGATTTCCCGATTCCTGCAGGAAAAACACTTGATGATACTACAACAATATATCAGCCAAAAGGCTGTATTGCTTGTTCAAATACAGGCTATAAAGGTCGTCAGGGTGTATTTGAATTCTTACAGGTTACAAACGAAATTAAACAACTCATCCTTAAGCGTTCAGGCGTTCAGGAAATTAAAGAGCTTGCCATATCGCAGGGTATGCATACTCTCCGCCAGGAAGGTATTGACAAAATCCTTGAAGGTACAACATCCGTAGAAGAGGTTCTTCGTGTGCTTGTATAATAAATAATTAAAGGGGTTGAGGTTATGAACATTTTAACAAAAAGAAACGGTATAGCACTTATAGCAGTACTGTCTATTTTGCTTGTTCTTACACTTTTGTTACCGCTTATGTTTTCAATGTCTGAGCGTGCTATGGAGGCAGCAATGACCGGTACAGATGAGCAAAGAGCTTCATATCTTGCCCGTAGTATGATAGAGTTTACAGTTGGCGCATTCCAGAGCTGTTATGATGCTGCTGAGGAAGATGAAGCTGATGGTTTTAAGATTCCGGATGATGGTGAAGCAATCTCCGATGAACTCAAAGAAACTGATTTATATAAGCTTCATCAATTTTTAAAGGTTTCAAAGTCCATGGAAGTCAGCGTGATTTACATGTACAGAAATCCCGGTATTACATTCCCTGAATCTGCAAAACCTGTTCGTAATCCGGGTGAAAGCGATGCGGATTACAGAAGCAGATGCCTTGCAGCATATAACGAATATATGGAGAAGGGTGTTGTTTACTCAACTACTCTTCCTTCCGGATACAGTCAGGAGCAGGCTGAAAAAGGCGAAATTCCTGAAGGTACATTAGCAAACGTTACATACTTTGACCGTGATGGTAACGCACACACAGTAAACTGCGAATATGTAGGTTTCGCAAAATGTTCCGTAAGATTTGACGACTCTACCGAATATTTCAAAACATGGCCTGATGCAAATGGTGCATGGCAAACTAAGAAAATTGAAGATGCCAATGCTGCCGACCAGTATGATGCATACCTTGCAAGAGCTAAATCAGCTATTGGCGCAAACAGCACCATTACTACAACAGAAAATAACCCACAGATTTTCAAGGTGCAAAACAGAAATGTTGTATTTGTTTCAAATGCAGTTATTAACGGAAAAGGTGCGCAAAAGAGATGTATTTTAGTACTTCCTACAAAACCATCAGAAAATAACTGGATTGTTCCTGCAAATATTGAAAGTAACCAGATTTTCCCTGATACATCACAATGTAGTGGTGTTACAGCACTTTCGATGAAAAATAACAGCTACTTCATAGATGAAGAAGCCGTCAAAGGTCAGCCTGTTTATGGTTTTTCCTGCCTTGGCAATATGGTCGTTTCAACAAAAAACATAAAATATAAGGCTGTTGAAAATGATTTCGTTGGTCTTACACCCGGTCAGACTATGGACTATGTTGACTATATTAACAAGTATAATGAAAAGGTTGACGTTCATAACAAGGAAATAGAAGATCATAACAAACAGGTTCAGGCTAATATTGATGCGGAAATAAGTCCACCCGGTGAATTCCGCGATGATTATATGACGCATATCAATAATAATCTTGCAGACTTCTCTTTGGGTCTTCACCCGGAAACAACTACTATTAACCCTGAAAGAGACCCATTCTTTAACTGCCTTAAAACAAACAATATGCGCACATGGGCATCATCTGCTACCCGTGATAATTTCGTTGCATTTACTGCAACAAATGGTATTCAGTTTGATATGCCTGTTAATGTTATTATGAATCCGTGCCGTACAGGTCGTATAGGTGACGGTATTGCAAGAAATAAGTCACTTTATAAGATTCTTTATTTACAGGCACCAACAATTGTATTTAATCAAGTAGTTAACAGTTTCATTTCCCTTTATACAAAAACATCTCTTCTTTCGTTGGTGTTCGATTACAATGCATACAGAATGTCTACAATTATCCTTGCAGCACCTGAAAATACACCATTTACAATGGAAATCAAAACAAACGGCAAAGTAGAAACAGTCAAAGCAGGTAAGGTCTTCTTTGCAGAGGATGCATATGTATGGCTTGTTCCGTTTACCGAAAATGGTTCAAATTACAGAACACAAAGTGTTTACTATAAAGGTAAGGATGTTATTCTTTACAAATTTGCAAATGCCGGTGACGTTTTCCTCTTCAATGCTGAAAAGGAAACTATGATTAATGGTGAAAATAAAAAAGCCGGCTTCTCAATGACAAGCTATTTTATGGATGTTGTTTACAGTAAGGATTCTACCGATACTAACAACCTTAAGTGGTGGCAGCTTTGGTCAGGTATACAGAGCCTTCTCTTTGATGCTGCAGTCAGCGGAGCAAGACCCAAAACATATGAGGCACAGGATTTACAGTGGATTGGTAATATGAATAGTGGTACACAAGGCTCACCTAACGTTGACGATTTCTATGTTATTTGGGAAAGCTAAAAGTTAATCTCTATATTATAAAGAAAGGAAGGATAGCATGAAAAAAAGCGAGTTTATAAGAAAAACCTCTAAAAAGAAACTTATTAAAAATAATAAGCTTGGTATGACATATGTTGAATTACTTACAGCATTGGCTCTTCTTGCGCTTATCATCACATCCTTTACTCCTATGCTTTTGTCATCTTATGAAACCCTGTATGAAGCAGGTGAAAAGGTGCAAGGTGTATATGATTCTAAAGAAGAGATTGAAGAGGGTCTTGCAAGACGAGACTCAGAAAAATCTGCAACTGTTCAGTTGAATATGAAGGTTAATGCAGATGCAGTTTTTAATAACATAAATGTTACAGGCAGAAAAATAATTTCTACATTCCAGGATGGTCTTGAAACTGTTTTCGGTCAGATACGTGCGCGTATTGAAATTATTTCTCCTTCAACAGTTTACGATGATAAAACCAGCCATGATGTTACTTTGCAGACCTTTGGTATGGAGTACAGCAAAATAACATTTGGTACCTTTACTTATGATACAACAAATTTGCCCGGTGCTACTAATAAGATGCCGGCAGATCAGATTCATATTCAGGTTATAGCGCCTAACAAAAGTGCAAAAAAAACACAAGGCACGGGCGATGAAAATATGATTGGTACAGAGGACGATTTTGTATACAGTTCAGGTCGCTTCTGCGAGCTTGAATATTACGAAAATAAGTTCACCTCCAAAAATATTCCTTTTTCCGGTCTTGAGATTTCCAACACTACAGACTCAGGTCGTATTAGGCTTAAAATCAAGAGTCCCGCTTCAGGTGACCCACTTGACTTTACATTTTCACCACTTAAGATAAAGGTTTATTATATCAATAGCCGTGGTCATTTAAGAACAGTCTCAGAGTATTTATATATTGATCCGCCAACACTTCTTATGGGAGGTCAGACAACACAGCTTATTGACTACTACACTTCTGCAGGTGTTGAAGCGGTAGATATTTCTCTTACTGATGATCCTGCCGATAAGGAAATTGAATACAGAATAACTGCAGAAGCCCGTAAAATGCGTACAGCCAACAGTGCATACCTTAATAATGCAGGTCAGCGTAATGTTCCGGCAGTAGGTGCACCCGGTAAGTATGTAGAAGGTCAGCCAAGTACTGAAATACGTTCAATTCGTTGGATTGATAACGATGAAACACAGGGCTTGAATCCATATTATGTAATGACAGGTACAAATGGCTCTATTTATCGTATGTATACCTTCAATTCAGATAAGTCAGATATATTTGACTATGCGATGGGAACTGTAGTTAAAGATACCTCAACGGGATTTTTCAGTTCTAAACAGGATTATATAGACAGAGTTTACACAACCACAACAGGCAGACGAGTTTATCCTGCATTGTGGGGCGGCGACTTTGCACATATCTTTGAGTATACATCAGCAGTAAAGCGTGTTGCTTATGGTGCATCTGCTAACTATGATAACGACCAGGCATGGGCAACTTCCGCAAAATCAGGAAAACTTGAAAGAGCAGGTCTTAAAGGTGACCCTGCGTATAATGTTATGAGCGCTAATGCGCAGTTCTGCTACTATTACAATGGTGCAGGTACAGCCCATAAGTTCGGTTATAAGGATGCAAAGCCTATTTCATACATTCTTACAGAACGCGGTTGGCCAATTCGTCTTTACGGTGTTATCGGTCCTGCTGACCCTGATAAGGACTATTTTGAAGATTTCGTTGCTCTTTGGGACAGAAATCAGACAACGGCTAATATACGTACAGATACTGCTTATGGTAATTCAGCGGAAACCTTGGCGTTCCACTACAAAAACCAGAACGAAGAACAACAGTCTGACTATGTTTATGGCGGTATAAGAATCAAAACACTTGCTTCTTATCCTATTAACAAAGATATGCGTGATACTCGCGAAGATTATTTTGATTCGGCTGATGACTACCAAAACACCACGAGTATGACAAAACTTAAAAACGTTCAGAAGCAATCTGAAGATTTGATTTACGGTTACGATAATGATGTTAATATTACCGATGTTATTTATATCCCCGGTGCAGGTTCTACCCCAGGTTCAACCTTCTATGTTGGTAATGTTCACGCTTATGCAAATATTATTCAGACCGATAAATTAGAAGCGGGTGCCGCTCTCCACAACCAGAAAAAGACAGATGGTGGTCTTTTCAATAAGAAAGACCCTATTGAAGAAAATGGTATGGTGGGCAGATGGTACAGAAATGCATCAACAACCCTTAACGGTAACGCTTGCTCTTATCCAATAGGCGCTATTACAGACTACCTTGTTCTTTCTAACCCGGATGGTACTGCTACATATATTTGTAAGCATAACGATAATGATTATAGCAGACGTTTAGAGTGGGAAGGCGATTACTCCGGTAATCCTGCTAACCCGGGCAATCCTATAGGTCGTGGCTACCAATTCTGCTTCGCACAAGATTTTATCAAGGCTAATGATGCAAATATAAGCTATGCAAATACACAAGGATTAAGATCGGGGCAGACAGCACATGCCAGAGCTGAGTTTTTCCTTCCTAATCAGGCCAATGCGTGGGATTACCTTTATCTTGGGGATGTTTCTTTCACATTCGGCTTTGCTTCAAACCGTGAAAGAGTTTATACAAATATTACATACGATGGCAAGGTTGAGTATGTACGCTCCTTTGAACGACTTTATTGGCGTTCACACTATGGTCAGGATGCTACATACTATAAAGAAAATGGTGAGCTTTCGTTTGCTGAATTCCGTGCAAATCAAGAAGCATATTCAGGTGATGAGCTTTCTATTCACCAGCAGACCAGAGCTGTAAGTAATGGTAGCGGCGGTCTTGTTACAACTGATGCGTACCTTAATAATGTAAATAACGATTACTACAACGTATGGTTCCCTGGTGAGATGTATAATCTTAACAAGATTGCATCTAAAGACGGTGTTACTGTTGCGGTTGGTTACTCTGTTGCAGGTTCAACCTACCAACATGCTCGTCCTAATGATACAAGTATTACATCAACTGCACTTGGTAGTATTTATAATGACGGCGTTCTTGCAGCTATGATCGAAGGTAAGGATGAAGCTTTTGTTAACCTTCTTTATTATAAGGATAATGAAACCTTCGATAACTATTCACTTTATGATCCTACCTCTACAGTTGGTACTGATTATGCACAGTATTCTGAATATGGTAGTGTGAAATATGGTACACATAGCCGCGATAGTGTTCAGTTCACTGCAGTTGACCTTGTTGTTGAAAACGTTAAGGATACTGAAACTGCAAGAGATTATACTGTTAATTATTATGCTTACTATGGCGACAGTAAGGGTAGAGTGTTCCGTTCACTTGTTGCTTCGGCTTCAGGTACCAGCTCAGGTGCAGAGGGTGATATGGATGCTAACGAAGCAGGCGCAAGCCTTGTACCATATATTTCAGATGCACCTACACAAATCGAAACCATGTCAGTAGACGAACCTTCAAAGATGGTTGAAATTACTCTTAGCAACGGTAGTACGCTCGATGAATATTTCTCAAGAATTGTTACTATTGATGCCATGGATGATCTTATTATCATTACGGGTCAGATGAGAAACGGCGGTCAGGAGTACATTGTTGTTGGTACAAAGGATGCTAACACAGGCAACTGGGCATATCGTCTTGTATCGAACTGTGGCTTTACATCACTTATTAACGACGCTACTATTGTTGGTGGTTATTACTATATTGTTGGTGATGGTTGGCTTGCAGGTGTTTCTATCGATGTTTTGAGAGATACTAACGTTTCAACACTCTCTACCGAATCGCTTACAAGTGCTTCTTTGGGTAATCACTCAAAGGATCCCACAAAGCTGGTTTGGTGTAATACAAGTGTTAATCTATATGCTATAGCAGGTAGAGATACCAACTAAAAGGAGGCAAACTACGATGTTCAAATTTTTAACAACATCTAAAAAGGGCTATACTCTTGTAGAGCTTATGATAGTTCTTGTTCTGCTTTCCTTAGGTACCTATGCGGTAATGAATTTAGTTAATGTAGCTTACAGATCTTTCGATAAAAGCGAAGAACGCTACATTAAACAAGAAGCGGTTAAAGAGGTTGCAAAGCTGTTGCAGTCAGGTACTGCTAATGTTTCTTCAGCCCGTACCGCAGATATCTTTTCAACATCTGATGTTGTTCCAGTAAGTGCAGATGCCTCATATTCCTACTTGTTTGCAACACAGAGTAAGGATGATGAAGGTAATGATAATGGTTACTTCCTTTATTGTCAGAACAAGAATAAGGATAGAAGCAGTGCTCAGAAATTATCTGATACACCTATCTATGTTGAAATAAAGCCTTATTTTGAAACGATTACAAAAGAAGATAGTAACAAAAATAAATATATTGTAGTTCAGCAATATAATGCCGTTACAATAGAGCTTTCTGCATTAGAGGATGACTACGATTATGCAAGCGGTAACCCTCCCACATCAGATGATAAATTCTACACTTTAGATGTTGCGTACCATTTCCCTAATATGGCTACAAGCAATGAATATTGTATGATAAACCATATTACACGAGATGAATACGCAAAGGCCAAGACTTTCGATCAGACTTCAGGCATCGCAACAGGCTCTGAGCAAACAGCAATACATTGCGAAGAAGAAAAATGTAGCTACGGACATTGTGGCTGTTACGATGAAAGCCAGACTTGTCAACAGTGTACAGCTTGTAATTGTCCCGGAGCAAAAGGCCTTGTGTTAAGAGTTTATTGCGATTCTATTATAAGTCCTGATAATACAGAGTCAGCAATATCCGTTCCGTCAATGTGCTTTGTGGCAACTGCTTCTTACGGGCTTGATTCCGGTGAGGTTGGTGCACTTTGTGCATTCCGTGACGAGTGCCTTAAGCAGAGTGCACTTGGTAGAGCTTTCATTAATGCTTACTACACAATTTCACCGCCAATTGCTGATTTTATCAGAGAAAGCGAGCCACTTAAAGCAATCGTAAGAGCTTCCCTTAAACCGCTTATTGTGGTTTCTGAATATGCTTTGAATGAAGATATCAGGGCAGAGGGTATGGCTTCTCTCGCAGTGTTTATGGTTTGCGGTGCAACTGCTACTGCGATTATAATGAAAGTTGACATCAACAGAAAAAGAATAAAACACAATAATAAATAATTACATAAGCCGACAGGGTAAAATCTGTCGGCTTATTTTGTATAATATGTTAAAATATTGTTGACATTATTTTAAAATATTGTAAAATAAAGATATATATTTTATTTTATAAGAGGAGAGAGTGAGCGATGGATTTAAGCAAACTTATCGAAAAGAAAAACGAATATGCTCAGTACATTATTGATGATATTACTCATATTTGTACAGCATTTGAAAAAAGAGGCCCCGGCTGTAAGGGTGAGCAACAGGCTTGTGAATATCTTGCAGAAGAAATGAAAAAATTAGGCTGTGATACAGTTTATGTGGATGAGTTTAAGGAAAATCCAGGATCATTCTTCGGTTGGATTAATTTTACTATTACCTTCTGTTTCTTAGCATTAATTTCATACTTCTTTATGCCCGCACTTTCTATTGTGTTTATTTTACTTGGTCTTACACTTTGTGTGCTTCAGTTTGGCCTTTACAAAAAGGTAGTAGATAAATTCTTTAAAGAAAAAATCGGTCACAATGCTGCAGGCTTCAAAAAGCCAACAGGCGAAGTAAAGCGCAGAATCATTTTCAACGGACATCCGGATGCTGCTTGGGAATGGCCTATTAAAGAAAAGTTTTCATATCTTGGTTTCGATATACATATGATTACTTGCTTTATAGGTGCATTCTATCTTTTAGGCATTTCAATTGCAAGTCTTTGTGGAATAGAGTCTGCTCTTGCAACAAAGCTTGGTCTTGGTGCATTAGTGTTTACACCATTCTGGTTTGGCCTTTACTTTATGTGGAACAGAAATAAACATGTTGACGGTGCTAACGATAACCTTACAGGTTGCTATATGGGTATGGCAATTCTTAAAATGCTTCAGGATGAAGGCATCGAGCTTGAGCATACAGAAATCGGTGTTGTTCACACAGGTTCAGAGGAAGCCGGTCTTCGTGGTGCAAAAGCATGGTGTGAAGCACATAAGGACGAATTTAACGATGTTCCTACTTTTGTTTATTCATATGACACAATTGCTCAGAACGAGCACCTTAGCGTAAACTACCGCGACCTTAACGCTACAGTTAAGGTAGATAAAGACGTTTCTGACTTGTTCTACGAGGCATGTGAAGAACTTGGTATCCCTTGTGGTAAGGGTATGGTTCCTCCTCTTGGTGGTGCAACTGACTCTGCAGCCTTTGCACAGGCAGGTATGCGTTCCACAGGTGTTACAGCCCTTAACCATGCACTTCCGGATTTCTATCACACAAGACGTGATACACCTGATGCACTTAACAAATCTTGCCTTGCAGATTGTTTAGCAGCAA
Source organism: Acutalibacteraceae bacterium (assembly GCA_045530855.1). Taxonomy (GTDB): domain Bacteria; phylum Bacillota; class Clostridia; order Oscillospirales; family Acutalibacteraceae; genus DTU089. Next base: position 17,062 of record JAZSCV010000081.1, read on the forward strand.
GTGTAAAGGTATTAGAAATGTTTGACAACGGCGCTAAGCAATAATATTTGGCGCATAGCTTGTTTTAATCTGCTCGCAGTACTTTTGTACAGCTTCGCGGCTTAAAACTGCGCTCTGCATCCAAATCTTATTGCTTATCGGGTTTGGCATTTCTCAACAGTTATAATAGTTATATGCAAAGTTTGCTACCCTCGCAGTATCTATATACAGCGTCGGGTGGCAATTCTTCGTTCTTCACACAAATCTTATTGCTTAGCGGGTTTTTTGACAGAATAATGGTAAAATGTAAAGGTGTATTGTATGAATAAATTAATTGAAAAACAAATAGGTGCCAATATAAGAAAAATCAGAGAAAAACAAAATATAACTCAAGATGAATTGGCAGCAAAATTACAAACTAAGGGTTGTGATATAACAAGAAGTGCCTT
>JAZSCV010000023.1:0-30748 GCA_045530855.1 Acutalibacteraceae bacterium
GGCATCAGAAAAGGCTGTTCTTACATCACGTGTTATTGACAGACCTATCCGTCCTCTTTTCCCTAAGGATATGAGAAACGACGTTTCTGTTGTTGCAACAGTTATGTCTGTTGACCCTGACTGCTCACCTGAAATTGCAGCTCTCTGGGGTGTTTCCACAGCTATTGCAATTTCCGACATTCCGTGGGAAGGCCCTGTATCAAGCGTTTCTCTCGGTCTTGTTGACGGCAAGTATGTTATCAACCCAACTCTTGCAGAAAGAGAAAAAACAGAAATGACAGTTACAGTTGCTTCAACTGACAGCCTTGTTGCTATGATTGAAGCAGGTGCTAACGAAATCTCTAACGAGGTTATGTTCGACGGTATTATGTTCGCTCACGAAGAGAACAAGAAAATCGTTGAATTTATCAAATCTATCGTTGCCCAGATCGGTAAAGAAAAGGTTGCTTTTGAGTCAAACGACCCATCAGAAGAGCTTTACGAGGCAATCAAGGCTTTTGCAATTGATGATGTTAAGGCTGCTCTTGACACAGACGACAAGAGAATCCGTGACGAAAGACTCAAACCAATCTACGATGCTGTTCATGCAGAGTTCGACGAGAAGTTTGCAGACGAAGCAGATAAAATTGAAGATTGTCTTTACAAGCTCCAGAAATTCATCGTTCGCCGTTGGCTTCTTGACGAAGGCAAGCGTGTAGACGGCCGTGGTATTGATGATATTCGTCCTCTTAACGCAGAAATCGACCTTCTTTCAAGAGTACACGGCTCAGGTATGTTCACTCGCGGACAGACTCAGGTTCTTTCAATTACAACTCTCGGTACTGCTCGTGATGCACAGATGCTTGACGGTATCGACGAGGATGTTGAAAAGAGATACATCCACCACTACAACTTCCCATCATACTCTGTTGGTGAAACAAAGCCATCAAGAGGTCCCGGCAGACGTGAAATCGGTCACGGTGCCCTTGCTGAAAGAGCACTTCTTCCTGTTATCCCATCAATGGAAGAGTTCCCATACACAATCCGTGTTGTTTCAGAGGTTCTTTCTTCAAACGGTTCAACATCACAGGGTTCAGTTTGCGGCTCAACACTTGCTCTTATGGCTGCAGGTGTTCCGATTAAAGCTCCTGTTGCAGGTATTTCCTGTGGTCTTATTTCTGAAGGCGACCGCTTTATGACAATGGTTGATATCCAGGGTCTTGAGGACTTCTTCGGCGATATGGACTTTAAGGTTGCAGGTACAAAGAATGGTATCACCGCTATCCAGATGGACCTCAAGGTTCATGGTCTTACTCCTGAAATTATTAAGGAAGCATTCGAGAAAACATACAAGGCTCGTATGTATATCCTTGACGAAATTATGAATCCTGTTATCTCCGAGCCAAGAAAAGAGCTTTCAGCTTATGCTCCAAAGCTCCTCACAACAAAGATTGATGTTGAAAAGATTGGTGATGTTATCGGTAAACAGGGTAAGGTTATTCAGAAAATCTGTGCCGAGTGCAACTGTAAGGTTGATGTTGAGGAAGATGGTACAATCTTCGTTACAGCTGTTGACATCAACGATGCTAACCGCGCACTTGACATTATCAACACAATTGCTAACGATCCTGAAATCGGCGCTATCTACAACGGCGTTGTTACAAGACTTATGGCTTTCGGTGCTTTCGTAGAAATTGCACCCGGTAAAGAAGGTCTTGTTCACATCTCCAAGCTTGATGTTAAGAGAATAGAAAAGGTTGAAGATTGTGTAAACGTTGGCGACCAGATTATGGTTAAGGTTACAGAAATTGACGATCAGGGCAGAATTAACCTTTCAAGAAGAGATGCTCTTATTGAGGTTGAAGGCCTTGTTCCTGAAAACGACGACGAACCACAGAGAGAACGCCGTCCGAGAAAGCCTTTTAACAAGAGAAGAGACTAATATTAAAAGCTCCTTGCGGATTGCAGGGAGCTTTTTTAAATTAGCCTGATATTGACAACTCTTTTTATATTCTGTACAATAAAAGCATAAACTATATACAAACAGTTTATTAAAATAATTTTGTGGAGGTTGTTTTATGGAAATTATCCTTATAATCGTTGCCCTTTTATTAGCACTTGTTGTTGCCAACGTGCGTATTGTACCTCAGGCACACGAGTATGAAATTGAATTTTTAGGTAAATACGAAAAAACCTGGGGTGCAGGTATTCACGTAAAAATCCCCATTATTGAAAGAATTGCCAAAAAAATCACTCTTAAAGAGCAGGTTATTGACTCACCACCACAGCCTGTTATTACAAAAGATAATGTTACAATGCAGATTGATACTGTTGTTTTCTTTAAGATTTTTGATGCAAAGCTTTATTCCTACGGTGTAGTAAACCCAATTAATGCATTGGAAAACCTTACTGCAACCACACTTCGTAACATTGTTGGTGAATTGGAGCTTGACAGCACTCTGACATCACGTGATACAATCAACGGCAAAATGACCGCTATTCTTGATGATGCTACAGACCAGTGGGGTATGAAGGTTACACGAGTTGAGCTTAAGAACATTATTCCTCCGCAGGAAATTCAGCAGGCTATGGAAAAGCAGATGAAGGCAGAGCGCGACAGGCGCGAAACTCTTCTTCAGGCAGAAGGTCACAAAGCAGCCGCCATCACCCGTGCCGAGGGTGACAAGCAGGCTATGGTGCTTGAAGCAGAAGGTGAAAGAGATGCCCGTATTGCCCGCGCAGAGGGTGAAGCAAAGGCTCTTTTACTTTCAAAACAGGCAGAAGCAGACGGTATCCGTGCAATTATTGAGGCTAACCCTACAGCCGCTGTGCTTGAGCTTAAAAAATACGAAGCACTTGTTAATATGTCAAATGGTCAGGCAGCAAAAATTATTGTGCCTACAGATGTTGTTGAGGCAGTTAAAAAGGATGCCCTCTTCTCCGAAGCAACAGGCTTAGGTGATGCAACACCCCAGGGTAAGCCTGCTGCTACAAAAAAGAAAAATGCAGATCCCTGTTGTGATTAAAAAATCCCTTATGCTGAAATTATAAAAAATATTGCCCGCACAAACGTGAGGGCAATATTTTTTTGAATTTTTTTAGTTTAAAAATTTTCTTTTAAGCTTTACTTAATAACAAGACTTTTTACTTCGCTCCATTCACCATAGACAGTTTTTCCGTCAACCTTTGTATATGCACGAACCTTGAAGTAAATTGTCTTACCCTTTGCTGATGGAGTAAAGATTTTTGTGCCTGCTTCTGAGGTAGTTGAAAAAGCCTTTTTATAGTCAGAATTGTTTGTGGAGTAGTAAACCTGATAGCCTGTGGCTCCCGCAACTGCAGACCACTTAATTGTTACCTTCTGTCCTGCAGATGGCTTATAATTTTTAATTTTTGGTGGTGTGCATTTTGTGGTTGCTTTAAATTCTTTTGTAGTAACACCTTCAAGAGTCTTTTCTTCACTAAGCTCTGTGTAAGCCATAACTTTGAATTTATAAGTCATACCGGGTTTAAGGTTTTTGGCTTTTTTATAGCTTGTTTCTTTAACAGTTGCAATCAGAACATATTTACCTTTGCCTGGGCTATACTGGAATACTTTGTATCCTGTAGCGCCTTCAACCTTATTCCATGTCAATGTGATTGTGTTCTTTGTTGTTTCAATTTTTATGATTTTTGGAGCAGCACATTTTGTAGATGCATCAAAAGGCTTAGATGCAGTACCTATAACAATTGTTCCGTTTGCCAACTCCTGGTAAGCTGCAACCATGAACTTGTAAGCTGAGCCAGACTTGAAGTTTTTCGTCTTTTGATAGGTTGTATCTTTAACAGATGCTACCTCAACATACTTGTGTTTGCTCGGACTGTACTGGTAAACCTTGTAGCCTGTAGCACCTTCAACCTTAGTCCAATTCAATCTGATTGTTTTATCGGTTGGAACAGCACTTGTAATTTTTGGTGCTACACACTTTGTGGCGGTTAAAATCTCTTCCGTGGAAAGAACTTTGGATTTCTTACCGTAAAAGTGCATTTGATAAGCTACAACCTTAAATTTGTATGTTGTACCGGGTTTAAGATTTTTATTCTTTTGGTAGGTTACATCTGATGTAAGATTGTCATTCTTTTTTGGAGGTATGCCGGGTTTATGGAAGTCATTCTTGTTGTTTCTTGAACCCTTTACATTTGCAACCAAAACATATTTGCCTCTGCTTGGACTGTACTGGTAAACCATATAACCTGTAGCACCTTCAACCTTCGGCCAGGTTAATTTTATGGAGTTAGTTGTTGATGTGAAGGAGATTTTAGAGGTGCTTTCAGGAGCGCTGACAATTTCAAATGAAAGCTTCTTTGTGCCTTTGTAGAAGCCCTTGAAATCTACCGTAACATCGTGTGAACCCGGATTAATACGTGTGCCTGAATATTTTACTGTGTAGTGAGTATCCTTTTTAAGTATGGTGTCACCGTGCTTTGCAATAACCGATGGAGCTTTTTCAGTACCGTCGTATGTGTAAGATGTTGTTGAAAGGTTAACACTCAACGCAGAAACGTCAACAGGATCAATTTTGTAGTTAAGTAAACGTTTGCCGGTGTATCTGCCCTTAAAGGCAACTGTAACAGTATAGTCACCGGGGTTAATGCATGCACTCGGATATGTTACTGTGTAGTGAGTATCCTTTTTTAGTGTAGTATTGCCATCCTTAGCAACAACATCCGGTGTTTTTTCATTACCATCGTATGTGTATAATGTTGTTGAAAGGTTAACATCCAATGTGGAAGCATCAATCGGTGGTAAAACTGTATAATCAAGTGTTACAGTACCTGTATAGCCCTTCTTAAAGGTTACTGTTGCAGTATAATCTCCCGAATTAACAGACTCGGGATAGGTAACAGTATAATGAACATCTTTTACAAGTATTTCATCCCCATATTTTGCAATGACGTCAGGAAGCTTAGCTGTGCCGTCATATTCAAAAACAGAGTTTGAAAGGCTGACGTCTAATTCAGAAACATCAATAGGTGGTATAATCTTGAAAGTAACAAGCTTTTGAGCCGAATAACCATTTTGGAAGGTCAACGCGATATTGTATGTACCAACATCAACAGCAGATGTCGGATACTTAGCGGTGTATTGAACGCCTTCTTCAAGTTGGAAGTCGCCATAGGTAGCCAAAATAACAGGTCTTATTTCATCACCACTGCAAGGAAAGGTATCTTTAAGAAGAGTAACATTCACCGCATTTGCAGAAACATCAAACGGAACAACGGAAAGCTTGTATGTGCAGGCGATTTTGTTGCCTGAATCAGAAAGCTTCAGATAGTATGTACCTGTTTCCAAAGCTGTGAATTCCCAATATGTAACAGCTCCGGAAACGATTCCTTTTTCTTTAGCAAAAATAGTTTCTTTACCGGAAGGGGATACAATACGGAAAAGCATACCCGCATCCTCATTAATAAGGGTAGCATAGTTGGTTAAACGTATTCTGTAGTTATAACCCTTTTCTAAGGATATAGCATAATAGTCACTGCGTGAAGTGTCGTCAGACTGTTCACAGAAGACGCCACTGTACGTAGAGTTCAAAACAATGTCTGTTGCGTTATCTGCAGAGTCGTTACCTTCAATTTCCCAATAGTTTGAGGGATAGTCTACGAATCTGTATCTTGCACTCACACTACCCTGTTCAACAAGGAACTTTGCCTCGATACCCATATAATATGTACCCTTATCGAGACCGATTGTATATGAGTAAGATTTAGAGGTTGTGTTGATTTGTGAGGATGTATCTGCCTTCCAGACAACATCGCCGTCCTCATTGTACAAAGTAATTATGTACGCACCATATTCATTGTTAGCCAAAACAGGTTTTGATGCTGTGAGAACTATATATCCTTTCGAGTTAAGAGAAAATGTGCTGTAGGAAACCTTTTGGCAATTTTCATTTGTCCAGGTTATATTCTTATATGTACAGCTATTGAGTACAACAGCTTCAGAAGCTATTGTGCTGATCTCTTCTGCGTGAGCCTTTGGATAGGCTGAAAAGAAAGCAAAGAGTGTAACAGCCATAACCGCAAAGGAAAGGGAAAAAGTTGCAATTTTCTTCACGAAAAATCCTCCTTTCAATCTTGTAAAGCATAACTTTACAGTTACATTCTACCACAAATTTTATGGAAATTAAAGGAAAATAAGGGTCAAAAACGCATTTTCGTATGAAATGACAAAAAGTTAACAACTTGTTTGGTTATTATCCTAATGTGAAAAAACCGAGAAAAAACCGTACATAAGAGCACGAAAACCCTTGATATACAAGGGTTTTCGCAAAATTGTTGTTTTAAATTTTCTAAAAATAAAGGCTCTGAAAAGAATAAATTTTCTCATTAAATTTTGTCGCAAAAAAGCAATATTCACCCTCAAAAAATGCATTTTCAAAGAAAAAAGTAGAAATCATTTGTTCATAAACAACAAAATAAATCTACAAAACATAAAAAAACTATGCAGAAAAACTTCAGTTCCGAACAAATCGCGGTGTGAAATTTACGAGGTCAATTTAAAGGACGATCTCGTGGTTATATAATTCAGTAAACTGCTTTTGTATGTTCTTAGTAATTCCTTGCTCAAAAAACTCTCCTTGGCTTAAGTTCAGTTTGATTACACCGTTCCTTTTTTCACTCTATCCACAAAATCTGAGCAAGCGGGCACTACAAAATTGATGCCCTTTTCTACAATTTCAAAGGTTACCTCTTTACCGAAGCGCACCTCTCCGTCTATATTTACGGCAGAGGATTTTTCACTTTTTATTGTGATTCTCTTGCCTCTTTTGTATGTTGTTCTTTCCCAATCCAGGTGCTGACCTTTCTTGTATTGGTCAATAAGTGGTAATAATGCAACTCGCGGAACATCTTTTTTAACAACAACAAAATCAAGTTCACCATCATAAGTAAGTGCCTTAGGGGCTGCAAAGTACCCACCGCCATACCATCGGGAATTTGCCGCAAGGCAGAAAAGTACATCTGCGGTAAACTCTTCCTCATCATCTATTTTTATAGTAAAGGTCTTTTTCATTTCACCTAAGAATTGCAAAAGCACACCTAAGGTATATGCCGCATCACCTTTAATGAATGGTAGCTTTTTAAGGCTTGCCTGCCTTGCACAAACCTCTGCATCAAGACCCATTGAGCATTGGTTTATTGCATACTCATCACCACATTTAATAAGGTCAAACTGCATAACTGTGCCGTTAATGTGGTCTTTAACATTGCGAAGTTCTTTTTTATCACCAAAAATGCGGATAAAATCATTTCCGCTGCCAAGGGGGAAAGCCGCAACCTGTGCATTTGGCTTGCAGGCGCAGGCATTTACAATCTCCCAGAGTGTACCATCACCACCGCAGGCATACACGCGGATAGGCTCACCCTTATCCACCTGCGTTTTTGCATAATTGTAGCCGTCGTTGGGGCCCTGAGTAACATGGATTTCATAATCGGTTATATTCAATTCCGTCATAGCCCGGGCTATTCCGTTTGCACATCTTTCATATGATATACCCTTACCACAATTGGGATTGATTATAAATAAGTGCTTCATATTTTACCTCATTTAAAAAACATATAGTATCGACATTTAATCATACCATTATAAAGCTTTCTGCTCTTATCGGCTTTTCTGCCAAAGCAATTTTCAAATTCTTCATCAGGGGTAATAACATAATAGCTCCAGCCACGCTGTTGCGGGAACACATTACCCATCTGCTTGTAGATTTTTTCTGCTTCCTGCAAATCTAAAAGTCTTTCACCATATGGTGGGTTACAGATAACAGTACCTCTCTCACTATATGGCTTAAAGTCCTTAATATCCTTCTTTTCAAAGTGAAGCTTTTTGCCAATATCCAATCTGCCCGCATTTGCCATTGCTATTTTAATTGCCTCACCATCAATATCTGAGCCAAAGCCCTGGAAATCAGTATCTACCTTTTCGAGGCCTCTTGCCCTCTCCTTCTCCTCTGCCCAGATGTTTTTAGGAAGAACATCAAACCTTTCTGCAGAGAAGTGTCTGTTAAGACCCGGTGCTATATTATGTGCATATAATGCCCCTTCTATTAATAAAGTACCGCTACCGCACATTGGGTCATATAAAGTATGGTAATGCCTTACCTTTGCAAGTGCGCAAAGAGATGCCGCAAGTGTTTCCTTAATAGGCGCACCATTCTGTGATAAACGATAGCCTCTTTTATGAAGACCTGCACCTGTTGTATCAATAAGAAGAGTTGCTTTATCATTCATAATTGAAAACTGTATCTGATGTGTGGGGCCTGTTTCTGTAAACCAGGAAACACCATACTTTGATTTTAATCTTTCTACAACCGCCTTTTTAATAATTGCCTGGCAGTCACTTACACTGAAAAGCTGTGATTTAAGTGAATAGCCCTTAACAGGGAATGCATCATCCTTACCTATCCATTGCTCCCAAGGTAACTCCTTTACACCCTGAAAAAGCTCTTCAAAGGTTTTTGCCTCAAAGGAGCCCATAAGTATCTGCACACGCTCTGCAAAATGGGAGCAGATATTTACCCTTGCAAGCATATTTTCGTCACCTGAAAACAAAACTCTGCCATTTTCTGCAGATACATTTTCAGCACCTAAAAAACGGAGCTCATCTGCAATAAGACCTTCAACACCTAAAAGGCATGGTATACAAAAATTAATGTTCATTTCTCTTCACTTTTCCTATCCTTATATCTTTTCGATGGTAAACCAGAAGGTAACACCATCTTCCATATTATAAAAACCGCAATCACAACCATGGTTTGTAATAATTGACTTTACAATAGAAAGACCTAAACCAAAACGGCCTTCCTTACGGGAGTGGGCTTTATCTGCCCTGTAGAATGAGGTAAAAATAGAATCCTTATCCTTATCCTCAATAAAGCTTCCCGTGTTGAAAACCTTTACCTTAACAAAATTCTCGTCTGCTTCGGTAGATATTTCAATGCGCTTTTCACCTTTAGCGTGGCTACAGGCATTTAAAACTATGTTTGATAAAACAGTAGTAAGCTGTTTTTTATCACCATAAACTATTGCGTTTTCTATATCTTTTTTTATGGTTATTCCCTTTTCTTTAAAAATCGGGTCAGTAGTTTTCAAAAATTCTTCAATGTATTCGCTCAGGTCAAAATCCGCCTTTTCGGGTAGCTTGTTTCCTGTTGAATAAAGGGACTGCTCCAGCATATTCAGAACAAGCTCGTTCATTTTATCCGCTTCATTCATTATTATGTCGCAATACTCAGAAGAATTTTCATTCTCTTCACCCATATTCATTTTAAGACCTTCTGCATAGCCTCTTATAATGGCAATAGGTGTTTTCAATTCGTGAGATGCAGAGGACACGAAATCCTGCCTCATTTTTTCAAGACGGCGTTCTTTTTCAATATCCTCTTGAAGCTGTGCATTCTTTTCGCGGAGCTCCGTGAGCGCTCTGTCAAGGGAGTCGGAAACTGTATTGATATTTGTTGCAAGAGTGCCGATTTCGTCTTTTCTGTCAATATTAGTCTTTGCAGAAAAATCAAGTGATGCAATTTTTTCCATTACCTCATTCATCTGAATAAGAGGCTTTGTGAAACGCCTTGAATAGTCATAAATAAACACAAGCGCCAGAATAAGTGCCAACACAGTTATGGTTGTTGTAACAGTAGTTGCAAGTGAAGCATTTTCCTGAATAGGATTGATTTCCGTAAAAATTTCTATATGATAATTATTTTCAAAGCTTTTACCATACAGCATATATTGCGTTGTGCTACCCTCTGCACAAACAACATTAAAGTAGCTTCCGTCATCATTTGTTTTACGGCTTATTATGTTAATTTTATTACCTGAAAGGTATGAGCTTTTACCCTCGTAAAGGAGATTATCAACCTCGTCATAATAATCTATACTCACACCCTCGGTTTCTTCATATTCTGCAAGCACGGGGTAATAGTTTGCCCCTGCCTTTTCCACCTCTTCGGCAATGTAGCGGAAGGTGCGCTCCATATTCCAGATATACACACCCTCAAGAAGCTGAGAGTTAACAAACGCAATACCTATTAAACAAACAGCAATAATTGCACCAAGCTCAAGGAAAAATTTGGCTCTGATACCCATTTTGCGTCTTTCCATTTTAACCCTCACCTCTTTTGTATGTACAAATTAATTACTTATCGTCAAACTTATAGCCTGTGCCGTAAACTGTAACAAGCCTTTTTGTTCCCCAATCCCCAAGCTTCGTTCTTATTCGGGCAATATGGGAGTCAACTGTTCTTACCTCACCATCGTAATCATCACCCCAAAGCTCTGTAACAAGCTTTTCGCGGGAATAAACTCTACCCGGTGATTTAATGAATTTTTTAATGATTTCAAATTCCTTAAGTGTAAATTCAAGTAATTCTCCGTTTAATCTTACCTCGTAGGATGCGCAATCAACAGTAAGTCCGTCGAGCTCATAAAAAGCTTCGCTTACAGACTTGGTTGGTTGTTGCACAGCGCCCCGCTGAAGAAGCATATTTATTCTTTTATTTAAAACAACAAGTGAAAACGGCTTTGTAACATAATCATCCGCACCACTTTCAAAGCCCATAATCTGATCAAAATCCTGTGACCTTGCAGAAACAAGCATTACGGGTACACCGCTTGATTCACGGATTTTGCGACAAACACCCCATCCATCAATTTCAGGCATCATAATATCAAGTATGCAAAGGCTTATATCCTTATTCGCTCTGAAAAGCGCAAGAGCCTGTAAGCCGTTTTCCGCCTCTAATACCTGATGGCCGTCTTTTTCAACACAATCACGAATAAGCTTTCTTATAAGCTCTTCATCGTCTGCAATTAAAATTTTCGCCACAAAATCACCCCTTTTTGTTTACTGTAGGGACAAACCTTCATACAAATTCCGCACACCACACCTCTGCCTATGTGGTGGAATTTCTTTTTCATATAATCGCTGCAAAGTGCAGGGTTAAATATTTCTTCCCTTTCAACACCGGGAACAAAATCATTACCGCTTATTGCACCTGAAGGACACGCTTTAACACAAAGGTCACAGCCTGTACAAAGCCTTTCCTTCAATTCACCATCACCCTGTAACGGACAATCGGTAAAAAGTGTACCAAGGCGCACTCTTGTGCCGTACTTTTTATGTATAAATAAAGAGTTTTTTCCAATATCCCCAAGACCTGAAAGCCTTGCCGCTTTTTTATGACTGTACCTGCCGTTGTAATGTGTGCCGGGCATACTCTGAGACGCGGCAACGGTAATATATTTATATCCCTTTTCCTGCAGGAAAAGACCTGCTTCAAGCAAGCACCTGTCAATAAAAGCATTTACTGTTCTGTAGTGGTTAAAGTATGTTGCAGTAGGCTCATCTGTAATTTCATCAACAATTGCATCTGAAAGCCTTACGACAATGCTCACAGCATAATTAAGCCCCTCTGCAATGCTGTCCTCAACCTGACAAAAACCAACATCACTTACACCCTTTGAAAGCAAAAATTCCTTAAGCTCTTGTTCAATCATTTTTTACCCTCATTTTTTCCATACATTCAAGGACCTTTAAGTTCATATCCTGACATTCCTTTAAAAATTCACTTGACGGGTCTTTTATAAACGCAACGGCGGATTCTGCCTCGTTTTTCATAAGGTATTTTTTATCTATATCGGGAACAAGCTCTGTTTTTTCACCATTGTTATTGTATATGCACATTTCGTCCGTTTGAGAAATACTGCCTATAGTAACTGTACCAAGGTCACCGAAAATCTGTGAAACACCTCGGCTTTGACCGATTTTTGAATATGTTATGGTAACAAGCTTATCAGAATACTTGAAAACTGCACCACCGCAACCATCTGCACCTGTTTCTAAAAAATGCTGTGACGGTATAATCTCCTCAGGCATACCGAACAAATCAACTACGGGATAAACACAGTAAATGCCTAAATCGTTAAGTGCCCCCGTCTGCATTTCCGGGTTAAAAATATTAGGAAGCTCACCATTTACAAGAGCTTTGTATTTTGATGAAAGCTGTGAGAAATCTATACTTGCGCTTCTTATGTTGCCGATTTTTCCTACAGCCTCAGCAAGAATACGCCTTGCTGATGTGTGCATATACATTATTGCCTCGAAATACACAAGGCTTTTCTTACGGGCAAGAGAGCAAAGTTCCTCAAATTCTTCAGCTGTGAAGGTTATAGGCTTCTCGCATATAACGTGCTTATTATTTTCTAAAAGCGCCTTGCATTGACTGTAATGACACACATTAGGTGATGCAACATAAACAAGCTCTGTATCACTTGAAAGTAGCTCCTCAAAGGAGTTAAAGCTCCTTTTTGCTCCTGATTCCTTTTTGAAGGCTTCACCCTTTTCCTTACTGCGGGAATAAATGCCGTCAAGCACCAATTCGTCGCAAAGGCTTGCACCTTCTATAAAGGATTTTGTTATCCACGATGTTCCTATCACGGAATATTTAATCATTTGTTGTTACCTCTCAAAAAATCAATAATAGTTTTCTTTGAAATGTTTTTTGTTGCAAAGCTGAGTGTCTGAGAAAGCCTTGTGTGAGGAAGTATATTCCATTCCTCCTCCGGGGCAGGTGTAATACCCTTTTCCCGAAGGACCTCGCAGAAGAACACTACTGTTTTAAGGAATTTGGGGAAATCATCTTTATCGTAGCTGTTCCACGCATTTTCTGCAACTGCAAGCCAACGAGGGTAACACATTTTTGTCATTTTCGAAAAGTCTGTAACAAACTCTGTCCATATAGGGCTTTCGATACCGATTATGGAATTTTTGCCAAGCTCTGTCATTCCTCGTGTGTTTTTAGGATTATGTACATATATATCGCGAAGAGAGTGCATTCCGTGAGGGTAATCCACATAATATGGTGAAAAATTCTCCATAATTACAGGGGCACCGCTGTTTGCCCACTTAAGTGATGCATCTGTTTTGTCCATCCACCAGGCAACAGTAATATTATCGTTTTCAACATTACCGCCACGGATGGCTTCATTCCAGCAGATAGCCTTTCTGCCCTTCTTTTTAAGATATTCCGAAATTTCCTGAGCAAATGCGCTGTGAAGCTCCTCCATTGTTTTAAGACCGAGAGCATCTTTTTTTGCCTTACATTTTTCGCACTCGTTCCAATGAGCCTTAGGCACCTCATCACCGCCGATGTGAATATATTCTGACGGAAAAATCTCGCATAGCTCATCAAGAACGGCGTGAATCATTTTATAGGTCTCTTCGTTTCCTACACAAAGCACATCCTGAAATATACCTGCTGTTGTCTGTGGTTTAATCTGCTCACCCTTGCAGGAAAGCTCAGGCATTGCAGAAAGCACCGCGCTTGTGTGACCGGGCACATCAAATTCGGGAATAACCTCTATATGCCTTTCACGGCAGAAATCAACAATTTCACGAAGCTCAGCTTTTGTGTAGTAGCCACTGTAAATTTCTTCATCATCGTGTGATTTACCGAAATGTGAGCCGTAACGCACAGAGCCGATTTCGGTAATTTGCGGATATGATTCAAGCTCCACACGGAAGCCCTGATCATCACTTAAATGGAAATGGAATTTGTTGAATTTAAAATATGATGCACCATCTACCATTTTTTTGATTTCGTCAACTGTGAAAAAGTGACGGCAGGAGTCTATCATAAACCCGCGGTAGTAGTAATCGGGCTCATCGTAAATATAAATATACGGCAAACAGCCTCTGTAATTTTTAGAAAGCTGGTCGAGTGTTATCCCTGCATAATATGCGCCCGTTTCATCTGCCGCCTCAATTCGTATGCCTTTTTCGTCAATTTCTATGCGGTAGCTTTCCTTCTGCGCCAACAAGGGAGTTATTTTCACCTGTGGCTTTGGCTCATCACCTACAGGGAACTTTAAATACCCTTTTTTTATTTCTGCTTTTTTGGGCTGTGGACATAAAAACATAACACTACACCAACTTAATTAATCATATATACTGATTATACTATAGTATGTAGGTCAATTGCAAGAAAAATAGTAAGTTGAAATACATAAATAATTGTGGTATAATGGGCTTCAAACCAATCGGGTGTTGTGCCCGAAAATAAAATTCAGGGTGAATCATATTATGAAAAAGCTTATATGCGCAATAGTTGTACTTTGCGTTGTTTTATTAGTGGGAATTTATTTAACAGTTATGGAGTTTTCCTCATCTGCACCCGTTGCTCCTACAACGCAGACAGAGACTACTACAACGGCTGAAAACACTCCACCTACACAAGCCCCAACCGAGCAAATGCCATCTGTACAGGAGCCCACTTCACAGGTAGTAACAACACCACCAACCCAAGCTCCCCAAACACAAGGCTTTACAGCCGCCACAGAGGTTGTAATTGTTACACAGCCAACAGAGGTTTATTCGGTAATGACAGATCATGTTTCAGAAACAGCTGCTACAAATAAGCCTATCACACCACCGCAGCCTGACCCTGACGAAGAGCCACTTCCATTTGTACCTGAAGAGGATCCTCTTCCCTTTGTTCCTGAGGATTTCTCAGAAGAGGTTACAGAAACAACAACCGCAAAGACATATGAAAAAACAGGTGAAATGGAATTTTCTGAAGATCCCGAAAACAGATACATTGCCGCTGTCGCTGAAAAATATAAGGTAGAAACAAAAAACCTTGTTTGCTTATATACCGTACCCGAAAACGACAGTAACATCGTTCTTGAATTTGACGGCACAGTTGACAAAAACGGTATTGTTGTAAGAAACAAAAAGACTCTTGTTTCTATTTACTCTATAGACAAAAATCTCAACTCAAAGCGTGCAAGTAAGGATTCGAAATTAAATGAATACTCCAACGCCGAAATGAAGGTTATGTTCTTTGCCACAACAGAGCACATTATGCCGAAGTTTGAGGATAAATTATAAAAAACAGCCCGTGGTTAAGGTTATAACGCCTTTACCACGGGTTTTGATTTCATTTTATTTACTTGTATCTGATTCGGGCTCATCGGTGAGGCCTATTATATAATCAGCGGAAACATTCAGAATTTCACATATTGGCTTAAGGTATGTTACAGGCATTACATTAACACCTTTTTCATACCGTGCATACTGTTGTTGCTTTATACCAAGCTTTTCCGCAATTTCTTTTTGTGATATACTTCTGCAATCTCTTATCCATGCAATTCTTTCGTTGTAATACACTAAATATCACCTCGAAAAAATTTTACCATTTACAACATATTTGTTGTTGGCAATTGAACAGATGTGTTGTAATATATAACTACAGTTTACTGTTAATGTTGTTACACAAAGCCCACACAGAATACGAGGGGAAACAAGAAGCCATCCTGACGGATGGCTTCTTGTTATTCCATATCAACCGATGCGAAGTCTGTGAGGGGGAAGGTTACCTTTTCCCCTGTTTTTTGGCTTTTGTATATTGAAAGAATCATTTCAACTGCTCTTTTACCTGCATAAAGGTCTACATATGGCTGTCTTTTTTCTTTTACTGCATTTGCAAAATCAAGGAAAAGGCTTGTGTGCCCGTTGCCGTAAACATTTGGTGCTTTTTCTTCAATAAAGCGTCTGTCCTCGTCTGCCTCATCCTCATGGGTAAAGGTCCACACATCTACAGTAGAGGCATTCATTCCGCCTAACCTTACCATACCCTTTTCACCAAAAACACAAAGTGTCTGTTCAAGGCTTTCTATGGTATTAACCGTACCCTCAATTGTGGCTACAGCACCATTTTTAAAGTTTACAACGGCAACGCCAACATCCTCTGCCTCAATATACGGGTGAAGGTGGTTTCTTGTGGAGCCGTAAACAGATTCAACCTCGTCACCGAAAATCCAACGGAGTAAATCTATTCCGTGAATGCATTGATTCATAAGTGCTCCGCCGTCTGTTGCCCATTTGCCACGCCAATCATCCTGATTATAGTAGCTTTCGTCTCTGTTCCAACGGATATGTATACTACCATGTGAAAGCTTGCCGAAACGGTTCATATCTACTGCCCTTTTCAGCTCCTGAACAGCAATATTGAACCTGTTCTGGTGACACACACCTGCAACAACACCGCTTTTCTCAGCTTCCTCTATTATTTTATCTGCCTCGGCAATACTCATTGCCATAGGCTTTTCTACTAAAAAGTTAACACCCCGGCAAGCACAGTAACAGGCAATCTCCCCGTGAGTTCCGCTTATAGTTGCAATGCTTACAAAATCAACACTTTCCTTTGAAAGCATCTCCTTATAGTCTGCGTAAATTGCCACATCAGAAAGATTATTATCCTGTGCAAATTTAACTGCCTTTTGGTAATCAATATCGCAAACCGCAACTATTTCAATGTCATTTAATTTTGCCGCTTTAATGTGGCTTGGGGCAACTCTTCCACAGCCAATAAGTGCATATTTCATGGTATCACATCCCAAATCGAATTTTTTCCGATTATTTATTCTACAATTTCAAAAAAAGTGTCAGGATTATTGGGGTCAAAGCTTTCATTTGCCCACATAACAGTTACAAGATTTTCTGTTTCTGAAAGATTTATAATATTGTGAGTGTAGCCCGGTAGCATATGCACCGCCTGAATATCCTCACCGCTTACATAAAATTCAAGAACCTCGTCTGTACCGATTTTTCTTTGCTGAATAAGACCTTTGCCCGAAACAACAACGAAAAATTCCCACTTTGTATTATGCCAATGCTGACCCTTAGTAACGCCGGGCTTTGATATATTAACGCTTACCTGACCGCAATCAAGAGTTTTAAAAAGCTCTGTAAAGCTACCTCTGTCATCAATATTCATTTTCAGAGGAAATGCTACCTTTTCTTTTGGAAGATATGAAACATATGTAGTATACAACTTCTTTTCAAATGAATCCTTTGGCATATTGGGTAAAACAAGTGTTGACGGTTGATTTTTAAAGCTTTCCAGCAAATCAACAATTTCACCTAAGGTTACATTATGTGTTTGAGCACAGTAGCAAAAACTCCCATCTTCTTTTTCTGTAATGTTAAGCCCGTCATACTCGCAACGATTGACCTTGCCCTTTAAAACATTGAACATTTCGTCAATTAAATTGTCGATATATAAAAGTGTAAGCTGATTTTCTCTGTTTGATAAATGATAAGGAAAATCGTTTGCAAAACAGTGGCAGAAGGTAGCAACAACGCTGTTATAATGGGGCTTACACCATTTACCGAAAATATTGGGAAAACGGAAAACATAAACAGGCGCACCTGTCTCTTCCCCATAGCTGAACACAATATTTTCTGTATTTCTTTTGCTTTTGCCGTATTGAGAGCCTTCGTATCTGCCCGTAAGTGTTGCTTGTATTGAGCTTGCATACATAACGGGGCAAATGTTTTTGTGTCTTTTCAAGGTATCAAGAAGCTTTTGAGTGAAATTCTCATTACCTTCTGCAAAGGTCTCTTCACCCGCTACCCTATTGACACCTGCAAGGTTAAATACAAAATCTGCCTGACTGCAATAATTCTCAAATACTGCAGAGTCTGTATCAATATCACATTGGAATACAGTAATATCCGTATCAATATTTCTTGTTTTATCCTTTAAATCCTTAACATTCTGCAAGGCCGTGCAAAGATTTTTACCAACAAAGCCCTTTGCACCCGTAACAAGAATTTTCATAATTATTTGTTCTCCCAATTCGCAAGCTCTTCCCTGATACAATCAATAGAAAGAAGCTTTTCTTTAACCTGTTCAACTGTAAGAAGCTGCGTGTTATTTGAATTAAGCTCTGTAAGGGTATTTCTTTTCTTATCGCCGTCGCTATAGTATTTATCGTAATTAAGACCACGGTTATCGTAAGGCACTCTGTAGAAGTTACCCATATCAATTGCATTTGCACACTCTTGATTTGTAAGAAGCGTTTCAAACATCTTTTCACCGTGGCGGATGCCTATAACCTTGATTTCTGTTTCAGGGTTAAAGATTTCTGCAACTGCCTTTGCAAGGACTTCAATAGTACAAGCAACAGACTTCTGCACAAGTATATCTCCTGAAACACCTTTTTCAAATGCAAAGAGCACAAGGTCAACTGCCTCTTCAAGTGACATTATGAAGCGCGTCATAGTAGGCTCGGTAATTGTGATAGGCTTACCCTGTTTAATCTGCTCAATCCACAAAGGAATAACAGAACCGCGTGAATATATTACATTACCGTAACGTGTACAACACATTTTTGTTTTTTCAGGGCTTACTGTTCTGCTTTTTGCAACAACAACCTTTTCCATCATAGCCTTCGAGGTACCCATAGCATTAACGGGGTACACTGCTTTATCGGTAGAAAGGCACACAATGTTCTGCACCCCTGCGTCAATTGCTGCTGTAAGCACATTTTCTGTTCCTATTACATTTGTTTTTACTGCTTCAACAGGGAAAAATTCGCAGGAGGGAACCTGCTTAAGTGCCGCCGCATGGAATATGTAATCTACTCCGTGCATTGCATTTTTTACACTTGCAAGGTCACGTACATCACCAATATAAAACTTTATTTTTTCTGCTACCTCAGGCATTTTTGCCTGAAATTCGTGGCGCATATCATCCTGTTTATTTTCATCACGGGAAAAAATACGGATTTCCTTTATATCCGTTTGCAAAAAGCGGTTAAGCACAGCATTACCGAATGAACCTGTGCCACCTGTTATCATAAGTGTTTTTCCTGAAAATGCTGACATAGCCACATCTCCTATATCTCTTTTATCCTGTTAATGTTTTTTTCCTGCTGATTAATTACCGCAGACAACGTCTTTTGGCAATTCTCTTTTAAATTACTTTTTTCAATCTCGGTATATCCGTCATAGAGCTTGTCTGCAAAGCCTTCGGTATAGGGGTTACACACAAAGCCCACTCCATTTTGCTTACACAAAACGCCCATATATGAGCCCGGCATACAAACCTGAGGCTTTCCCCACACAAGACCATCATAATACTTGTTACCAACGGCAAGCCTTGCCCCTGTATCATCGTAAATATTATGAATTAAATCTGTATTTTTTAATATTTCTGATTTTTCATCTGGGTTGTACTCGCCGTGGAAAATTACATTTGTTATATTATTCTCTTCTGCGAATTTTTTTAAATCCAGGCATATTTTATGCTCTCTGCCGTAGTAATGGAGCTCAAAACGATTATCGTTACCCAACTGCTCTATTACTTTGCAATTAAGCTTGTAATCTCTTATGAAGCCCCAGAAGGCAATGCGGATTTTATCATTTACTTTTACAGTATCTGCATTTTCCGGTGAAGAAATGCTACTGTCAATATTATGGATAGTATAAATCTTTGCGGACTCTGTTTGGGGAAGATATATTCTGTAGGCATCGCTGCTTACAAAGGTAAACAATGCACCTCTGACAAGGCTTGCTACCGCACTTTTAAAAGGCAAAAAGCTCTCATAGGTGAAATCTCTGTAATCAAAAACATATCTGCCCTTGTATTTTATGGAGATATAATCCCACAAAACAATTCCCGTAAGCGAATGTACTACAAAAATAAAATCAAAATTTTCTTTTTTCAAAAGCTCAAGGGCATATTTTCTGTACCCTGCAAAGCTTTTGATTTTATCTGCCTTAGGTACATCATCCTCCTGATAACAGCTGTACTCGTGAATTGTGATGCCCTCGGTGTTTTCTGTTGTATCAGGCTTTAAATCTCTGTTCCAGCACAGAAGATGGATATCGTGCTTATTTTTATCAAGATTACTGAGATAAAAATTCATATACGGCATAAATTTCAGCTTGCCTAAGCCCATTAAAAGAATTTTCATTTTTTCCCCTCGGCTATTTTATAGAATATATCTATGAATTTCTTTGTGTTCTGAGTGCTTGAAAAATGTTGTTGTGAAAAAGCATTGGCATTTTTTGAAAGCACTTCGCGTAATTCAGGTGAATGGTAAAGCTCTTTAATTTTTTCTGCAAGAGTATCGTAATCACCTATATCCACAGCAACACCTATATTATTTTCGTTAAACATACGGGCATACTCCGAATCAATATCAACAGAATTTACAATAACTCTGTTGCATGCCATTAAAATGGGAGCTTTACTGGGTACGCCGTTATAAATAACACCATTGCGCAAGGGTATAATACACACATTTCCTGCGCTGTACACATCCGGCACCAATTCAACAGGCTGCAAAGGATAAAATGCTATGTTATCTATCCCCTGAGCCTTAACATCTGCTATAAACTGCTCTTTTACATTTCCGTCGCCTACAATCTGAATAACAATATCCTTTTCATCCTTAAGGCGTTTTGCAAGCTCAATTATTGTTTCGCAATTGAAAACATAGCCTATTGTTCCTGCAAACTGGACATAAAATCTGTTTTGGGGAATATTGAATTTTGAAATAAATCTGTTCACTTGCGGAGCTATCTCCCTTGCTGTGTTAACATCGAACCAAGGGAACACAATATGTACTTTGTCCGCCTTTGCGCCCTCATTTATAACTGTTTTTTTCATATCCTCACTCATAACGGATATTGCATCTGCTAATTTATAGCAGGGCTTGTTCAACAGCTTAAAAATATTATAGAGTATCTTGCTTTTTACTACACCAATATCATATGCGTGACCGGGCCACACATCGTAAATGCAATAAAGCAACGGAAGCCTTTTAAACAGCTTAAGCAGAAGCATAGGAAAAAGTATTGTCGGGTTGGACTGAAGATAAATCACATCTGCATCCTTAACCTTTACCCAATACCTCATTGCCGAAAAGGCATAAAGCACATCGTTAATATATCTTTTTATAAACTTGTTTCTGTCAAAAACCTTTCTTTTTACAATGTCACAGGTAAAGCCCTTTTTACCCTTAAGCGACTGAGGGATATCTTCAAATTTTCCTGTGCGGTGGCTTTGTATAAGGTGAACCTCACATCCGCTGTCAAGAAAATCATTAAGCATAACCTCTGCCATCTGATTGTTAGGGCTTGGGGTATCGAAGCCGTCAGAGGTAATATATAAAATTTTCATAGTCTATTACCTCACTTGAAATTATACAGAAACAGTTTCCTCGTTTTCCTCTTCTGCTTCTGCAAAGTTACGGTTATTGGGGTGGAATGACGGCACAAGCTCTTTAATGATTTTGACAATTTCATAAGGAGTTGCCTTTTCCATAATCTCTTTAGCATAGTTGATTTTTTGGAATAAGTTTTCGGAATCAAACTCCATAGGTCTTGCAACATAAATAAGGTCGTTTTCAGTTTTCTGAATACCTTCCTCACTTATGAGAAGCTCCTCGTAGAGCTTTTCGCCATCGCGTAAACCTGTGTAAACGATTTCCATATCCACACCCGGTGTGTAGCCGGCAAGACGAATAAGGTTTTCTGCAAGCTCACGGATTTTTACAGGTGAGCCCATATCAAGAATGAATATTTCGCCACCCTTTGCGTATGCACCTGCCTGAAGCACAAGGGAAACAGCCTCAGGTATAAGCATAAAGTAGCGGATAATGTCGGGGTGAGTAACTGTTACGGGACCGCCGTTTTCAATCTGCTCCTTAAATAACGGAATAACGCTACCGTTAGAGCCTAAAACGTTACCGAAACGAACTGCAACAAACTCTGTTTTTGAAATTTTATTAAAGGACTGTACAACCATTTCGCATATTCTCTTGGTTGCACCCATAACATTTGTGGGGTTAACTGCCTTATCGGTAGAAATCATAACAAAGCGCTCAACACCGAAAGCATCTGCAGTTGTTGCAAGATTGTATGTGCCGAAAACATTGTTTTTAACAGCTTCCTTAGGGCTGTCCTCCATAAGTGGCACGTGCTTATGTGCCGCCGCGTGGTAAACAATCTGTGGCTTATGCTCTGCAAAAACCTCTGCCAATCTCTTGGAATCTCTTATTGAGCCTATAAGCACCTTAAGGTCAACCTCAGGATACTTTCTCCTGATTTCCTGCTGAATTTCGTAAGCACCATTTTCTGCAATATCAAAAATAATAATTGTTTTTGCAACACCGCTTTTTGCAATCTGTCGCACAAGCTCACTACCGATTGAGCCACCGCCACCTGAAACGAAAACGGTTTTATCCTTAAGGAGCTCAAACACCCTTGTAAGGTCAGGCTTAATCTGCTCTCTGCCAAGAAGGTCTGTATAATCAACCTTTCTGAGACTTGTGCTTATATTGCCGTTTTTCTCCATACTTGAGATTCCGGGAAGTGTTTTCAGGATACAGCCTGTCTCACTACAGATTTTTAATATTTCCTTTTTTGTTTCTTCACTTGCAGATGGTACGGCAAAGAAAATTTCGTCAACATCCAATTTGCGAGCAGTTTCTACAATTGCATCACGGCCACCCACAATCTTGATACCACCAAGATATTCGCCGTGCTTTCTTGCGCTATCATCAATAAGTGCTACCACGTTGTATTTTACGGCAAATTTAGGACGATTTAACTCTTCAATAAGACGGAATGCGGCGCTTCCTGCACCAATTATCATTACATTTGAGCGCTTACCATTGCCCATTCCCTTTTGGGCAACAAGTATTTTTCTCCACTCTCTGTAGCCTGCGAAAACCATAATTCTTTCCAATACAATAAAGCAAATGCTTATAACCGCATACATAAACATCCATGTGAAGAAAGAACGTGTGTATTTCTGGCCTAATATTGAATAGGTCCATATGTAGAAGAAGCATCCGCATGTTATAAGCTTTGCGCATATAAAGGCTTTTACAATTTTGAGGTAGTCGGAAATTATTACGTACTGCCACATAATCTTGTAAACCTTGAAAATAACAAGCATAAGAATTGTTACAATCACATCAACTGTAAGAATGTAGTACATATTATCTGCAAACCAGGAATCAAAAAGAGTTGGCGCGTCAAACTTTAAGTAGCTCGCCACAACAAATGACAGCAAAAGCGCTATTACATCCCCAATAAACATAATTGGTTTCAGATTCCCTTTTAAAAATCCAACAAATTTTTTCAGCATTACTATTCCCTCACGAACAACAAATCAAAATTATACATATTAAATTTTATCACATATATAATGAAAATGCAATATAATATATATTGTTTCTATTATATGAAATTTTTGGCTTTTCGGAAATGACAAAAATGGATATAATGGTCATTTTTGCTATACTTTCACCTAAAATTTTTCCATTTTGTCAAAAAATCAATGGGTTTATTGACAAAAGTCGTTTTATGTAATAAAATAAGGTCAAATCATAATGACTTTAAGGGGTAGTGTTGTGGCAACTATTACTAATGATAAGGTTCCTAACGTGGAACAAGCTCCTCAGATTATAGTTCCTTATGAAAGCGATAAGGAATATTTTATAGATGCACCTGAAAAAATCAGCGGCGGAATTTTTTATAAGGTTGTAAAAAGATTGTTTGATATTATCGTTTCATTCTTTGCTCTTGTTTTCCTTTTTATTCCAATGCTTATTATAGCAATTGTTGTAAAGGCAACATCCGATGGTCCTGCAATATACAAGCAGGAAAGGCTCGGCAAAAACGGAAAGCCTTTTAATGTATATAAGTTCAGAACTATGGTTAAGGATTCTGAGGTTAACGGTGCACAATGGAGTGCCGGCGACGAAGATCCCCGTATCACCAAAATCGGCAAAATCCTCAGAAAAACCCGTATGGATGAGCTTCCGCAATTCTGGTGCATTTTTGTTGGTCAGATGAGCTTTGTTGGTCCAAGACCTGAAAGAGAATGCTTCTACGATGAGTTTGAAAAATATGTGCACGGCTTCCGTCACAGGCTTCTTGTCACTCCCGGCCTTACAGGCTTAGCACAGGTTAACGGCGGTTACGACCTTAAACCGGAAGAAAAAATCGTTTATGATATGGAGTATATAAAAAACCGCTCCATTATCGGCGATATTAAAATTCTTATCAAAACCGTTGCTGTTATTTTCACCCACGATGGTGCAAAATAAAATTGAATTAACTATCAGAAAAAGCTCCTTTTCAAGGAGCTTTTTTTAGAATTGTTGAGGAATTATTATGAATGATTGGATGAAAAATATCCCCGACAACACATTAATATCTGAGATTAATCTGCCCGGCACACACGATAGTGCCACAAGATTTTGTCAGTTTCCGTATGTGGCAAAATGTCAGTCCTTGAGCATTACCGAACAGCTCAGTATAGGAGTTCGTTTTTTAGACCTACGAGTCGAAAAAAAAGACAAGAAACTATGCCTTGTGCACGCGCGTGCAAGGTGCTACAAAAACTATTGGAAAACCACTCCTTTAATGCTGGACGATATAATTAACGAGTGCAAATATTTTTTGAATAACAATCCTTCGGAAACCATAATAATAAGCATAAAACGCGACAATGGTGACACCTCTGAAGCTACCTTCGACACTTTTTTTGAATCATACCTTAATGATGATATCTGGTATAAGGAAAACCGAATCCCTTCACTTCACGAGGTAAGGGGTAAGGCTGTTTTTTTCAACAGGTTCAATATAGATAAAACCAATGAAAATTATACCAATTTCAATACAGGTCTTAACTTTTCAAACTGGCCAGACCAAGGCAAATACATAGGAAAAACACATCTTTCATCTGTTATGGAAAGGTACGATAATACTCAAGGAAGCCCTATTTTTATACAGGATTGGTACAAGCTGCCCCCAAAAGAAAAATGGAAAAACTGTATTTTACCAACCCTTGAAAATCCACCATGCAAGACGGGTGTTTTCTTGAACTTTTTCTCTTCCGGTGGGGTTGTAAATAATCCTAAAAAATGCGCAAAATATATTCTTGCGCACTTTCTTGAAGCAGAGCTTGCACAACACAAAAATTATGGCTGGCTTATATTCGATTTCCCAACAGAAAAGGTATGCAGGAAGGTTGTTTTGAGTAATTTTTGAGTAAAATGCCAAGCATCGCAAAGAAATTCAAAATTGAAAATTAAAAATTCAAAATTTCGGAACGCTACGCGTTGATTATAAAAAAGCTGTTGCTGTTATTGCATTCTTTGCAGCAGCACCCAAAGCACAGGCAGCAGAGGCAGGTATATTAGTATCCAATGCCATAGTTCTTAAAAACGATTCCTGGCACACAAAGTACTGGACACCATCCAACTACAAGCTTAACTGCTATAATAAAATTGTAGTTCCATCAAGAGGTTATATAACTTTTACTGCAAAAAAACCTTATGATAGTGAAGGCGAAATCGGTACATTCCTTTTAACATTATACAAACCAGATGGTACAGAAACATTAAAGAAGGGTGTTCACTACACTGTTAAGTATCCGTCAAATCGTAAGAGTATAGGCGTTTATACTGTTTCAGTAGTATTTAATCACCCTAACTACAAAGGCACAAAAACAGTTAAATTTAAAATTGTTCCACCTACAGTAAGCGCTAAAATGTCTGCAGCACAGACATCTTCTTCAATAAAATTAACATGGCCAAAAGTTTCAGGTGTTACAGGCTACAAGGTATACCAGTTCAGTCCAAGCAAAAACAAATATGTGCAGATTGCATCTGTTACAAGTAACAGCTACAAAAAGACAGATCTTAAAGCAGGTACAACCTATGACTTCAAGGTTAAGGCATACAAGAAGCTTAGCAACGGCACTGTTCTTGAGGGCGCTACTTCAAGTCCATTCAAAACAGCAACAAAATGTGCTGCACCTAAAATTACAGATGTTTACTGCTACAGTTGGCATGAAATTGATGTTACATGGTCAAGTGTAACTGGTGCAACAGGCCACCAGCTTTACTACTCAACCAAGAAGGATTCCGGCTATAAAAAGGTTGGTACTTCAGATTATACATCTCAAACAAAAGAATTCTCTGCTTTTTCAAAGGGCAAGAGAATATTCTTCAAGGTTCGTGCATATTCAAAGGTTAACGGCCAAACAATTTATGGTAACTGGAGTGCTGTAAAGAGTACAGTAGTTAAATAATCCCTGTTTTTCGTAACAAAACAGGAAAGAGAACCATTCTTTAATAAAATATATGGTAAAGGATAGTATATTCCGTGGAATGTACTATCCTCTATTTTTAACTTTTATCGGAATGGTGGTGGGTAGTTCTTCCTATGTTTTTCTTCGGTTGGATAGTTGCGAAGCCTATCCCTTTTTCGAAAAAGGGGGGACCATTTCACAATGGTACTGTTGTTTTAGTTTAAATATATTACGGGTGATATATTAATTTTCACATTCAGGCTCGGGCGAAATGGTGGGATATTCTCGGCACCGAAGGTGCCGTTTTGCCGTAAGGCAAAAAGTTGCAATAAACTGATTGTTGTACGACAGCTATACCTCTCTGGCGAAGAGGTGGGAACCGCGCCGAAGCTCGTCTTTGGCGTGGTGTTTGGTAGTTCTCTGTCTGCTATTCTTCGGTTGGTCAGAAAAAAAGCAATTTATTCTTTTAAAATCAACGCTTTTGCCTTTTTCCTACCTCTAACCTTCAGTTTTAAATAACAAATATCCATTGTGGCTTATATGATACCACACCAAAACAAAAAAATAAAGAGATGAGACCTTAAAATAAGTCTCATCTCTCAATTTTTTAATAGAACTTACGCTTACGAGCAGCTTCTGATTTCTTTTTTCTCTTTACAGAAGGTTTCTCATAATGTTCTCTCTTACGAACTTCCTGGATAACACCATCTCTTGAAGTCTGTCTTTTAAAACGACGAAGTGCGCTATCTAAAGATTCGTTTTCCTTAACTTTAACCTGACTCACTATAGTTCCCTCCCTCCGTTGTAACCAACAAAGGTATAATTCTCATAATACGCTAGGTATTATACTATGTCAACAATGCTATGTCAAGTGTAAATTTATAAAATATTTGTAAAACCCTGTCAAATCAAGGGTGTAGACGAAATTTTTATTGTGGGAAAAACTTTTTATTCACTGTCGGTTTCCGTATATTTTTCGGCCTGTAAACGGAACATATGAGCATATTTTCCATTTGAATTCATCAATTCCTCGTGGGAGCCATGCTCAATTATGCTGCCGTTTTCAAGCATATAAATCTCGTCTGCCATAACTGTTGTTGATAGCCTGTGAGATATAAAAACAACTGTTTTCTTGTCAGCTGCCTTTGACATTGATTGGTTCAAGGCGTACTCGGCAACAGGGTCAAGGTTTGCACTCGGCTCGTCGAGAATAGCAAAGGGACAATCCTTGTAAAAGGCTCTTGCAATGGCAATTTTTTGAGCCTCGCCACCTGAAAGGGACACTCCGTCATCGTCAAATTCTCTTAAAAGTATGCTCTTTACACCACCAGGGAGCTTACGACTGAAGTTAGCAGCTTCAAGGGATTTCATAACCTTTTCCTCGTCAGCAATATCGTTCATTGCAACGTTTTCACCTAAGGTTGCACCAAAAAGTGAAAAATCCTGAAAAACTGCTGCAAAGTTGCGATGGTAAGCGCTTATGTCCCACTCCTTAATATCTGTACCATTTATTGTTATGCGTCCGTCTGTAACGTCGTAAAGGCGCAAAAGCAGATTTGTAAGCGTCGTTTTACCTGCACCATTGTAGCCTACAAGAGCAATTTTCTTGTATGGAGTAATGGTAAGATTTATGTTTTTAAGAACGTATTTTTCAGTGCCGGGATACTTAAAGGAAACATTTTCGAATTTAATGACAACAGGCTCCTCGTACACTGTTGTTTTTGTTCCGGAAACCATTTTTTCTTTAGCGTTCATAAAATTACGGAATTTTTCAACGTAAAGTCCATTTTCTCTTACGTTAATAGCAAGCTGGCTTGTTAAGGCAAAAACACATGTACTGATTGAAGAAGCACCGTTGAAGGTCGCTGCAAAGTCACCCATTGTTACGCTTTTTTCAACAATAGCCTTGTAGCCCATAAGCAATGTAATTCCAAGATAAATAAGAAGCGTCATAGGAAGGGCTTCCTGACAGAAATACAGCTTCCATTGTTTTGCAAGGTATGGTGAAATCGTTTTTATTCGGTCATAAACGTTATTGTTATACCTTGTTTCAATCATTTTACCTGCCCCGGAAAGACGCAATTCCTTTGCGTAATCCTGCAAGTAAAAAACTCTGCTGAAATATAAATTTTTTCTGTCAAAGGGTGTCATAGCCTCTGTACGCTCAACGTTAACCTTGGCAATAAGTCTGCCGATTGGTGTCATTATGGCAACGCAAACAATAACAAAAAGCAGACATATAGGATCAATAGAAACAATAACCGTGCCTATAGTCAGAACACTTACAACATTGGTGAGAACACTCTGAATGTCGGAAAGAACAGAGTATGCTCTTTCGTTCATAGAGTTCATAGCAAGAACAAGATCATTGTAAAATTCAGGGTTATCATAAGCCTCATAATCCATTTTTGCAGCCTTTTCATAAATAGTTCTATAAACTGCAAAATAAAGCTTCTGCTTTTGCTTGGGCATTGAAAATTCGTAAAAAAGTGTTGATAAAAGATTTGTAATAACAACAAGCACTACAAAAAGTGCTAAAGCAACGCCTACCCTGTAATAATCACGACCATCACTTACAACATCGATTATGTACTTGAGTAAAACAACGTTGGAAAGTGTCCACGGAAGTGTTGAAAGAACGTCAAAAAACAGATATCCACAAGCCATAAAAGGTGTACGCTTAAAAATAAATTTCAACATATATGCATTGTTTTTTATGGTGTTGTTTTTTTCTCTTTTCTTATTTTTCAACGTCGCTCACCTCCTTGTAGCCCGATGCCTGAAGCGTGAACATTTCGTTGTACGCTCCATTAGCTGCCATAAGCTCAGCGTGAGTGCCCTGCTCTGCAAGCTCACCCTTATTGAAAACAAGAATTTTGTCAGAGCGTGTAGCACTGGAAAGTCGATGTGAAATGTAAATAACTGTTTTGCCCTTTGTGCCTTCAAGAAGAGCGTCATACATTCTGCTTTCTGCCACAGGATCAAGAGCAGACGAAGGCTCGTCAAGAATTGCTACGTCATAATCTCTTGCAAACAGACGTGCAATGGTAACCTTTTGTGTTTCGCCACCTGAAAGAAGTATACCCTCAGAGTCGAATTCCTTTGTAAGAAGTGAGTCCTCCTTGTAAGGAAGTGAACCGATTTTTTCGTATGCACCCGACTGCTTAAGGGCTTCTACTGCCGATTGCTTGTTTTCTTCGGTAACCTCTTCAGTAAGAACGTTTTCTGCTACAGTCATAGCAAAAACGCGATAATCCTGAAAAACAGATGAGAATTTTTCACGATATTTTAAAAGGTCATATTCCTTGATATTTATTCCATTATAAAGAATTTCACCCTGTGTTGCGTCATAAAAGCGTAAAAGTAGCTTTGAAAGAGTAGTTTTACCTGCTCCGTTGTGACCTACTACTGCAATAGTCTGACCTTTTTCTATTTTAAACGATACGTCCTTTAATACGTAATCCTTGTCGTCACCATACCTGAAGCTGACGTTTTTAAACTCAAGGGATGAGAATTCTCCAGGCTCTATAGTACCACCCTGTAGCTTCGGCTCATAATTGAGAAAATCTCTTAAATTCTGCACCCAAAGGCAGTGCTTTTGTTGCATTGCAAAATAATGTGCAAGGTGATTAAGCTTATTTCGGCAGGTTGATATTGCAGATACGAGCACAGAAAAATCTGAAATTGCAATATTCTGCGCTACCATAAGTCTGTAGCAACCATATAAAAACCCACCCGTAACAGGAATTATTTCTGCAAAATAGTCGGAAATCATTTCTAAAACAGCTATTTTCCAACCATATTTTTTTATGACTGCAATATTCTTATCTATGGCACTACGGAAGCGTTTTTCCAATACGACGAAAATATTGGTTGTTTTGATTTCTTTTGCAAAATCCTTTAAAAGGATAGTTCTTCTTACGTAATCCTTTTCCCTTTCGTAAGGAGTCATATCCTTTTCTTTTTCAAGCTCTAAGTTGTTTTTCGCAACCCTGAATGCAATAACAATAACAGGACAAAGAATAAAAACAAGCAATACCGGATCTATAGAAATGAGGTAAAAAACAAGCGTTACAAGACTGACAATTGAACCTAAAACCCAGGCAGAGCCTTCAATAATTCTCTTAAAGCCGTTTTGTTCAACTACCCACGTTGCACGGTTGTATTTGTCGAAAAATTCAGGGTTTTCATAGCACCCAAGCTCTACCTGCTGTGCTTTTTTGAATATGAGTGAGTTTATGTAGCTTTCACACTTGATTTCAAACCTTATTCTTACTGTGTAAACATTTATGTAGCCTATAAGGTCAATAAGCAGCTTACCTACGACAATAAGACACATTCTTAAAGCAAACTCCGAAAACGTCCCATTACCTTCAATAATAGAAAGGGCAGTTTCAAGAAACATTACGTTTATTACTACTGCATAGTATACGTTTTCTGCTACATATGCAAAATAAATCATAAGCATATGAAGAGGTGCGCTTTTTAACCCACACCCCAGCATAAAAGCCGTATTTTTAATTATATGCGCCTTTTGACGTGGCTCCTTTTGTTTCTTCTTTTTCATTTTATACTCCATATATAAAAAGATAATAATGAGTTTATATAAAAAGCGAGAGGTTGTCAAGATGCCAGTCGCCAGATGCCAGATACCAGATGCCAGATGCCGGAGCTTCGCGAGAAAAGCAAAATGCAAAATTGAGGAACTGCGTTGCGATTATAAAGATGCCAGTTACCAGATGCCAGATGCCAGGGCTCCGCAAGAATTAAATTTATCGAAAAACTAAAGTTATGCGAAGCCTTTCCCTTTTTCGAAAAAGGGGGGA
>JAZSCV010000047.1:0-25511 GCA_045530855.1 Acutalibacteraceae bacterium
ATCGGTATCAAGTGACACAATTACAACTCTTGAACCCTATGCTTTTGATAATTGCTGGAACCTTACAAGTATAACACTCAATGGTCTTAAAACTGTTGATTTTGCAATGTTTGAGGGTGCTTCCTACGTTAAGAACTTTACTTTTAATAAGGCTACAGAGCTTATTGTTCCCGAAGGTGGCATTGTTAAGGTTTGTGACAATATTGCAAGCTTTAGGGCACCCTTGCTTACAGCACTTCCCGATAACGCATTTAACGGTTGTCTCGAACTAAAAACATGTGCCACAGAAAAGCTTTCAACTGTTGGTAAAAATGCTTTTTGCTATACTGCAATAACAACATTAGATTTTTCTAATCTTTCTGAAATCGGAGCAGGTGCTTTTTCAAATATGAAACAGCTTACAACTGTAAAAATCAACTCCTGTAACACAGAAGTAACAACAGATATGTTTTTGGGTGATACAGCTGTTAAAACAGTTGAAATAAATGGTGTAGTAAGTTTCCCTGAAGGTTTTTATGTTAAGGATATGTTCCCCAATATTGAGAGCTTTACTGCAATGGAGGCTGAGGAGTTACCTGACCGAATGTTTGACAATTGTACAAGCCTTAATAAAATTTTACTACCTGAACTATATAGCCTCGGAGAAGAGACTTTTAGAAATTGCAACCTAAGCGATGTTGTTATATATGCCGATGATATCGGAGTTAATGCTTTTGATGGTAACCCGTTAACAACTGCAAGATTTGATTATCTTGAAAAAATTGAGTGTGATATTTTCGGTTCATCAAAGAGTACGCTGAAGGATTTAAAAATGATGCGATTGACAGATGCTAACGGATTTAATCTAAGCACTTTTAAGTCGCTTGAAAATGCAGAGTTCGATTCATTGCCTGCAGTGCCACACGATTTCTTTAGTGGTTGTATAAGTCTTAAAAGTGTAACCTTGCCTGCGGCTAAAACTATTGGCTACAATGCATTTTATAATTGTTCCGCATTACAGATAGTATCAATTGACAGCGCTAAATCAATAGGCGGAAACGCATTTTACAATTGCAAAGGCTTAACAGAATTTTATGCAGAATCACTTGAAGAAATAGATTCAGGTGTTTTTGACGGATGCGATAATTTAACAATTATTTCTATTGATTCTGTAAAAACACTTCCTTCGGGAAATGGTGTAGCTTGTTTTGGTGAATTAAGAGCACTTGAAAGCTTTTACGCTGATTCTGTAACATCAATTCCCGATAATGCATTTATGAATTGTCTTTCTCTTAAGACAGTATCGTTTAAAAAAGCAACTAAAATAGGTGACTATGCGTTTAAAGGTACATCATTAGCTAATTATACCTTTGGTTCCCTTGTGGAAATCGGTGAATATGCATTCAGCGGTACGGCTATCACCGGTTTTTCTTTCTTAAATATTAAGAGCATAGGTGACGGAGCTTTCCACAATTGTTCGGAATTGGTAAGTGTAACATTAAAGAATATAGCCGAAATACCTGCTTACGCTTTCTATAATACACCTAAACTTGTTTCAGTTTCTTTTGGTAATCTCACATCCATAGGGGATTATGCATTTGCTTATTGCAGTAAGCTGACAGGATTTACTTACAATAAAAATGCCGTGGAGATAGGTGAACGTGCATTTTACAACTGTTCTTTAATAAATCCGTTAGTATATGTCAATCCATCATCAATCGGTAGTGAAGCCTTTTGTGGTTCAAAGCAAAGCGCGAGCTCAGCATTTGAACTTAGTGATTTGAAAACTGTAAAAAACGGTGCCTTTGATGGTGTGCTGTGTGATACTCTTATTCTCGAAAATGTAGAAGAGATATATGATATTCCCGAAAATGCCAAGGTTCTTGTTGGTACAGATGTTAAAGCAGGTGCAATAGCAAACGATACAACATCTACAATTTATTCTCCTGCAGGTTCGGTTGTTTCAAATTATTGTCTTGCTAATGGTGTGAATTATGTTGAATTTAACGAGCATAGCACAATAACAACCAATACACCGAAATATTCGGTAGGCTACGGAACAAGATTTAATTTTAAAGCATTTGGTTTTAATCTTAAATATAACTGGTACGCTTGTAATGAAGAAGATGGCTCAGATTCAGTTCTTATTTATAGCAATACAACTCAGATATCGCCATTCGGAACTACAGGTATGAAATTTGATGAATGGGATTATAAATATATATTCTGTGTTGCAACAAGTACTGAGAACGGAAATGTTGTTGAAATCAAAAGTAATATGATTCGTAATACTTTTACATATGTTAACACCAAAAATGACAAGAACGAATTGTGGTATGATAGTACAGGCTATATAAATGGTGAAATTTATTCCTCTGAAAAATCGATAGATGATTTTTATGCTAATATGTATTTTGAAGAGGGTGCCTGTGAATTTATTCCGTCAGTCACATCAGGTAATAATAAGCTTTACGGAACAGGGGCGGGCGTGGATGTATATGTTGACGGTAATAAAAGCTATACATACACACTTGTTTTGGAAGGTGACGTAAATGGAGATGGTTATGTTGATGCTCTTGATTGTGCTACAGTTGCTTCTGTTGCCAACGGAAAAACAATTTTTACAGATGATTATCAATTAATGGCAGCAACAATTTTTGATGAAATTTATGATGTAACTGTAGATGACTATCAGGCGATTGTGAACAAAGCGATTTCACAATGAAAAGTTTAATACATTAACTTAAAACACCCCCGAAGGATTATCAACAATCCTTCGGGGGTATCTTCGTTTAAAATTCTATGAAATAATTATTGTTATCAAGCGGTCCGCCTGTCATAAGCTCGGGAGCCGCATTTTTTAAGTGAGTGAGAGTACGAATCAAACCACTATTTTTAATTTTGAGCTTTTTTACAAGCTTTAACGGGAAAGACAATGCTTGTGTAAATACTGTGTAGTATGCAGAACCTTCTTCATGCTTTACTAAAGAGCCGTCAAGTATTGAATGGAAGGTACTGTAAACAATATCCATTATCTTAACATTTCCTATTTCTTTTGCAGCCTTTTTATCAATAGCCTTGCCAAAAGAAATAAAGTTCATAATTCTTGCGGCTTTTTTTACCGTTAATTTATCAAGCCATTTTAAAGCAGGTTTTGCAACAATCCAGATTTTATCTGCTTTTTCTTCGTTAACACCAAGGCAGGCAACTAAAGCGGAAAAATCTCTTTTTTCATTTTTTACCGCCGCATCAATTACCTTTGTGAATAGCCTTGTTGCGTGTGCCTTGAGGTAATCGTTTGTGTATGTTTCACCGTTGTATGTAAAGCTTTTGAGATGCTCTGTTTTTATATCAAGACCATTTTTGTATGCATCTACATAAACAATAGGGGCAGGATAGCCACTTATTGAACCAACATTAAATTCATAAAATGGTTTTCCGCTCTTGCTGTTGAGCTTTCTTAAGTGTTGCATATGAGAGTGGCCTGTAAACATAACAGGGAAGTCAATTTCTGCAAATTTGTTGCAAAGTATTTCTCTGTATTCAACTGAGCCTCTGCCGTTTATTACTCTGTCAAACTCTGTTAAATGCAGATGGTGATGTTGCATACCAAAAACAATATCGCCACGTTTTTTAGCGTTTTCTGTCTGCTCTGTTATCCATTGGAAATGCTCTTCTGAATAGCCTGAGCCGCCTTCGCCATTCTGGTCATCATCAAGGCAGAAAACCGTTACACCTTTGCAAGGTCTTACAACGTAAGATACCTTATCCTGATGGGTGTGGAATTCAGATAATGCTTCATCGGGACCAAAATCCTTGTAAAATTCGTGAAGCTCGTGTGGTCCTATTGTTTCAACATCGTGGTAAATGTTCTCGCCATCATATCTTCGCGGATTTCCGTCACAGCACCAGTCGTGTGTAGCCGTAATAACGTAAACCGGCATATGCTTTTTGAATTCGTAGAGCACTTCACGAATTTCTTCGTGGGAGAATCTTTCGCCATCGTTTGAAAGGTCACCCGCAATCATAAGAAACTGTGCACCTGAATTTTTTATTGCTTCAAGCGCTGCTGCTACAGTACCCTTAGAAGGGGCAAGCATCTTCTGGTCGGAGCCTGCACGTCTTTCGTACGCAGGACCTGAGCAACCTAATTTTTCGGAATAATAATGTGGGTCTGCTATAACAGCAAATCTTGCTAATTTGTTCATAAACTAACCTCAACTAATTTCAAGTCCTTCAGGAAGAGGACCCCAGATGATTCTGATTCTTGAGCCTGCACGTTTGTATCTTATAGGGTTTAATATTGCTTTTGATTGTGCTTCTCTCAAAGAGTATAAAAATGCAGTTGCCATTGTGTTATCTTTGAATTTTAATGTCATATCCATTGTGGTGGTAGCGGGTATACCTAAGTGGAAAACCTTAAAGCCTGTAAGCCACCAATGCTTTTCAGGACCTCTTGAGAAAACATATTCGCCCATATTGTAGAAGTCAAACTGCATCTCGATTAATTCTTCGTCATCGGCACAGTCGTATTGCATAACCTTGTCCTTTGTACGGCTGTAAAGACCGATTTCTGCACCAGCAGTAATGCCGTACTGACCCTTCCAGAGCTGAACCATCCATTCTTTGTCATTATATTCAAACTCAATTCGTTCTGTATCATATACCATACCCGCCATAGGGGCAGCCATATCATATACAATATTGAAGCCGAATTTTCTCTGAAGAGGGTTCATTGCTGAATAGAAAATACCTTGCTCTTCATCGTATTCAAAGCCTGCGGCTGTAAGGATTTCCGTTGCCTTGTTAGGGTCGTTAGTAAAAAGCAAATCCTGAATATCCTTAACATTATCTTCTCTCTCACCAATACCGTTTGTTGTGTGTACTGTTGTTTCCACAGTAGTAGCCTCGGTGGTAACAGGGTCAGTTACTGTCACAGGGGGCTGGGTAGGGTGTGGTACGGTTTCTTGCGGATATGGAACAAAAGGCTGCTCCACTTCTGTTATTTCCTGTGTTGTAGGGGATTGTGTTGGTTGCTGTGTTGTAGGCGCCTCTGTCGGAGCCTCTGTTGTTATGCTTGCGGTTATTGTTGTTTCCGGCTCTTTAACAAGGAGCGATCTTGTGAAATCAACAAGTCCACAACCTGAAAAACAAGTAACAATTGCCAGGATAAGAGCAATTGCAGAGGTGATTCTTGCGAATTTTTTCATTTTGTTCATCCTTTCGAATATGACATATTTATTATAGTATATCATATCACAATAAGAATGTCATTAAATTTTTATTAAATTTCATCTGCATTGACAAAAGTAATTGATAAGTTATATAATTTAATTAATTATAGTAAATCTACGGGTGATTATATATGTATGAAAATTTAAAAAAGATAGTTTGCGAAGCAAATATAGAACTGCACAATCACGGTTTAGCACCATTTACCTGGGGGAATGTGTCGCAGGTGGACCGTGAGAGTGGTGTGTTTGCAATAAAGCCATCAGGTGTGCCATATAGCGATTTGACGCCTGAAAAAATAGTGGTTGTTTCTATAGAAGATGGTAGTGTTGTTGAAGGCGACTACAACCCTTCATCCGATACACCTACACACTATATTCTTTATAAAGAGTTTGAAGAACTCAATGCTGTTGTGCATACACATTCCGTTAATGCATCAGCTTTTGCGCAAGCAGGTAGGGATATTCCTGCATACGGCACAACTCATGCGGATTTTTCATATACAGATGTGCCTTGTGCAAGAGCCTTGACAGAAGAAGAGGTTAAAACAGAATACGAATTGAACACAGGTAAGGTTATTGTGGATCATTTCAGAAAAAATGGTCTTGATATTCAGTCAACACCTGCAGTTTTAGTAAGATCTCACGCACCATTTGCTTTTGGTAAAAATGCAAGTGATGCAGTGCATAATGCCGCTGTTCTTGAAATTGTGGCAGAAATGGCATTGAAAACAGAAATGCTTAAAAGTGATGTTACATCAATAGATAAATATCTTGCAGATAAGCATTATTTCAGAAAACATGGTAAGGATGCCTATTACGGGCAGAAATAAATGATATGACAGATTTTACACATTTACACCTGCATACAGAATACAGCCTTCTCGATGGCGCTTGCCGTATCGGGGAGCTGGTTTCCTATGCAAAAAATTCGGGGCATAAAAGTCTTGCAATTACAGACCACGGTGTTTTGTATGGTGCTGTTGCATTCTATAAGGCATGTAAGGAGCAGGGCGTAAAGCCAATCATCGGGTGTGAGGTGTATGTTGCACCAAGAAGCCGTTTTGACAAGGTGCACGGCATAGATAGCCAGAGATATCACCTTATTTTACTGTGTAAAAACGAAACAGGCTACAAGAATTTGTTGAAGCTCGTATCATCAGCCTGGGTGGATGGATTTTATACAAAACCACGAGTAGACAGAGAATTACTTGAAAAGCATCACGAGGGTTTAATTGCTCTTTCAGGTTGTCTTTTTGGTGAGGTAGCACAGAAAATATCTCAAAGAAATATTGCAGATGCAAAAGCCACAGCTCAATGGTACAAAGAAACTTTTGGTGAAGGTAACTATTACCTTGAAATCCAGGACCATGGTATGGTTGAAGAAAAAGAGGTAATTGACGGAGTATTGGAAATCAGCAGAGAGCTGAATATTCCCTTTGTTGCCACAAATGACGTGCATTATGTTGAGCGCAGAGATGCGGATATACAGAATGTTTTAATTGCTATTCAGACCAATAAGGTTGTTGGAGAGGAAAACAGTCTTGAGTTTTCCAATGACGAATTTTACCTTAAAAGTGCAGACGAAATGGCAGAAATATTCCGCGATTATCCCGAGGCTGTTTCAAATACACAGGTTATTGCAGAGCAATGTAATTTTGATTTTGAGTTTGGTGTTACAAAGCTCCCTCTTTTCGATATACCCGATTCAGACCACAAGTCATATTTAAAAAACGAATGTCTTAAAGGACTCGAAAAAATCAAAGGGAATATTCCTGATGAATATATATCAAGGCTTGAGTATGAGCTTTCTGTTATTAACCAGATGGGCTTTAATGATTACTTCCTTATTGTTTCGGATTTCATCAGGTTTGCAAAATCAAAGGGTATTCCCGTAGGTCCCGGCAGAGGCTCTGCGGCAGGTAGCCTTGCGGCATATGCACTGGGTATTACAGGTATTGACCCTATTGAAAACAAACTCCTTTTTGAAAGGTTTTTGAACCCTGAAAGAGTGAGTATGCCCGATATTGATATAGACTTCTGCTATGAGCGCAGAGGTGAGGTTATTGATTATGTTACCCGTAAATATGGTGCAGACAGAGTTGCGCAGATAGTAACCTTTGGTACTCTTCAGGCAAAAGCGGCGGTGCGCGATGTGGCAAGGGCATTAGGTTTGCCCTACAGCGTAGGTGATGTTGTAGCAAAGCAGATTACAAGAGATTACCGTGATATTAAGGATGCCCTCGAAAAAAACAATGACCTTAAAGCTTTATATCTCAGTGATGAAAACATTAAAAAGCTTATTGATACAGCTATAAGGGTTGAGGGTATGCCTCGTCATGCATCAACCCACGCGGCAGGTGTTGTTATAACCCGGGATGAGGTATCAAGCTATGTTCCTCTTGCAAAAAACGGTGACCAGACCGTAACACAGTTTACAATGACTGAAATTGAACAATTAGGTCTTTTGAAAATGGATTTCCTGGGACTTCGTACATTAACAGTTATAAACGATGCTGTTGAAGAAATAAGGAAAACGGAGCCTGATTTTGATATCTCAAAAATACCCCTTGACAGTAAGGATGTTTTCGATGACATGTCAAAGGGTAACACAGTAGGTGTTTTTCAATGTGAAAGTGGCGGTATGACTAACCTCATTGTCAATATGAAGCCTGAAAGGTTTTCTGATATTGCCGCCGCAGTTGCTCTTTACAGACCTGGACCAATGTTTTTTATAGATGCATATCTTGACAATAGAAAAAATCCTGACCATATAAAATACAGAACACCGTTATTGAAGGATATTCTTGATGAAACAAATGGTTGTATGGTTTATCAGGAACAGGTTATGCAGGTTTTCAGAACTCTTGCAGGTTATTCATACGGCAGAGCTGATGTTGTAAGAAGAGCAATGAGCAAGAAAAAACGAGACGTTATGGAAAGTGAAAGAGAGATTTTCGTAAACGGCTTAAAAGATGAAACCGGTGAATATATTATTAATGGCGCTGTTCGTAACGGAATAGATGCCAATGTGGCAGATGCGGTTTTCTCTGATATGATTTCATTTGCATCTTATGGCTTTAATAAAAGTCATACAGCGGCA
Organism: Acutalibacteraceae bacterium; assembly: GCA_045530855.1. Taxonomy (GTDB): domain Bacteria; phylum Bacillota; class Clostridia; order Oscillospirales; family Acutalibacteraceae; genus DTU089. The sequence goes on from JAZSCV010000047.1 coordinate 8,314, forward strand.
TATGGTCTTATTGCATACCAGACTGCATATCTCAAAACGAAGTACCCTAAAGCATTTATGGCGGCATTACTGACAAGTGTTATCGGTGATGTTGGTAAAACAGTTGTTTATATAAACGAGTGCAATCGTTTGAAAATTAATGTCTTACCGCCCCATGTAAACAGAAGTACTGCAAAGTTTGACGTAGTAGGAAATGAAATATATTTCTCTTTACTCGGTATTAAAAATATCGGCAGAGCGCTTATAGAAAAAATTGTTTGTTCAAGAAAAACTGATGGTGAATTTAAGAGCTACTGGGATTTCTGTAAACGAATAAGCGGTCAGGAACTGAACAGGCGTGCCTTGGAGTGCCTTATTAAAGCGGGTGCCTTAGACGGTCTTGATATGAACCGAAAGGAAATGCTTCAGAATCTTGACCTTGCAATTGAAAGTGCTGCTAAAGAGAACGATATGTATGCAGGCGGTCAGCTTGATTTGTTTTCTTCCTTCGGTGGAGAAGAATTTTCAAATACACCTGTTTTTGCAAGCTTTGAAGAGTTACCCAAAAACGAGCTTTTAAGCTTTGAAAAAGAGGTGGCAGGGCTCTATTTTTCAGGCCATCCTCTTGAAGCATACAGGGAAGTAAGTCAGGCGCTTAATTGCCCAAAAACTATTGAATTGCAAGAGCTTGCGGCTGCTGAAAGAATCAAGGAAATTGACAATAAACAGGTTAAATTCCTGGGCATTGTTGAAAGCACAAAAAAGAAGGTTACAAAGCGTGACGAAACAATGGCATTTTCTGTTGTTGAGGATTTGTATGGAGACCTTGAAATGATAGTTTTCCCGAAAACATTTGTGGCATATTCAGGACTCCTGAATTCGGGTAATATAATTCTTGTTGATGGTAAAATCTCTGTTAAAGATGACCAGATAAAGCTTATCGCAGAAAAAATAAGTCAGGCGCCAAAGACAACAGAAGGATTGGCGGTATCATCAGAAAAAAACACAACTCAACAAAATACATCAAACAAGAAAAAGGGTGTTTTTTTGAGAGTTGATTCTCAGAATTCTGAGAATCTCGTGAAAATAAAAAATCTGTTGTCTATATTTGAGGGAAGCTTACCTGTATATGTTTTCTTTAAAGATACACAGAAATACGAATTTTTAGGTAATGATTTTAAAATCAGCATTAATAACCCTTTGAGAAACGAGCTTAATCGTATTTTAGGTGAGGAAAATGTTGTTATAAGAGAATAATTTGTGCTAAAAAGTCTAATTTTAACAAATTCTCTTGTAAGATTATATTTTGTATGTTATAATCTCAAAGATTTGATAAACATAATCAATGTTTGGTTTTGGAGGTACATGAAAGTGAAAACAATTGGTGTTCTTACAAGTGGTGGAGATGCTCCCGGAATGAACGCTGCCATTCGTGCAGTTGTCAGAAGCGGATGCGAAAGCGGTATGCGTGTTATGGGTATTCGCCGTGGTTATAAAGGTCTTTGCGAGGGTGATATGTACGAAATGAACCTTCGTTCTGTTTCCGATATTATCCATCGTGGCGGTACAATGCTTTATTCAGCTCGTTGTCCTGAATTTGCTGAATCAGAGGTACAGGATAAGGCTGTTGAAGTATGTAAGGAATTTGGTCTTGATGGTATTGTTACTATCGGTGGCGACGGTACATTCAAGGGTGCTCGTGCGCTTACTCTTAAGGGTATTCCTTGTATCGGTATCCCGGGCACAATCGATAACGATATTGCATCCTGTGAATACACAATCGGTTACGATACAGCATTGAATACAGTTATGGATATGGTTGACAGAATCCGTGATACAACAGAATCTCACGACAGATGCTCAATTGTTGAGGTTATGGGTAGAAATGCAGGTTATCTTGCACTTAATGCAGGTATTGCTGTTGGTGCTACTTGTATCCTTATTCCTGAAGTGGATTATGATATTGATTCATATATCATCGAAAGAATGAAGAGAACTCAGAAAACAGGCAAAGAGCACTTTGTTATTGTTGTTGCTGAGGGTGTTAAGGGTATCGATTCAGCTTCTCTTGCAAAGTACATTGAGCAGAAAACAGGCGTTGAAAGCCGTGCAACTGTTCTTGGCCACGTACAGCGCGGTGGTTCACCATCTGTTCGCGACAGAGTTCTTGCAAGCAAAATGGGTTACCATGCTGTTCAGCTTCTTAAGCAGGATATCGGTAACAGAGTTGTTGCAACAAAGCACGACCAGATTGTTGACTACGATATTATTGAAGCACTCAATATGAAGAAAACAATTGACCTTGAGCTTTACAACATTGCAAACGAAATCTCTATCTGATTTCATTCCATAAATTAACAAAATTTATTTCACAACTCCACATCTGTGGAGTTGTTTTTTTGCTTATTTTTACATTATTAAAACCTCTGCATCTGTACAAATTAAATTTGTGGTGTGGAGGTGCGAAATGAAAATAAAAAAGATTTTACTATCATTTTTTTCGATTTTTCTAAGCGGTGTTTTTATGATTGGAATTTTCTCCTCTTCTGTGTATAAAAAGCCCGCTCAGGCAAATGTGAAAATTGATGGTGTTAAAGGTAAGATATACGAATTCAGTGAAAATATAATAGACAAGTTTAGTTACCCGCAACAAAACAATGGTGAAAATACTCCTCGCGTTGCTACAAAAGTATGTCTCGGTGGTTTTCCTGTGGGTTTAAAACTATATGCAAATGGTGTTGTAGTTGTGGACACAGAAAGTGTAGATACAGAAAACGGGGCGGTTGATACAGCAAAAAGGGCAGGTATTATGGTAGGGGATATCATAAAAAAAGTTAACGGCACAACCGTTACCTCTAATAAAGAGGTTTCAACTATGATTGAGCAGAGTAACGGGGAAGAATTGGAATTTCAGGTTGAAAGAAACGGAGCAATTTTAAATCTTATATTTAAAACAGAGTTTTCCGTTTCTGAAAACAAATACAAGGCAGGCATATGGATAAGAGACAGTTCCGCAGGTATAGGTACAGTAACCTTTTGCACTCAGGAGGGCTTTTTTGCATCCTTGGGTCACGCGGTGTGCGATATAGATACAAAGCAGGTAATCCCTATATCTCAGGGTGAAACAACAAATGTAACAATAGCAAACTACATTAAAGGCAGAAGCGGTGCCGCAGGTGAGCTGTGCGGTTATCTTGAAAATGAAAAAACGGGTGAAGTGTATTACAATGGTGCTTTAGGTGTTTATGGCAGATTTGATAATCTTCCGGCTACTTCAATATGTGAAATTGCTTATGCCGATGAAGTTGTAGAAGGTGAAGCCACAATGTACACAACCTTAGAAAATGGCGTAATTGAAGCCTATAGTATCCGTATAACTTCTATAGACAGAAAATCTGCAGATAACAAAAATCTTGTGATAAAAATAGTTGATGAAAATCTCATAAACAAAACAGGCGGTATAATTCAGGGTATGAGTGGTAGTCCTATTGTACAGAACGGAAAGCTTATTGGTGCTGTTACTCATGTTTTTCTTGATGATGCAACAGGTGGCTACGGCATATTTGCTGAAACAATGCTCCAAAACATAAAAAACATATCACAGGAGCAGTTGCAAATGGCCTCATAAATCAAGGACGACAGAGCCGTCCTTGATTATATTTTTCTTGATATTTATATTTCTGTATGTTAAAATTATTTCAAATAAAATGCCGAGGTGTTTTTATGAAAAAGTTATATTTTATTACAGGTAGCCAGGATTTATATGGTGAAGAAACCTTAAAGCAGGTTGCTGTTGACAGTAAAGAAATGGTTGAATTTCTCAACGATAAAATCGAAAAAGCAGAAATTGTATGGAAACCTACTGTACGTAGCAGTGAGGAAGCAGAGGATGTTTTAATTGAAGCATCCGCTGATAAGGATTGTATTGGTGTAATCACATGGATGCATACTTTTTCACCTGCAAAAATGTGGATTAAAGGTTTGCAGGCATTAACAAAACCTCTTCTTCATTTGCATACACAGTACAACAGAGCATTACCATATAAAACTATCGATATGGATTTTATGAACCTTAACCAGTCTGCCCATGGCGACAGGGAATTTGGTTTTATCTGTACACGACTTGGTATAAATCGTGAGGTTGTTGCAGGCTACTATAAGAACGAGAGCGTTCTCAACAGAATCAGGCGTTTTGTTGATGTTGCGGGTGCAATGAACTATTCACATAACCTTAAGGTTGCAATGTTTGGTAATAATATGCGCGATGTTGCCGTTACAGATGGTGACAGGGTAGAAAGTGAAATCCGTTTCGGATGGAATGTTAACTATTACGGCATTGGTGATTTAGTTGATATTATTGAAGCCGTAACTGATTCGGAAGTTGATGCAAAACTTGAGGAATTAACAGATAAATATCAGATGGATACAGATAATATGGATTCTGTTAAAGAGCAGGTTAAATATATTATAGCTTTTGAAAAATTCTTTGAAGATAACAAGATTGGTGCATTTACCGATACATTCGAAGATTTACATGGTCTTAAACAGCTTCCCGGTCTTGCATCACAGGAAATGATGTCAAAGGGTATCGGTTTCGGTCCTGAGGGTGACTATAAAACAAGTGCGTTAATGGCTGTGCTTTGCAATATGGCACAGGGCAGAGACGGTGCAACAGCTTTCCTTGAGGATTATACATATGATCTTACAGAGGGTGAAGAGCTTGAGCTTGCATCACATATGCTTGAGGTCAGTCCTGTGTTTGCCGCAACAAAGCCGAAAATTCAGGTGCATCCTCTCGGTATTGGCGGTAAGGCGGACCCTGCAAGACTTGTTTTTGATGGTATTCAGGGCAAGGGTATTGCAGTTTCAATGGTAGATATGGGTACACATTTCCGCCTTATCTGTGCAGATATTGAGCTTACAAAACAGCCTGAGGAAATGCCAAAGCTTCCTGTTGCGCGTGTAATGTGGAAGATTCTTCCTGACTTTGCGAATGGTGCAGAAAAATGGATTTACGCAGGCGGTGCACACCACGCCGTTGTTTCCACAGCATTAACAAAAGAAGATATTGACCTTTTTGCAAAGCTCACAAATACAGAAGTAATTTTTATAGGCTGATAATACAAAAAATAAATCTCAATTTGTCGGGTTTATATCGATAAATTGAGATTTTTTTGGTTTTTGTAAATGCTTTTTTATTAGTTGTCAAAACTTTCGACAAAATTCGACAAAATTACTCGGAAACCCTGTGTTTTCAAGGGTTGCAAAGCATTTTATTTTGTCTAAAACAACGATTGTTACATAACACTATTGAATATATTTGACTGTAATGGTATAATTTAGTCACTTTATAGGAGGTGTCGCCAATGGTGAGTAATTTGTCTGTTTTGCTAACCGATGAAAAGGATGAAGCAACACAAAAGCTGTCATCCGTTCTTCGTAACAATAAAATGGATGTAAAGCTGTGTGCCAAAAACGGAGCAGAGCTTTTAAAATTTTATGAGGAGTGTCATCCTGAGGTTATAATTATGGATGCGTTTTTACAGCATATTGATGCTATGGGTGTAATATCCCGTATTAATATGATGGACCCTGTAAACAGACCTCTCATAATAGTAATGTCAGGTATAGATAACCCGAATTTTGAAAGAGAAATAACAAAATGCGGTGTAGATTATTTCTTCCTCAAGCCTGTTGATCCACAGATGATGGCAGAAAGAATTATACAGATTTCCAGCTGGAAGGGTGTAGGTATAACTGCCCATTATGAGGTGCAACAGGACCTCAATGTTGTTATAACAGAAATTCTTCATCAGATTGGTGTGCCTGCACACATAAAAGGGTATCAATATGTCCGTGAGGCTATCCGTTTAACAGTAGAAAACCCTGAAATGCTCAATTCAGTTACAAAAATTCTTTATCCTACAGTAGCTAAAAGCTTTAAGAGTACATCTTCTCGAGTAGAAAGAGCAATTCGTCACGCAATAGAGGTTGCCTGGGACAGAGGTGATGTGGATGTTCTTAACTCTTATTTCGGTTACACAATACAGTCTCAAAGAGGGAAACCAACAAACTCTGAATTTGTTGCAATGATTTCAGATAAAATACGCTTGAAAAGGCGCGTTTCATAAAAGTAAGGTCGGCTCAGAATGTTTATGAGCCGATCTTTTTTCATAGTTTTATTTTTTGTTGTATATTATATATATAAATAATTAATGAATTTTAGTTATTTGACTATTTACAAGAGTTTACATTTATTGTAAAATAATATAGAAAATTTATGCCGTTAATTAACGGTTGAAAGGGGAATTAAGATGGAACCCGTTTACAAACGTCTTCTTCTTAAACTTAGTGGTGAGGTTCTTGCAGGTGAGGCAGGCCATGGTTTCGACTTCAATGTCATTAACGATGTTTGCTGTGCTGTAAAGAAAGTAACCGATAAAGGTGTTCAGGTTGGTATTGTTGTTGGCGGCGGCAACTTCTGGCGTGGCCGTAGCAGTGGCGATATGGACAGAACAAGGGCAGACAGCATTGGTATGCTTGCAACAGTTATGAATTCACTCGCATTACAGCAGGGCTTTCTTGATATAGGTGTTGAAGCAAGGGTAATGTCAGCGGTCCAGATTACAGGTGTTGTTGAAACATTTATGCGTGATAAGGCTGTTTCTCACCTTGAAAAAGGCAGAGTTGTAATTTTTGCAGGCGGAACAGGTAATCCGTTCTTCTCAACAGATTCCGGTGCCGCACTCAGAGCCGCACAGATTAATGCAGATGTTTATCTTAAAGCAACAAATGTAGATGGTATTTACGATAAAGATCCTAACAAGTTCAGCGATGCAGTTAAGTTTGACAGAATTACTCACAACGAGCTTCTCGAGAGACATCTTGCAGTTATGGATACTGCGGCGGCTGCAATCTGTCAGGAAAATAATATTCCTATTCTTGTTTTTAATCTTAATGATCCTGAAAACATCAACAGAGCAGTCTGTGGTGAAAATGCAGGAACAGTGGTAACAAACTCATAATTAATTTCGGAGGTTTATTTTATGGAATCAGTATTTAGCTTAGCAAGAGAAAAAATGGAGAAAACAATCTCCTCACTCAAATATGAGTATAACGGCATAAGAGCAGGCCGTGCAAATGCGGCAGTTCTTGATAAAATCCAGGTTGACTACTATGGTTGCCCAACACCTGTAAATCAGATGGCGGCAATTTCTGTTCCTGAAGCACGTATTCTTGCAATTCAGCCATGGGATGCATCAACACTTTCTCTTATCGAGAAGGCTATTCAGGCATCTGATATCGGCATTAACCCATCAAACGACGGCAGAGTTATCCGTCTTGTTTTCCCTGCGCTTACAGAGGAACGCAGAAAACAGATTTCAAAGGAAGTTTCTCAGTTTGCAGAGGATGCTAAAGTTGGTATCCGTAACATCAGAAGAGATTGCATTGATAAAATCAAAGCAATGAAAAAGAATTCTGAAATTACAGAGGATGACCAGAAGTTTGCAGAAGAAAAGATTCAGAAGATTACCGATGAATTTATCAAAAAGGTTGATGAAGTTGCAGACGGTAAAACAAAGGAAATAATGGAAATCTGATTATGGCTAATAATTTACCTGAGTTTGATATTCTGCCCGAGCATATTGCCTTTATTATGGATGGTAATGGCAGGTGGGCAAAACAACGTGGTCTTGAACGTAGCGAGGGGCATAAGGAAGGCGCAAAAACCTTCCGCAGAATTACAGAGTATTGTGCAGATATCGGCATTAAGTATGTAACCTTCTATGCTTTCTCAACAGAAAACTGGAACAGACGAAAAGCGGAAGTTCAGGCTTTAATGAAGCTTTTTAAAGAATACCTTCTTGAAGCAGATGACAGAGAGCGCGAAAACGATATCCGTCAATCAAGAATCCGCTTTATAGGTGAAAGGGATGGTATTCCAAAAGACCTTTTAAAGCTTATCGAAAAGGCTGAACGCCAGTCAAACAAATACAGTAAAATTACAGTTAATATTGCTCTCAACTACGGCGGTAGGGCAGAAATAACCCACGCCGTTAAAGAGATTGCAAAAAAAGTGCAGAGTGGTGAAATGTCTGTTGATGACATTACCGAGCAGACTGTAAGTGATAATATCTATACAGCAGGTCAGCCTGACCCTGACATTATTGTAAGGCCAAGCGGTGAATACAGGCTTTCAAATTTCCTTCAATGGCAGTCTGCATATTCTGAGTTCTGGTATTCTGATATTCTCTGGCCGGATTTTACAGAAGAAAATGTAAACGATATTATCAGTGATTTTCAAAAAAGAAACCGTCGCTTTGGCGGAGTGTAAAAGTATAATACAGAATTATTTTAATTTCCGTAAAATCCGTATGCTTTAGGCGTTCGGATTTTAACGGCTTTATAAGAGCATATACAAATATGCTTTCAAGGAGTTTTTTATGAAGCAAAGAGTTATAACGGCACTTTTATTTGGAATAGTATTTATTGGTGCGTTACTGTTGATGAATACACTTGTTTTCCCTGTTTTTGTGGCACTTCTTTCTGTAATTGCTGTTTGGGAAATCGAAAAAGCTGTAGGGCTTACCAATAAGCTTATTATTGCATCAAGCCTTGTTCTTTCTGCAATAATTCCGTTTATTACACATTTTAATGTTAAGGTGCCTTTTGCTCCCATAGGGTGTGCGTATGTAGTTCTTACATTAATCTTTATGCTTCTCAAATTTGAAACAACTAAGTTTGAGCAGGCTATAATTGCAATTTTTTCATCCCTTTGCATTCCGTTCTCATTCTCTTTGATGATTGTTTTTCGCGATATCAACATTCATTTTGACGGATATACAAAGGTTGAAGGTGTATTCTTCCTTGTTTTATCCTTCTTTGCAGCGTGGATGACAGATACCTTCGCATATTTTGTGGGAAGCAAGTTCGGAAAGCGTAAGCTTTGCCCCAAAATCAGCCCTAAAAAGTCTGTTGAAGGTGCAATAGGCGGTGTGGTTGGTTCAGTTTTACTTAACACACTTTTGCTTTATGTCTTTAAAAACTTTTTTTTCGAAAACGAAAGCAGTATATCATACATAGCAATTATTATTCTTAGCGTAGTACTTTCCGTTATCAGTATGTTTGGTGACCTTGCCGCATCTACTATCAAACGCAATTTTGGTATCAAGGATTTCGGTAAGCTCCTTCCCGGTCATGGCGGTATAATGGATCGTTTCGACAGCGCATTGTTTGTAATGCCTGTGCTCTATTCGGCAGTATATCTTATGAGTAATTTAAAATAGGTGTTTATGAAAAGTATAAATTTATTAGGCTCAACAGGTTCAATCGGTTTGCAGACTTTAGATGTTGCAAGGGAGCACGGTTACAGAATAGAAGCCCTTACAGCATACTCCAATGTTGATATTATTGAAAAGCAGATAAGAGAATTCAAGCCTGCTTACGCGGCACTTGTTGATGAAAAAGCGGCGGAAGATTTAAAAATAAGAGTTAAGGATTTACCTGTTAAGGTGTTAAGCGGTATGGATGGTGTTTCGTTCTGCGCCGCGGAAGCTAAAGGGGAAATCACATTAAACTCCGTTGTTGGTATGGCAGGTCTTAAGCCTACAATTGATGCTATAAATGCAGGCAAAACAATTGCCCTTGCCAATAAGGAAACTCTTGTTGCAGGCGGTAAGCTTGTTACAGATGCCGCTAAAAAGAAAAATGTTGCCATTTTACCTGTGGATAGTGAGCATTCGGCAATATTCCAATGTCTTTTAGGTGCGCCAAAAAATTCTGCACTCAAAAGAATAATTCTCACAGCCTCAGGTGGTCCCTTCTTTGGTAAAACAAAAGAAGAGCTCCGGAAGGTAACTCTTGCAGATGCTTTAAAGCACCCAAGCTGGTCAATGGGTCAGAAGATTACTATTGACAGTGCAACAATGTTCAATAAAGGTCTTGAGCTTATTGAGGCAGTATGGCTTTTTGATGTTAGCCCTGAGATGATAGATATTGTTGTACATAGAGAAAGTATAGTTCATTCTCTTGTTGAGTACGATGATAATTCAGTTATTGCACAGCTTGGGCACCCTGATATGAGGCTTCCTATTCAGTTTGCAATTACTTACCCTGAAAGATTCCCATCTCCTGAAAAACAGCTTGATTTGTGGGAGGTTGGTAACCTTAGCTTTTATAAGCCTGATTATGAAACATTCCCTTGTATGGATATCTGCCGTGATGCAATTTCAAAGGGCGGTCTTTATCCTGCGGCAGTGAATTGTGCCAATGAGGAAGCAAATCTTTTATTCAGGCAAGGTAAAATATCATTTACCGATATTCCTCAGTTGATTAAGGATGCTTCTGAATGTATTGAAAACAAACCTGATTATACATTAGAGGATGTTTATAATACAGATTCCTTTATGCGCGAAACAGTTCGCAAATTAGCAAATGTTTGATTATTTTATTTGGTGGTGTACCTGTATTGGATAAATTTTTAGCTATCTGGAGTAGTTTTTGGCCATATCTTTTAGCAATATTTTTGTTTGGTATTCTTATTGCAATTCACGAGTTTGGTCACTTCTCTTTCGCAAAGTTGTTTAAAGTAAAGGTAAATGAGTTCGCCTTGGGTATGGGTCCTAAAATCTTTTCTAAAAAGAAAGGTGAAACTGCTTATTCCTTGCGCCTTTTCCCTATAGGCGGCTTTGTAAGTATGGAAGGTGAGGACGAGGAAAGTGCAGACGAAAGGGCCTTCAATAAAAAACCTGCATGGCAACGCTTTATAATAGTTGCCGCAGGCGCAATCCTTAACCTGATATTAGGTGTAATAGTTGTTGGTATCTGTCTTTCCTGTAGCGAGCTTGTTGGTACAAGAGAGGTACACAGCTTTTTCCCTAATGCTACAAGTGAAGCATCAGGCTTGCGCGCAGGGGATGAAATTATAAAAATTAATAATACCCCTGTGTATTCAAGTAAAGGTATTTCCTTTAACCTCGTCCGCGATACAGATAATAAAATTGATATGGTTGTGCGCAGAGATGGAAAAAAGGTTGAGCTTAAGAATGTTGAATTCGATCAATTTACCTTTGAGGGCAGGCAGTATATATCACAGGATTTCAGAATTGTTGGTGAAACACCAAATGTATTTAATGTTGTAAAAAATGCTTTCCTTGATTCTGCTTCCATTGTGCAGATGGTGCGCTTAAGCCTTGTAGATTTACTTACAGGCAAATATGGTATGAAGGATGTTTCAGGACCAATCGGAACAATTTCTGCAATTGCAGAATCAACAGCAGAGCCCGAAAAATTCAGCGATAAAATTTTAACTGCACTTAACTTTTTATCAATGATTACAATCAACGTTGGTGTGTTTAATCTTCTTCCTTTACCGGCGTTAGATGGTGGTAGACTTTTCTTCATATTTATTGAGATGATAAGAAGAAAGCCAATTCCTGCGGACAAAGAGGGTAAGGTGCACACAGTAGGGTTAATACTTTTGTTAGCTCTTATGGCGGTAATTACAATAAGTGATATTATAAAACAATTTTAATGGTGATTTAAATGATTAGACGTGTAACAAGGCAAGTAAATGTTGGTGGTGTGAAAATTGGTGGTGATGCACCAATTGCAATTCAGTCAATGCTTAATGCACCTGCAGAAGATTTTGAAAAAAACCTCGCTCAGTTAAAAGAACTTGAAAATGCAGGCTGTGAAATTGTAAGAATGGCTGTGCCCAATATGGAAGCCGTTAAGGTTTTAGGTAGGCTTAAAGAAAATTCAAGAATACCTTTGGTTGCGGATATTCATTTTGATTATAAATTAGCTCTTGAAAGCCTTCAGGCAGGTGTAGATAAAATTCGTATAAATCCCGGTAATATCGGCTCACAAGATAGGGTAGCGGCAGTTGCTGATGCGTGTGCATTGAAAAATGTGCCTATAAGAATCGGTGTTAATTCAGGCTCTGTGGAAAAAGATCTGCTCGAAAAATTCGGTGGTGCAACACCGGAGGCTATGGTTGAAAGCGCCTTCCGCCATGTTAAAATGTTAGAAGATTGTGACTTTTACGATACAGTTATTTCAATTAAATCATCAGATGTTGAAAATATGGTTAAAGCATATTCTCTTGTTGCCGAAAGGTGCGAGTATCCGCTCCATTTAGGTGTAACAGAGGCGGGTACGGAAAGAAGCTCCCTTGTAAAGTCCTCTGTTGGTATCGGCTCACTTCTTCTTAAAGGTATTGGTGATACAGTCAGGGTATCAATTACAGATTCCCCTGTAAAAGAAATCTATGCCGCAAGGGATATACTTAACGCGGTGAATTTAAGAGTAGAAACACCAAGAATAGTTGCTTGTCCTACATGCGGCAGAACAAAAATCGACTTAGTTTCTTTAGCTAATCAAGTTGAAGAGGCTGTGAAAAATATTAAAAAGCCCATAAAAATTGCCGTTATGGGTTGTGTTGTTAACGGTCCCGGTGAGGCAAGGGAAGCAGATATAGGCGTTGCCGGCGGTGATGGTTGCGGTGTTTTGTTTAAAAAAGGTGAAATTTTAAGAAAGGTATCCGAAGAGGATATTGTCAAGGAATTGCTTGACGAAATCGATAAAATATGAAATTGTATAACTTTCCGGAAATATTCGGTGAATATATAGCAACTGAAAAATATCGCAGTATGCTCAGAAACACTCTGTTTACGGATTTACATATAAATAAAGAAGACAGAAGTATGACAGCACTTTTGCATGTGGATATTTTCGATAATATTATGTGCCTTAAGGCTGTTGCTAATGAAGTGAAGGAATCACTTAAGCTTAAAAAGGTTGAATTTGAGTATGTTTTACCACCTGAAGCATTGAAGTATGAATGCTTTCCAATGCTTCTCAGGGTTGTTAAAAAAAGTGTGCCTCAGACAAACGGTTTTCTTGATGAAGTAGAAACAACATTTGTTGATGATGTTTTTACAATAAATTTCCTTAAACGAGGCAGAGATATTTGCGAAAACGCAGGTGCAGATAAATTTTTAGAGGAATATATTCTTCAGCATTTTGATAAGCAGATTACTGTTAAACTCATAGGTAAAGACAGTGATGCTGAGGATTTTATAAAAAAACAAAAAGAAATCGACAGAGCAAATCAGCCTGTAAAACCACCTGAGGTTAACCCGAATTTCGAGGATGTTCCTCTTGATTTCAATAGTGTTAAATCAATTTACGGTGCGTTCAAGTATGCAAAGCCAAAGCCAATGTGCGATGTTTCCTACGATGATGGTGAGGTTCTTGTGTGGGGTGATGTGTTTAAGTACGAAATCCGTGAAACCAAGGACGGAAAGCGTTCTATAATTGATTTCAACATAACCGATAACACAGGCTCCTTTGCTTGCAAGTTCTTTGATGTTAAAGAACAGCTTGAATATCTTGATCAGAAAATCAAAGATGGTGTAACAGTTATTGTCCGCGGTCCTTTAGGGTACGATGATTATAAAAAGGATTATGTTATAAAGCCCGTTTCCGTTGCTCTTATTGATAAGGTTGATGAGGTTGACGAAGCGGAAGAAAAACGAGTTGAGCTTCATCTTCATACAAATATGTCCGCTATGGATGCTATGAGTAGTGCCAAATCAATTGTGAAAAAGGCAATGAAGTGGGGTCATAAGGCAATAGCCATTACAGACCACGGCTGTGTGCAGGCTTTCCCTGAAGCTTGTAATACTGCGAGAGGCACTGATTTCAAAATAATTTATGGTTGCGAATGCTACCTTGTAAACGACTATAACGAAGACGGCTCAAAGAAAACAGTTGAGGAAATTAAGGCGGACAGATACTTCCATTGTATTTTGCTTGTAAAAAATAAAGTCGGTCTTAAAAATCTTTATAAGCTTGTTTCCCGTTCTAACCTTGATTATTTCCACAAAAAACCAAGAATGCCTAAAAGCCTTATTCACGAGCTTCGTGAAGGTCTTATAATTGGTAGTGCTTGTTCAGAGGGTGAGCTTTACCACGCGTTTTTAACAGGTCAGAGCCACGAAAAGCTTGTAGAGATTGCAAATTTCTACGATTATCTTGAAATTCAGCCTGTCGGAAACAACGAGTATATGATTGCAAGTCAGCGTGATGGTTGTGAAAACATCGAAAACTTCAATGATATCCGCAATATTAACAGAGCTATCATTACTTTAGGTGATGAATTAGGTAAAAAGACGGTTGCCACAGGTGACGTTCATTTTCTTAATAAGAATGACGCTAAATTCAGAGCTATTCTCCAAGCAGGACAAGGCTTTTCGGATGCGGATAATCAACCACCTTTATATCTTAAAACAACAGCAGAAATGCTTGCAGAGTTTGATTATTTAGGCGAAGAAACTGCACGAGAGGTAGTAATTACAAACACAAACTATATTGCAGACCAGATTGAGCCGGGTATTTTACCTATTCCTGACGGCACCTTCAACCCGGTTATTCCCGGTGCGGAAGAGGACCTTACAAATTGCTGTTGGGACAGGGCAAAAGAATGGTATGGTGACCCTGTACCTGAGGTTGTTGCAAAGCGTCTTGAAAGAGAGCTTGACTCTATTATCAAAAACGGCTTTGCAGGTCTTTATATGATAGCAAGGCTTCTTGTTAAGCACTCAGAGGAATGTGGCTACTACGTAGGCTCCCGAGGCTCTGTTGGTTCTTCCTTTGTTGCCATTATGGCAGGTATATCAGAGGTTAACCCCCTTGAGCCCCACTACCGCTGTCCGCAATGTAGATATTCCGAATTTTTCTTACACAATGAGGTTGGCTCAGGCTTTGACCTTCCGCCAAAGAATTGTCCTGAATGTGGCACACCGCTTGTGCGTGATGGTCACGAAATTCCATTTGAAACCTTCCTTGGCTTCTTCGGTGATAAATCTCCCGATATCGACCTTAACTTTGCGGGTGAATATCAGAGCCAATCCCATAAATATACTGAGGAGCTTTTCGGTAAAGCATACGTTTTCAAAGCAGGTACAATTTCAGGTGTTGCAGATAAAACTGCATACGGCTTTGTTAAAAAGTATGTTGAGGAAAGAGGCCTTAATGTAACAAAAGCGGAAATTGACCGACTTACAATCGGTTGTACCGGTGTTAAGCGTACAACAGGTCAGCATCCGGGTGGTATGGTTGTTGTTCCTAACACATACGAGGTAGAGGACTTTACACCTGTTCAGCGCCCTGCTGATGATGTTACAAAGGATATTATTACAACTCACTTCGACTTTAACTCAATGCACGATACACTTCTCAAGCTTGACGAGCTGGGGCACGATGTTCCCACAATATATAAGCATCTTACCGACTTAACGGGTATAGATGTTCTTGATATTGATATTAGCGACAGAAAGCTTTATGAGTTGTGTACATCTCCTGAGCCATTAGGTGTAACAGAAGAGGAGTTAGGTTGGCCAACAGGTACACTTTCGATTCCTGAAATGGGTACTGATTTCACAAAGGGAATGCTTCTTGAAGCAAGGCCACAGACCTTTGCAGACTTAATTCAGATTGCGGGTCTTTCTCACGGTACAGCCGTGTGGCTGGGTAATGCGCAGGATCTTATTAAAGATGGTACTTGTACAATTTCAGAGGTTATCGGTACTCGTGACAGTATTATGGTTTATCTTATGCACTGTGGTCTTGAACCCAAACAGGCATTTGATATAATGGAAACTGTTCGAAAGAAGAACAAGTACTTAACTCCTGAAATGATTGATATAATGAAATCTCACAATGTTCCGGCGTGGTATATTGAATCCTGTGATAAGATTCAGTATATGTTCCCTAAAGCCCATGCCGCCGCATACATTATTGCATCATTAAGACTTGCGTGGTTTAAAATCTATTATCCGCTTGAATATTACTGCGCGTACCTTACAGTTCGTGGTGATGATGTTGATGCTGAGGCTATGATAAAGGGTAAAAAAGATGTAAAAGCACTTTTACAGAATATCAAGCTTAAGGGTAAAGAGGCATCCTCTGCGGAAAAGAGTAAGGAAACAATTATGATGATTGTTTACGAAGCTATGGTTCGCGGAATAGAATTTTTACCTATAGATATTTATAAATCTACTGCTTCGTCATACGAGCCTGAAGACGGCAAAATAAGAATGCCGTTCTCTGCTTTAGCAGGTGTAGGTGAGGCTGCTGCCGAGCAGTTAGCAAAAGCACGCGATAGTGAAACTACCGAGTTTTCATCAATTGAGGATTTTGCTGTTCGTGCAGGTGCAGGTAAGTCTACTGTGGATTTATTAAAGTCTTGTGGCGCATTCGGTGATCTTCCTGATAGCGACCAGATGTCATTGTTTTAAATTTAATGAATATATATAAGGGGTGTCAATTATGAACGAAATCGCAAAATACGTTTTAGAGGGCGTAGGTATTTTAGCGGCTGCAGGCGTTGGTGTAAGTATGCTTCGTGCAGGTACAACCTACAAATCAAAACCTGTTAGTGAGTCATCAGACCTTGAAGCAGAAAAGGTTGATCTTGACAGATATGTCAAGCACCTTTCAGAGGCTATTCAGATTCCAACAATCTGCAACAGAGATGAAAGCCTTGTTGATTGGTCAAAGTTTGATGAATTTCATGCTTTCTTAAAAGAGTCTTATCCGCTCATCCACGAAAAGCTTGATCTTCAGATGTTTTCAACAAGAAGTCTTATGTACCATTGGAAGAGCCCACATCCTGAAAAAGAGCCGATTTGTATGTTAGCTCATCAGGACGTTGTTCCTGTAACTCCAGGTACAGAGGATGATTGGAAATATCCCGCATTCAGCGGTACAGTTGCTGATGGTTTTGTATGGGGCAGAGGCGCTCTTGATATCAAAAACCACCTTATCGGTGTAATGGAAGCTGTTGAAACACTTCTTGAAGAAGGCTATGAGCCTGAGAGAGATATTTATATCTGCTTCGGTCATAACGAAGAGGTTATGGCAGAGGGCGATGCTTGTGGCGCAACATGTATGATGAAATATTTCAAGGAAAAGGGCATTAAGCTTGATAGCGTTATTGACGAAGGCGGTGCTATCCTTAATGTTAAGGTTGATAAGGTTATTGATGGTCACCTTGCAGGTGTTGGTATTGCAGAAAAAGGTCACGTTGACTTTGAGATTTCTGTTAATGCAAAGGGAGGTCATTCATCTCAGCCACCAAAGCACAGTGCGCTCGGTAAGCTTTCTAAAATCGTTTGCGACCTTGAAAATCATCAGTTTAAAGCAGAGCTTAC